>JAPONP010000061.1 GCA_026713835.1 Bacteriovoracales bacterium
AAGGCAAGGTAACTGTTCTCCACCCGGATAAGATTGGTAGGAGGCAACGAGGAGCGACCGAGGCGTGCTTCCTGCACGTCGCAGGGAAGCGACGAGGCAGTCGACTGCCAAGATTGCCGGGGGGTGAGCAGTTACCTCAAAAGAGGATGATGCGACAGGCCTTATGAGGAGGGGGTGGAGGGATTGATTTCCCCGTTCTCCTCTTGGTGGATGTGGTAGCTCACCTTTTTCACGGTGACCATGGTTTCGATCTCATGGCAAATTCTTTCCATCATATGGGGGCCGGCTGAAAGAATGACCGTGGTGACGATGGCATTTTGTTTCTCGTCGATGACCTCCTCGGAAAAAGGGGGGGTCTCCAATCCTTCCGCCAAGATGATATCTTTGAGGATCCTTTTGATGGGGCCCTTTGAAAGCACGTCCAGTTGGAAGGTCTTTTGGCCCGCACTCTTTTCGACCAAGCGATAGATGGGGTTGATGAGTTTGAGGATGAGAAGAACGGTGAGGGAAAAAAGGGCCGCTGAAAAGAGGCGACCGATGCCCACGGTATAGCCGATGGCGGCCACCACCCAGATCGTGGCCGCCGTCGTAAGGCCCGTGACATTTCCCCGCCCATGGATGATGGCCCCGGCCCCCAAAAAGCCTACCCCGCTTACGATTTGGGCCGCCAGTCGGTTGGGGTCGCTCACGGTTCCCGGAGTATTGAGGTTCAAAAGACCCATGCTCGTATAGAGGCAAGCCCCCACGCAGATTAAGATATTGGTTTTAAGGCCAGCGGATTTGAGTTTTTTTTCTCGATCATAGCCCACGATTCCTCCGAGGAGGATGGCCATGACGACTTGGGCCCCTATTCCCATATAGAAATTGACTTGGCCTACGAGTTCGATAAAGACGGTCTCGTAGAGTCCAGAATAGTTGAGAGAATCCATTTTTCAATTATGCTCTCTCCCTTTGAGTTCGGCAAGGGAGTGTTCTATTAGTGAAAAAAAATTGGTTTTTAATGCTAGGCCCTTCTCTTTAAAGTTTGGAGCCTTATGAAAAGAATATCAGAAATTTTAAACGGGAGAGTCAAAAATGAAATGTCTCACATCTTTATTGTCTTTATTTTCTTTATTTTTTTTCACGGCCCTATTGGGGTCTTTGGGAGGGTGTCAAACCGGGGGGCCGATGGAGGCTCAAAAGGCCCTTCCCTTGAAAGAGGGGGGAGGGGAGGAGGGCTTTTTTCGGGAAAGATTGGGGCCGGGGGAACATTTTGTGGGCCCCATGGAGGAAGGGGATTTTCTTTTGATCAGGGTCAAGGGAACCCAAGTCAAAAAGATCTTTAGCAAGGTCTATAAAAAGACATTCAAGGCCACATGGACTCCTTTGGAGTGTAGGAAACTTTTTGAGGATGTCGATTGTAATCATGTGAGCAGGGGAACGTCTTGTGAAATCTATTACAGAGATTTCCAAGGGGAAAGCCTGCGGGGGATCGAGTTTTTTAATGATTCAAACGATTTTAAAATCAAACTTGGGTCAACCTTTTACGGCATAAAAGATGATTTTTTTGTAGAGGATGGAACCCTTTACTGGGTCTTTGGCATTTCAAAGGAGATGCTTTTTGGCGGTCGGGATTTATCAGTGGTGTTGGGAGGAGAAGAGGAAACATTTGTCCGTGTGGGATTTCAAGAGTTTGGAAAATGCCCCCATCGAAACGGGCCCGGTTTTTCCATGGACGCACCTTTGGAGTTTGGCCTGGAAGAGGGGCATGGGAGAAGGGAGTATGAGGTGAATATCCATCTGCTCCGGCGCTAAGAAGAACTTGACCAATCTTTTTGAAAATAGCTATCCTCCTTTGAACTAAGGAGAGGACGGTGAGTCTTGGAATCTATGAAAAGATATTGGATCTTTGCAAACGCTTGCACTCAAAAAATATGTTGGCGGCTGCAGACGGAAATATAAGCTATCGTTTTCACGATGAAAGAATCGTGATCACTCCGAGCGGAAAGGCCAAGGCCTTTATGGCAGAAGATGACTTGGCCCGGATCACCCTTTCGGGGCGTGTTTTGGAAGGCCATCCCTCGGGAGAATCCTCCATGCATCTTGAGGTTTACAGAAGGTGTCCAAAGGCCAAGGCTGTGGTTCACGCCCATCCCCCCACGGCCATCGCTTGGACTCTCGCCAGACCCGACCTAGAAGAACTCGAAGGAGAATGTCTCCCGGAGGTCATTTTGGCCGCAGGGAAAATTCCCATCGCTTCCTACGCCCGCCCCTGTACGGAGGAAATGGCCCGTGCCATTCGTCCTTTTTTGCCCACAAGAAAGCTCATGATCTTGGCCCGCCACGGGGCCTTGAGTTGGGGGGAGAGTTTGGAAGAGGCCTATCGGGGAATGGAGCGGCTCGAACATTGTGCCCAAATTTTAAAGGCGGCCCATGAATTGGGAGGGGCCAAAAAGCTGCCCGCTTTAGAGATAGAGGCCCTCATGGCCATGAGAGAAAAGATGGGCCATAAAACCCTATGAAGGAATTGTCCGGGCTGTCCATACGCCACCGCAGAGGACAGCTTGAGATTTTGAATCAATGTGGGCTTCCCCATGTAGAGGAATGGATGGTCGTGGGCCCACCTGAGGAGATGGCTCGTTGCATTGAAAAACTCAAGGTTCGCGGGGCCCCCCTGATCGGAGTGGCCGCCGCTTTATGTTTGGCCAAGTACGTAGAGGGTGGGGCTTCCAAAGAGGATTTTATCTACTGGGCCCACTCCCTGAAAAAGTCCCGTCCCACCGCCGTCAACTTGATTTGGGCCGTGGACGTTCTTTTGAAGGAAGCGGAAAAAAATTATGGGGCCCGGTCCATCGCACTCAAGGCCCAAGAGATTTTTGAAGAGGACGCAGAGCTTTGTGAAAAGATTGCCCGTCACGGAATGGATTTGATCGATGATGGAGATGGGGTTCTCACCCATTGCAATACGGGAGGGCTGGCCACGGCGGGACGGGGAACGGCCTTGGGGGTTATCCGCTCGGCCCACGAACGGGGAAAAGACATCCATGTTTTTGTGGATGAAACCCGCCCCCTTCTTCAAGGAGCCCGTTTGACGAGTTGGGAGTTGGAGAAACTGGCCATCCCCTACACCTTGATCTGTGACAACATGGCGGCGGCCCTCAT
Source organism: Bacteriovoracales bacterium (assembly GCA_026713835.1). GTDB lineage: Bacteria > Bdellovibrionota > Bacteriovoracia > Bacteriovoracales > Bacteriovoracaceae > JAPONP01. Next base: position 3,142 of record JAPONP010000061.1, read on the forward strand.
GGCCTCCAAGAGAATCCATAAGGTGATCGTCGGGGCCGATCGCGTGGCCCTTAACGGCGATACGGCCAATAAGATTGGAACCTACTCTTTAGCGGTGAGCGCCCACTACCACGGCATCCCTTTCTATGTGGCCGCCCCCCGAACCACCGTTGACGAAAAGAGCAAGAGCGGAGCGGATATTCCCATCGAGCAAAGAAAGGGGGAGGAGGTGAGAGGAATCGCCGCCTCCTTCGGGTCGGTTTGCTGGGCCCCGGAAGGGGGAAAGGTGGAAAACCCGGCCTTCGATATCACTCCCCATGAACTGATCTCGGCCTGGGTTTTTGATGAGGGATGTTTTCATTCCGCAAGCGAGCTTAAAACATGGATCAAAGGGTAAGGGTCGCCCCTATGGATGAGTCCTTTGAACCCGTCCTGACGGAAGACGGCTCTTCGAGCTTGAGAAACCTTAGAACCGGAGAGCCCATGCATAGTTTGCAAGGGGCCTTTTCGGAAAGTTTGGCCATCTCTATTGCGGCGTTAAAGAGGAGTCTATCTTTGGCCCGGGCCCCTTCCATTCTCTCCGTGGGTCTCGGCTTGGCCTATAACGAGATCATGAGCATCGCCTTCCTCAAACGATCCGGCATAAAAGATTTTAGGATTGTGAGTTTTGAAAAAAGCGCCCTTTTGACGAAAGATTTGTTGAACTGGATCGAAACCGATAGGACAGGGGGCAGACCTTACGAGGACATCGTCCGGCGAAGTGCGGATTTTTTCGGTCTTTCGGAGGAGGAATTGAAACGAGAAATCGAGGAGGCGATCCGTTTGAAAAAATGGGTCATTCGGCCGGCCTTGGAACCCGAGACAAACTTTGGCAAAAAATTTCACTGCCTCTTTTTCGATGCCTTTAGCGAGGATACGGACCCCGAGTTATGGGACGAAACTCATTTGGAAAACTTAATCTCCAAGGCCTGCGCTAAAAGTTGCGTCTTTAGCACCTATGCGGCCAAAGCGGTTTTGACGAGGGTGTTGAAAAAAGCGGGTTTCACTTTGGAAAAAAGGCCCGGCTTTGGAAAAAAGAGGGAATCGACTTTGGCCTTGAGGGTTTAAACGCTTGGTTTGCCTTCCCCTCCCCTACAATCAGGGCCTATTATCGGCAGGTTGGATCGTCCGTTAGTCGTCCCAAATAGATGGGGTCGCCGTCCTCATCGAGTTCATTGAGAAAAACAAAATCGTATTCGCTGACACCTAAAGAACATTCTTTTCCACCCCGGCCGTAAATCGTGATGTAAGGAGTGGCCAGGTAAAAGACGGTTTTTTGGGAACCCTCAAGTCTTTTAACCGACTGCCAATCAACCCCAAAATCGTATTGGGCCTCATTGGCATATTCAAAATCATCTAGGGTAAAGTGTTCACAAGCATAATCGGGATACCCATCTTCGTTCCAGTAGGAGGCCTGCTCATGAAGATCCACATCATCGATATTATATTCGATGTGAGAACCCCACCTAGGCCCTCGGCTGTTTTGGATTTTAAACTCTTGAAAAAGGCCTGCCTCTAGCCCCGGGATCGTGACGAATTTTTGATCGTATTCACCCATGCAAGTTTGATAGTTTTCACCGGAAGCGAAGGTGGTGAGAGCGGTGAGAAGAAGGGAAAAACCAAATAACTTTTTCACGGAGTCTCCTTAAAGAAGTGGTTTGAGACGGTTTTTTCGACAAGGCCCTTCCGCAAGGCGACCCAGATAGGTGGGTTCGCCGTCCTCATCGAGTTCATTGAGAAACACATACCGATCATCGCCTCTAAGAAAAGAACACTCTTTTTCGGAAGTATAGATATTCACATAAAAAGAGGCCAAGTAAAAAACGGTTCTTTGGGAACCCTCAAGTCTTTTGACCGACTCCCACTCAAACCCGTGATCTTCCTGGATGGCATCTCTAAAATCGTCCTCGGTAAAGTGGGGGCAGGCATCGGTGGGGTATCCGGCCTCACTCCAATAAGAGGCATACTCCCAAAAATCCGTGTCGGGAATGGCGTCTTCGATGATCTCAGTCTTACCCCACCTAGGCCCTCGGCTGTCTTGGATTTTAAATTCCTGGAAGAGATCAATCTCTAGTCCCGGGATAGTAACGTATTGGCGATCGTATTCATCCATGCAAGTTTGGTAGTTTTCATCGGAAGCGAGGGTGGTGAGAGCGGTGAGAAGAAGGAAAAAACCGAGACACTTTTTCATGGGGGCACTCCTTGATAAGATAAGTGGTTCGATCTTTTAGATCGATTTACTCATATTGTCAATGGATCGGTCACCGGGGCCCATAATCTGCCAAATTTGAAGCTAGACTGCAAATATGGCAGGTTGCGATAAGTTATTGATTTTATTTAGTTGAGTTTTATCAATAGAACTGCCCAAGAGGGGAACTTTGGAGTTTCGGAGAAGAGGGGCGGTGGAGCCTAGAAGCGTTTGGAAGGTGGGTTTTCATTCCTCACCGTTTCAGAGTATTTCAAGTTCGAGATTTCGACGATTTTTGAGAAAGGGCCTGGACTTGCTCCGGCGTTAAATCGGTGTATTTACAAATAACGTGAATTTCGGCTCCTTCTCCAAGCATTTTGAGAGCTACCTTTTTCATACCTTGCTCTATACCTTGCTCCATACCTTGTTTTACACCCCTCCTGAGCCCTTTCTCCTCCGCCCTATCCAACGAAAATTTAAATTCGGCCATAAACCTATCCTCCCGTTTTAAAACCTGACTTTCTATCTCCTGCAAGACTTTCCAGGTGAAGGTCTTGCTTTGGTGTTGAATGTACTCCATGGCCAATCCCATAATCGGCGGCCTCTCTTTTTTGGGGACATCCAAAGCCATTTTGAGGAGTTCTCTCACCTCAAGCTCCGTCAGGGACATTATGCTTTGCATTATAAAGAGGATTGGCCTTGCGGTCAAGTCCTTCTTTCCTCGGAGCTTCAATCGTTGAATATCCAACAATCTACATTTGAAATCAAGAATGTTTTTCCCAAATGCTCTTTTGAGCGCAGGGGTCAGTCCCTCCAGGGTCTCTTGAAGGGAAAGGGGCCCTGAATAGGGGGCCTTGTTTACCCCCTGATAGACCAAAATGGGGATGATGGGTTGTCTTTTCTTGGCACAAATCACCGCTTGATAACCGAGCATCTGAAAGAGAAGGCTCCTATCCGCTCCACTTTTATGTTCGATTAAAAAAAGAATCTTGGCCGTCTTTTTCGAGTTTTTGAGTTGAACGGAAAAGACCAAGTCCGTCCTCTTCTCCTTCCACTCCTCATCGACATAGGTGGTGATTTCCGGGCGGAGGCTCTTCCAATTGAAAAGCCCAAACTCTTTTGGAGTAAAGACAAGGCGAAAGATATCCGTGGCATATTTTTTTTCGCCAAAGACTCTCTTGAAAAAGATATCGTGAATGGGTTTTTTCCGTGCAACCATGCTCAATGCTTCCACAAAGAACGCTCTTTGTCCAGGTCAACTCCATATTAAGAGGGGCCTATACTGGAGCTATTCAAGATCGTGCCAGTGCGTTTGAAATAGCAAATGGCGGCTTTGTTTTTTTGATGAAATTGGGGTTCACTTTTACTTTAATTTTTAATAATGCCACGTTTTAAACGACCCTCTTTTCCCCTGAAGGAGGTTAAATTTCAGTATGTAGTAAAAGGCACTGACAGCATCTTTCCATCCAATTTTTTTCCCTTCGTCGTATGTTCTTCCGTAGTAAGATATTGGAACTTCATATATGTTGATGTTTGGAATTTTGGCTATTTTTGCGGTTATCTCCACTTCTATTCCAAAACGGTTGGACTCTAAAATCGTATTTTTAAGAATATCCGTGCGGATCAGTTTGTAACAAGACTCCACGTCTGTAAGATTCAAGTTTGATAAGGCATTGGATAAAAATGGTGGGTTCAATTTGTCGATAAAACCCACTCACTGTCTATCATGATTCCCTTAAAAAAGGGTTGGTTTTGGTTATTACTTCTAGTCATAGAAATTCTTTTAACATTTACGATCATCACAAATAAGAGAGAGAGAAAGATTTTATCAATGATTTTATTTTCGGGATTATTTTATATGATACCATATTTTATCATTTCTCCTGCGAGTAGATTTCGCTATTTTTACTGGTCAACCATATCTGCTTCTCTCGCCTTAATGCTTTTAATAACATTTGTTTTTAATGCGAAAAAGTTGAAACGTGAGTTTTTGGCGACAAAGAGGGCTCCGAATGGATGTGCCGGGTCCTAAGACAAGGGTTGAAAAAAACTTTGGGCCTTGAGGAGCATTTCATCGTATTCGTCTTTAACCTGGCTGAGTAAAGTGATTCCTCCCCCTGCAAAATAGGTGAGCCGTTTTGTCGCATGGTCGATTTCGGCGGTTCTGATATTGATATTTCCGCAAAAGATATGTTGATGCTGAATGAAAGTGGTTCCACAATAAAGGCCTCGTTTCGTTTTTTCGAGCCCACGGATAATCTCCATCACCCGTTTTTTGGGAGCGCCGGTGACGCTGCCTCCGGGGAAAAGGGCGTGCATGATGGTATGTAAGGTGACTTGCCTTGAGAGGGGAACTTCGAGAAGAGAGTATTGGTGGAGGATGCCGGAAACTTTGAGGGGGGCCTTTTTTTTGATGACCCGGGCCCGAGGGAGTTCGATTCGGGCCAGATCATTTCTTAAAAGATCGGCGATCATAAAAAGTTCCCCCTCTTCCTTTTTGTCTTGGGAAAGTCGGGCCCATTTTTGTTTAAAGGAATCCCCCTCTTGAAATTTGAGGCTTCCTTTGATGGGCATGGTCTGTAAGACCAATCTTTGATCAATTTCTTCAACTTGAAAGAGACATTCCGGGCTTTGGGAAAGAAAACTTTTGTTAAGGGAAGAGAAGGTGGTGGCATGGGCATAGGGGGCCGGGTGATGTCCCCAAAATTTGAGGGCGCAAGAGAGAGGGGAGGGGCCTAAGGCTTCAAACGAGGCGTGGAAGGGAAAGGTCAAATTGAGCTGATAGCAATCTCCTCTTAAAAGATGATCTCTCAAACGCTCAAAGGATTTTTTGTAGTCTTTAAAGGAAGGGGGGGAGAGGGTCTTTATGGAGAGCGATCCCGTGGAGGGGAGGGGGGCCTTTACGGTTTTTTGAAAAACCATTTCAATGGCCAAAAGATCGTCTTCATGGATCAGGTCATCCAAACCGTTTGTGTGATAACCCCATTCAAAGAAAAAATGCCAGACTCTCGGGGTTGCGGGGCGATCTAAGGGGGATATTTTTTTGAGACAGGCATTGAGGTCATGCAAAGACGATCTTTCCGTGAGCCCGGAAATCAAATCGAAGCGGCGGTTTTTATAGTAGAAAAGACAACGAGAGCATCTCTCAAAGCTCAAAAGGCCATCGCTCAAGGGAAGACAAAAATCGATCACGCCTATTGCATTTCGGGAGGGACTTCCCGGAATTGTTCGAGGTTATCGAAGAGATAGATGTCGCCCTTCCAGCTCACTTTGACGATGCCCTGCTCGCCGGATCGGTTTTTGGCGATGCTGAGTTCGGCGATCCCCTGTTCTTTTGTGTCCGGGTTGTAATAATCATCTCGATAGATGAGCAAGACGATATCCGAATCCTGTTCGAGAGAGCCGGATTCTCTAAGGTCGCTCGCCATGGGCCTTTTGTCCGTTCGGGCCTCGGAGCTTCGATTGAGTTGGCTCAAGGCCAAAACGGGACATTCCATCTCTTTGGCCATCTGTTTAAGACCTCTGGAAATTTCTGAAATTTGTTGCTCCCTCGGTATTTTGCCGTTGTGGGGGCGCATGAGTTGAATATAATCGACGATGATAAGGCCTAGGCCTTGTTGGGCCTTGATTTTTCGACATTGCCCTTGAATATCAAAGATGGAAAGATTGGCCGAATCGTTGATAAAGAGGGGATGGGAGGAAAGGTCGCTTACCACCTTGTTCATCTTTTTTATATCCGTTTGTGAAAAACTTTGGGCGCGAAGTCGGTTGGTTGAAATCTTCGATTCACTGGAAAGTATTCGCAGGGAAAGTTCTGGGGCCAACATTTCGAGACTGAACACGGCGACGGGAAGTTTGGTGGCCTTGATGGCGTTGGTGGCCATATTGAGGGCCAAGGCCGTTTTTCCCATCCCGGGTCTTGCGGCCACGATGATGAGTTGGCCTGCCCTCATTCCGAGGAGTTTGCGGTCGAGATCCACAAAGCCCGTGGGAATCCCGTTGATCTCTCCGGCCTTTTTGGAAGGGTCGTACATTTCTTTGAGGTTGGCCGTAAGACATGAGGAGAGTTTTTGCATTTGATTGGATTTGGCATCCGTGGTCAACTTGAAAAATTTTTCTTCAACCTCTGACAAAAACTCTTCCGTATTCCCGGAAAATTGAGTGGCCGCTTCCCAGACGTGCTTGGCCGTGCGGGCAATCTCGCGGACACTGGCCTTTTCTTTAACGCTTTTTCCGTAGTGAGAGATATTGGTAGAGGAGGCCTGATCCTCCATGAGTTCGAGGATAAAGGACTGGCCCCCAAGGGATTCCAATTCCCCTTGATCTTGGAGCTTTGAGCAAACGGTCACCAAATCGATGGGGTTATTTTCGTGGGAAAGTTCCAAAATGGCCGAAAAGACCTTTCCGTGTTTGGGGTGGTGAAAATCTTCTCGCTTGATCCCAAGTTCGACCACTTCATCAATGGCCTGCCCATCCACCAAAAGGCAACTCAAAAACGATTTTTCGGCCAGTAAATCGTGGGGAAGCTCTTTAATCATTGTTCCGGGTCTCCCCTTTCCTCATTCTCATTCCCATTCTCTTTCTCTTTCTCTTCCTCTTTTTCCTTCTCCCCCTCCTCCTCTTTCTCTTTCGTCTTGGCTTTTGCCTTTGGCTTCGCCTTGGCCTTTTTTTGCAATTCTTCCAGTTGTTTGGGGTCCATTTCCACTTTGACTTGAAATTCGCTCACGATATCTTGAAAGAGTTTGGCCTTGATGGGAAAACTTCCCACGGCCTTGATGGGGGACTCGATTATAAGAAGTCGTTTTTCTACATCGAGTTCTCTTCGGCTCAACTCTTGGGAGATTTCCAAGGTCGTAACCGTTCCAAATAATTTCCCATTGGCCCCGACCTTTTTGACGAGTTGAATTTCAAGGCCGTCGAGTTTTTTCTTGGTGTCTAGGGCCTTCTCCTTTTGTTCATCGATCTTTTTTCTAAGGGCCCTTTTTTGATTCTCCAAAACCTTTTGATTTTTTTCGTCTGCAAAAACGGCCAAGCTTTTGGGAAGAAGGAAATTTCTTGCGTATCCGGCAGAGACATTGACGATCTCTCCGATATTGCCCAGAGATTTTACCTTTTCAGTTAAAATGACTTTCATGATAATTTTCCTTTACTTTGATCTTGATTTTTATCCTTATCATCCTTATCTTTATTTTTAAAAAACCTTCTAAAATCAAACCAAAGATCGAGTATCCCTACAACGGCCAAAAGGGTATTGGCAAAAACGGCCGTCATAAAGATGAGAAAGGATTGAAGAAAACCCTTGATCTTTAGAAAATGGAGATATTCCAAATAGACCCCAAAGCCTTGGAGGAAAAAGAAAGTCCCCAAGACATAAGTGCCCCCGGCCGCAAAGGTTTGGAGGTCTTTTCCCACAGTTCCCTCCGGCAGGGTGTAGAGGGCCAAAAGACCGATGGCCAAGTAGGCCGTCCAACCGGGGAGTCTCAGATGGGTGAGGTGTCCCAATTGGTAGGGGTAGTTTCGCTTGAGAAGTAAAGTTTTGTGCCCTCTAAGAACCAGGTAGAGGTTGAGCCATATCCCCAAAAAAAGCCCTATAAAAATATAGGTCGGTGTGGAAGTCACGATCTCTTCGGCCCGATCGATCATGTATTGGAGATGATCTTGAAACTCCACGGCTTGCTTGGGGGGTTCCTTTTGGACTTGATCTTGGATTTTGACGAGAGATGTTTTGAGGGATTCGCTCACGTTTTCTTTGTTTTGGTAGATAAGGGTGCCGCCGCCCAAAAAAACGGTGACGGCCAAGAATAGACCGATCCCCAAGACGGCCCTGGAGGGCTGGATCTTTCTGATCAAAATTTCTCCCACCACGATGGCCATGGAGCAGGCCAAAAGATAGAGGGGAAGAAGGGCGATGGCCAAACCGTTGTCGAAGGCTTTGAGAATGAAAAAGACGAGAAGAGAACAGATCGCAATCAGTGAAAGAATTTCAGTCCTCTTATAATGGGCCGTGGCGATGACCAGGGGGAATGCCGTGAGCCCGATGAGATAGGGGACGGTGAGGGTGACAAAATAGACGAGAACGCTGGCCAGCCCCAAAAAGCCAAGCCTTAAAATCGATGTGTGGTAAGAGGGTTTGGGATCAAAAATCATGGTCATCACTTACGTTGTCCTCACCTTAAAGGGTTCGGGGGAAACACCAATATCAAGACATCAAGGGACAAAATTTTTGCTGATATGGCTCACGATACCCATGCAACGCCCTCGTTTGATGGCCGTGGTGGCCGCCCTTTGGTAACGGGCCGAAAGTCCCGTCACTCGGGCCGGGGAAATTTTGCCAAACTCATTGATGAGCCATTTGTAGGTGTAGGGATTTTTCCAATCCGGTTCCGTTTTATTGCTCCTAAAATAACAGGATTTGCGGCGGGGGAAGTTGCGCTTATTCTTTTCGTCTTTTTAGATATCCTCTTCCGAGGGCCTGTGGGCCGAATTGGAGGCATAGGGAGTGACGTATTTTTTAAGGGCCTCCTCCCGGTTCCGTCCCTTCTTGACGATGATATGCTTGAGAACGGATTCATTGATGCGAAATCTTCGCTCCACTTCTTCGTTGACCTTGCCGTCCGCTTCGTAGAGAAAGTAGATGTAATGCCCTTTGCGGTGCCCTTGGGACGTGGGTTGGGCCAGGTCTCTTTCTCCCCACTCATCGGTGAGAAAAATTTCCCCGGAGCCGCCTTCCACGGCTTCTTTGGTTTGAGAGATGATTTGATTGCGAGTCTCCTCGCCCGTAGTTGGGCTGAGAAGCACGCAAGTTTCGTAGATCAGCATAACGCCTCCTGGTCTTATGGAAAAGGCCCCAATGGCATGGGTTGGGAGCGCATTGGAGCGAGTTCGTTACTTGTTGACTCTTCTTTTGCGTTGCGAGAGTGCCTGACCATACCACGGCTTAAACCCCGTGGACAACCGAAAGGAGGGATAGGCACGTTGCGTTATTTCCCCCTCCCCCCTTTTTAATTCATCCCCTTTTCGATAGATTACCAAGGCATGAGCTACTCCATCAAAAATCAAGGGGACTACGAGGATCACTATCAAAGGGCCTTGGAGGACGGGGAGCGGTTTTGGGCCCAAGTGGCGGAGCATTTTGATTGGACGGTCCCGTGGAAAAAGGTTTGTTCCGGGGGCCTTTCCAAGGGAGATATGAAGTGGTTTGAGGGGGCCCGCCTCAATATCACGGCCAATTGCCTCGATCGCCATTTGGATTCGAGAGGAGATAAGACCGCCCTGATCTTTGAGCCGAACGACCCCGAGGAAAAAAGCGTCTCCTACACCTATAGGGAACTCCACCGCTCCGTCTGTAAAGCGGCTTCGATGCTCGAAAGTCTTGGGGTTCGCAAGGGGGATCGGGTCTGCCTCTATATGGCCATGGTGCCGGAACTATTGATCGCCGTTTTGGCTTGCGCCCGCATAGGGGCCGTCCATTCCGTGGTTTTTGGGGGCTTTAGCGCCAAGGCTTTGGCCGATCGTTTAAAAGATGCCCGGTGCAGCCTTCTCATCACCAATGATGCCGGCATGAGGGGCAAGAAGGTGATCCCCTTGAAAGACATCGCCGATGAGGCCTTGGGCCAGTGCCCCTTTGTCAAAAATGTCATCGTCCACAAAAGGGTGGGGCGTTCCGTTTCCTGGAAAGAGGGGCGGGACCTTTGGTGGCACGATCTTTTTGAGGGGCAACCGGATCATTACAGCCCGCAGGAATTGGAGGCCAATGACCCCCTTTTTATCCTCTACACGTCGGGCTCCACGGGGCGTCCGAAAGGCCTCGTCCACGCTTGCGCCGGCTATATGGTCTGGGTGGCCTACACCTTTCAAAATATCTTTCAGATGGGCGAAGACGATGTCTATTGGTGCACGGCTGATATCGGCTGGATCACCGGACATTCCTATATGGTTTACGGCCCTCTTTTAAACGGTGCCACGGCACTTATGTTCGAGGGGGTTCCCACCTTTCCCGATGCGGGAAGGTTTTGGGAGGTGGTGGACAAACATCGGGTCTCCCATTTTTATACGGCACCGACGGCCATTCGATCCCTCATGGGGGCGGGCCTTGAGTTTGTGGAGAAACATTCCCTTTCGAGTCTCAAGGTTTTGGGGACGGTGGGAGAGCCCGTGGGCGAGGAGGCCTGGAAGTGGTATCACGAAAACGTGGGCAAGGGGAGGTGTCCCATCGTGGATACCTGGTGGCAGACGGAGACGGGCGGGGCCATGATCTCGACCCTGGCCGGGGTGACCAAAAGCAAGCCGTGTTTTGCGGGAAGGCCTATGCCGGGGGTGAACCCGGTTTTGATGAATGAGAGAGGAGAAGTCGTGAGCGGTTTTGGGGTTAGTGGAAATCTTTGCATCGGTGCCCCCTGGCCCGGCATGGCCCAAACCATCTACGGGGATCACGAGCGGTTTTTGGAGACCTATTTTACGACCGACCCCGGTTTTTATTTTACGGGAGACGGTTGCAGGCGGGATGAATCGGGGCTTCTTCGCATCACGGGGCGGGTGGATGATGTCATCAATGTCTCAGGCCATCGCATCGGAACCGCAGAAGTGGAAGACGCCATCAATCAAAGTGGGCGGGTCGTGGAGTCGGCGGTGGTGGCCTTTCCCCACGAGGTGAAGGGGCAGGGGATATACGCCTATGTCGTTGGCGAAGACGACTCCGATACGGATACGGATGGGAGCGCTTTGAAGGCCCATATTAGGGACAAGGTAAGCTCTGAGATTGGGCCTTTTGCCAAACCGGATAAAATTCAGATCGTTCGCGCCCTTCCCAAAACCAGATCAGGGAAGATCATGCGTCGAATTTTAAGAAAAATTGCCGAGGGAGGTTCGAAGGATTTTGGAGACACCTCGACCCTTTTGGATTCGGCCGTAGTGGAAACCATTAGAGAGAGGGCCTTATGAAATCATTTGTTCTCGGAAAGACCCGAGGAGGGCTCACCATCCCCGCCCACTCCTTTGGAAATAGGGGCCCTCGGGTTTTGTTGCTCGGGGGAGTTCACGGGGATGAGCCGGAAGGGGTGGCCTTGGCCATGGAGTTATGGGGAAAATATGCGGGGATTTTCCCCCACAGATTGCAACTTATCCTCATCCCCGTTTTGAATAGGGACGGACTTTTGGCCCGGAGTCGAGGGAACGGAGCCGGAGTGGATCTCAACCGCAACCTTCCCACAAAGGATTGGAAACCCACGGCACCCACCCCTCGCTACCATCCGGGCCGGGCCCCCAATAGCGAGTCGGAAAACCTGGCCCTGACCGCTCTGATCGAAAGTTTTCGCCCGGTTTTTATCATAAGCTTTCATTCCTTTCATCGTTACATGGTCAACGTCAACGGAGATTGCCGGCGGGAAGCGGAACTCATCAGTGAGATCACGGGCTATCCCGTCTATGAGGATATGGGTTATCCCACTCCCGGTTCCTTGGGAACCTATGCGGGCCAGGAAAGAGATATCCCCACCATTACCTACGAACTCAAAAAGGGCGCAAAGTTAGGGCCCCTCTTACCCCTTCACATCAAGGCGGTGGACGCTTGCCTGCAACTCATTGGACGAACGAGATCATCATGAAAGAACACAAAGAATTGATAGAAGAGACCTTCCTTGGAAATAGACAGATCGATCAAGAGGTCAAAACGGCGGTGGAGGATACCGTCTTACGGTTGGAAAAGGGGGAGCTTAGGGTCTGCGAGAAAGTTCAAGGGAAGTGGCAAACCCACTCCTGGATCAAAGAGGCCATTCTCCTCTACTTTCGTCTCCGTGAAATGGAGGTGATGGAAGTTGGGCCTTGGCAATTTTATGACAAAATTCCTCTAAGACGTTGGGGTCCGGACGAGGGGGTGCGGGTGGTGCCCCATGCCCTGGTCAGAAGAGGGGCCCATGTGGAAAAAGGGGCCATCTTGATGCCAAGTTATGTGAACATAGGGGCCTGGGTCGGTGGCGGCTCCATGGTGGACACTTGGGCCACGGTGGGAAGCTGTGCCCAGATCGGACGCCACGTTCACCTTTCCGGCGGGGTCGGTATCGGAGGAGTGTTGGAGCCCGTTCAGGCCAGTCCCGTCATCATCGAAGACAACGCCTTTATCGGCTCTCGCTGCATCGTCGTCGAAGGGGCGGTGGTGGAGGAGGGAGCGATTTTGGGGGCCGGGGTTACGGTGACCTCCGGTTCCCGAATCATCGATGTCACGGGAAAGGAGGAAAAGGTTTACAGGGGGCGGGTGCCAAAGAATGCGGTGGTGGTTCCCGGAAGCTCGACCAAGACATTCCCCGCAGGAGATTATGCCATCTCCAGCGCTCTTATAATCGGTCGTCGGGATGAGAGGAGCGATAAAAAGACATCTTTGACGAAGGCCTTGCGAGATTTCGATATTTCCGTGTGACTGACGACGGGCCTTGTAAAAGAAGGCGGGAAGACCAAGGCTTCTTTTGGAGGTCCGTCATGGCCCGCCCGCCGTTGGATATTTTCCTATCCAGGGTTTCCCTAGGCTATCACTGCTGATCGAGTCAATTCAATGAATCATTCAAACCGATCGTAGAATTTTGCACCACACCGTTGACGGCCAAATTTTTGCGCCACGCCGAAAAGTGGGTTGGAAGAATTGAATTTTCGCCGAAAATGGCCAATAATCCTTGGCCAAAGGAGACCCCTTTCCATGGGCCGCCAACTCAAACTCAAAGATTTTACCCCCAAAGATTATGAGGAATTTTCCATTCGCCTCCACACTCAACTCCAGGAGTTGAGAGAGGGCATTAAGGGGTCTTCATTCAATAAGAGGCATTTTAGCTTAGGGGCAGAACTCGAAGTCTATCTGGTTGACGATGAAGGCCGTCCTGCCAATGTCAATGAGGAGATTTTGGAAGCGGCCCGGGATCCTCGGCTTACCCCCGAGATCAACCGCTACAACCTAGAACTCAACTTCACTCCCGTTGACGGTTGCCACGGTGCCCTCTTCAATCCTCTCGAAAAGGAGATGTACTCTCTTTTTGATACGGTCCAAGGACACGCCCGAAAGCTGGGAGCCGATATCGTTCCCATCGGCATCCTGCCCACCTTGGAAAAGGGTCACCTGGAAGAGGGCAGCATGATGACGGATCGGGATCGCTACCACGCCTTGAGAAAGAGCTTGTGTGGGCCCGAGGACAAGCCTTATAAAATCAATATCACGGGCCTTGACACCCTCACCCTGAGCGGCAAGGGAGTCTGCGTCGAGGGGGCCAATACCTCCTTTCAGATCCACTTGCGTTTGCCTGCCGACGAGTTTACGGACTATTTCAATGCGGCCCAATTGGCCACTCCTCTTTTTTTGGCCCTCTCGGCTAATTCTCCTCTGGTTTTAGGGCATCGTCTCTGGCAAGAATCCCGAATCGCTTTGTTTAAACAAAGTGTGGATTTTAGGGATCACGAAAACCCGGAGTGGAAACAGCCCTCTAGGGTTTCCTTTGGTTATGGTTGGGCCCGCAAGGAGGCCTGGGAACTCTTTATGGAGAGCGTGGCCCTCTATCCACCCCTTCTTCCCGTCATTAACGACCTAGACGAGTCCGACTCCACAACTCTTTTTGAGCTTTGCCTTCATCACGGAACCATTTGGCCTTGGAATCGGGCCGTCTATGGGGCCGGAGATGAGGGGCATTTGAGAATCGAGTTTAGAAGCCTTCCCGCAGGTCCTTCCATCGTCGATATGATGGCTAATGCGGTCTTGGCCATAGGACTTACCCTAGGCTTTAAAGATACCATCGACTACTACAGCGCTCGGCTCCCCTTTCGTTTTGCCGAATACAATTTTTATCGAGCGGCCCAACGGGGACTCGGGGCCAGGTTGATTTGGCCCAAGGTCGGCCAAGGTGGGGTTCTCGAACGTCCCATAACCGATATCATCCAAGAATTTCTTCCCGTGGCCCGGGAGGGATTGAAGCGATTGGAAACGTGCCCCGATGAGATCGATCGCTTGTGGAAAATCGTCGAGCAGCGTTTTGAAAAAAGGACCACCGGGGCCAAATGGCAATTGGATCGCTTTGAACATTACCGCAAGAACTGTTCCGTCGAGGAGTCTTGCCATCGAATGTTAGTGGACTATAGGAATAATATGATGGCCCGTGGGTCTGTGGTTGACTGGTGTTGAGTTCATGGGACCCGCAGTCCCTCTCCCAAGACATTCCTTCCTGTCCTCGAGAGTTTTTAAAACAATTGGGCGGCCCTACGGTTATGTGCCTTCCCGGTGAGGATTCGAGTCGCACTCGCGTTCTCGTGACTCTCACCCACGGCCATGAGTCCTCGGGTTTTAAGGCCCTCCACCTCTGGCTACGGTCGGGTCGGCGGCCCAAAGTCGATATCGTCGTCATTTTGGGAGGGGTCAAGGCCGCCCTCATGGACCCCCCGTTTTATTACCGCCATCCTCCGGGGGAAAGGGACCTCAACCGCTGTTTTTCCTCTCCTTACGAGGATGAGCCGGGCCGTTTGGCCCGAGAAATCTTGGAGTGTATAGGGGGGTATGATCCTGAGGCCGTGTTGGATATGCACAATACCTCGGCCCCTACCCCTCCCTTTGCGGTGATTTATGGGGACGATCCGGCCAAGCAAAATCTAGCGGGAGTTTTTGTGGACAACTTGATCATCTCGAACCTCAAGTTGGGATCCCTTATGGAACAAGACCTCGCCTGTCCGGTCATCACCCTCGAAGTGGGAGGCCATCGCGACCCAAAATCTCAAGACCTGGCCGTGATGAGTTTGGAGCGCTACTTTTTAAAAGATAATCTCCTGGAAACACCCACCGACATAAGGGTCTTTCGCAACTCTTTACGGCTGGAGCTAGCACCGGGACGAAGTCTTGGATTTTCCGACTCCCCTCTCCCGGATCTTGCGGTTACGATCAGAAACGATATCGATTCTCTCAATTTTTTTTCCATAGACACGGGCCAACTTTTGGGATGGGCCAGCGACCTGAATCATCTCAGGATAAGGGGTACGGATGACGGAAATGCCGGGCGCTACTTCACCCTACGCCGAGGAGGACTCTATCCGAAGGCCCCCATGACTCTTTTTATGGCGAGTATGCGATCCGATATCGCCGCTTCCGATTGCGTTTTCTATTTTAGTTCCAAAATTTAGCGGAGGATTTCCTTTTTTTCGGCTTTTTCTTCTCTCTGGCGAGATAGGGACTCTCGGGTCGATACCCAAAGTGAAGAGTCATTAAGGAAGGGTTCAAGTCCCTCATCTTTACATGTCTTGACTATGCTTCTTGCTATTTCATAGGGAAGAATATCGGTGTCCGTTCCTAAGTCGCGTTTTTTCGTTAGCCTATAGTATTTTTGATCAAGCCCTTGAGATTTGGCTTTAGCGAAATCGGCCTCAAAAAGATGATCCTTTTCAAATATCTTTACAAGCTGACCGCCAAGTTTTCTAAACTCTTTAGAGCAAAAACTCTTTGCCTCCCTGTAATTCTTTAAAATATCACTCGTGCTTTTGCAGATATCAATGTGAGCAAGCCGGTTATGGCTTGACGAAGATACGTGATTATCCATTGGGCCAAGATGTTTTATCTGCACGAGGACACATTGCCCATTTCTAACCTCAAACTTAAGACGTCGCCCTTGTCCTCTTGCGTTATTACCTCTTTTACCCTTGCGGCCCCCAATTGTGTGATAGTAGCCGATCTCTTTTATGTTTTTGCTTTTGGAGTCTCTTAGGATTTCAATGTCTATATCCTCATAGTCACTGCCAGCACTCACCCTTGTTTGCAGGAATCGGCCATTATATGTTTCTTTTTCCTCCATACTTTTAACTTCTGGTGAGATTCTAATCCTGCCATCAGGTAGAATCTTAAAGTAATCATATTTGCGAGAGAGTGTGGAAATGGTAGCATTGTAAGGATCTACATGAACGGGAAGATTGGCGCATTTTGAATAGTCGACTCCGCTAGGTTGTCCACTGAGCATTCTTTCTGAATTAGCCCAAACCGCATTTCCTCCTTTACCCAAACTCCCTATGGGCCCCCATAAAACCGTAGCCAGAATAAACGCTTTCATTATAACCATTTTTCTCCTCCAGGCTAAATCGACATCACGAAGATGGAGATTATAGTTTATCACTTCTTTTGTTCGAGTGTTTGGCTCATGCGTCACTCCCTTTCAGGTTCTGATACGCATAAAAATACTTGATTTTTTACCTGTGATAAAAAACTTCGTAGGGCGTCTCTTTAAAAGGCTTCCATTTCTTTTTGCCTTTTTTTCAATGCTATGTAGGTAGGAAGGGAGAACAAGTGACATAGATGGTTCCAATTAGACATTTAATTGTCGATATAGTACCATGGGGCTATGAGGGTTCAAAGATACCGCAAAAGAGACGCCGAAGTTATTCTAAAGGAATTGGCCGGGAGTTATCCCGTTGTTTCCGTGACCGGGCCACGGCAATCGGGAAAGACCACCCTCGTGCGCACCCTCTTTCCCCACAAAAGCTATGTGAATCTAGAAGATCTGGAACTTAGAAATTATGCCAAACAAGACCCCAAGGGATTTCTCGGCAAATACCAAAAAGTGGGGGCCATTATCGATGAAGTCCAAAATGTCCCGGAGCTTTTTTCCTACCTACAAGTCTTGGTGGATAAATCTCGTCAAATGGGGCAATTTATCCTCATCGGTTCCCAACAGTTTTCCCTGATGTCCAATATCTCCCAGTCCCTAGCGGGGAGGGTGGGATTATTAGAACTTCTCCCTTTTTCTCTAAGTGAACTTCGCTCGGAGCAAAAAAGTTTAGAGGAGACACTTTATAGGGGATTCTACCCTCCTCTCCACGATAGATCCATTCGTACTCACCTATGGCATGGGGATTACATTAGGACTTATATTGAAAGAGATGTGCGTAAACTCATCAATATCAAAGACCTTTCCCTCTTTCAAAACTTTTTGAGTTTATGCGCAGCCAGAAATGGGCAATTAATCAATATGTCGGAATTGGGTTCTCATATTGGTATAGATGCAAGAACAGTGAAATCTTGGTTGTCTATTCTAGAAGCGAGTTACCTCATCTTTTTACTTCGGCCTCATCACAGAAACTTCTCTAAAAAGATAATTAAAACTCCTAAAATTTATTTTTATGACTCCGGATTGATATGTTACCTGCTTCAAATAAAAGCAGAGGATATTCACCTTTCCCCCTACAAAGGTCCCCTTTTTGAATCTATGATTATTAGTGAATTTAAAAAGCTTAGCATGAACCACCGCCATGATCTTGAATTCTATTTTTGGAAAAATAACAAAGGCATTGAAGTTGACCTGCTCTTTCAAAAAAGTATGAAACTCTATCCCATTGAAATAAAATCCGGAAAAACTATGCAAGAATCATTTTTAAAAAACTTAAAGGTTTACCGAGAGCTTGTGGCCGATGATCTAGGAAAACCCTTTCTCATCTACGGGGGAGATGAACCCCAATCGAGAAACAAAATTGAAGTGTTATCTTGGAAAAACCTCGCCCCTCTAATGGCCATATTGACGTAGATGATTTGGCCCAAAGATAATAGTTCAAATTGATCGGTGTTTATTATTGAGAACAGGGGGGGGGCGTTCTCGTCCCGTCGGTCATTTACGCATCCTCCCGTGGACACCACGGGCGCCCAATGATACAAGGCGTCTATGAAGGAAGACACCTATTTTGACCGCCCCATGAAGGCGGTTCCCCCCTTCGCCTTTAACCAAGGGGTGGCCGATTGTTTTGACGATATGGTGTCTCGCTCCGTTCCCTATTACGGGGAGATTCACCGAATCCTCGTGGATCTTCTTCCCTATAGGATTCGTCCCGAAGATCGCATCTATGATTTGGGCTGTTCCACGGGAACGGTGATCCGGCTCCTTTCCGATCATCTCAAAGGGCAGAGCGTGAGCTTTGTAGGCCTTGACCAGTCGTCTCCTATGGTGAGCAAGGCCCGGAAAAAATGCGCTTCCTGTGAACATCCCATCACTTGGGTTTGTGAGGATATCTTGGATCACTTATTCCTGGAAAGTGGACTCGTGGTGATGAACTACACCTTACAATTTATCGACAAATCCCATAGGGCCTCACTCATGGAAAAAATCTATCGTTCTTTGAGAGTGGGCGGGACGTTTTTTCTTTGCGAAAAAATCGAGTCCAAAGACGAAGAGATCGAGCGCTTCCAGTCCCAACTCTACCGGGATTTTAAAAGAAGGAATGGTTATTCGGAATTGGAGATCGCTCAAAAGCGCGAGGCCTTGGAAAACGTACTCGTGCCCTTGCCCCCCGAGTCCCAATTGAATCTTTTAAAATCGGCCGGTTTCGATCATGTGGATATGATCTTTCGTTGGTTCAACTTCGCCTGTTTTATAGGGATCAAGGCCCGTGGGACTTGAATACCTGAAAGATTTTCCGGGCGCTATAGACTTTGACACCTTAGAGCGGATCAAAAGCGAGCGGGAGAAGGGATGGGACTTGGGTCTAGGGCCAAAGTATCGAAACATTCTTTCAAAACTGCCTCGGGTTTTGGGGAATGTGAAGGTGGCGGGCGGGGCCGTGAGTGTGGAAGGAGATATCGGCGCTCAAGAGAGGGAGGTTATCGAGAGGGGGGCCCTTGAACTTAAAAATTGGAGGAAGGGCCCTTTTGAACTCTTTGGGCTTTTGATCGATAGCGAGTGGCGAAGTGATCTCAAGTGGAATCGGTTAAAGAGTAAACTCGGGGACCTCAGTGGGCAAACGGTTTTGGATATCGGATGCAATAACGGCCACTTCATGTATCAAATGAAAGAGGCCGGGTCCCGGAATGTTTTGGGAATCGACCCCACCATTCATTTTTGCGCCCAATTTCGGTTTGTCCAACACTTTGCTCAAGTTAAAGGCCTCCATTTTGAACTCTTTGGCGTTGATGAGTTGACTTCGTTTCGCCACGTTTTCGATACGGTTTTTTCCCTTGGGATTCTCTACCATCACCCCCATCCTCTCAAACAATTAAAAGATATCCACGAGGCCTTAAGGCCCGGGGGACGATTGATTTTGGAAACCATTGGCCTTGAAGGAGAGTCCCCCGTCTCCTTTTGTCCCGTGGATCGGTATGCGGGAATGAAAAAGATATGGTTTATCCCGACCCTTCCCGTTCTCCTCCACTGGATGAAAAAATCTCTTTTTACGGATATCGAAGTGATCTCCACCGAGTGGGAAGGAGAGAGTGAGCAGCGATCGACCCCATGGTCGGCCCCCGTCTCCTATCGAGATTTTTTAAATCCTCGCGACAAAAACAAAACAGTCGAAGGTCATCCCGCTCCTCTTCGGTTTATCGTTCAGGGAAGAAAAAGGTAACGGCTCACCCATTTGGCGATCTTGGCAGTCGTCTGCCTCATCACTCCCTGCGGCGTACTTAAAGTACGCCTCAGTCGTTCTTCGTTGTCTCCTACCAATCTCATCCAAATGGATGGCAGTTACATTGCCTTTATTACAGTTTTTGCTAGAGGTGCAAGCAGTTACAGAAAAAGACCCTAGAGCCTAGCTATTTTTGGGATTATTGATTACCCTCTAGGTAAGAGGGGGTAGCGTGCAGAGCTTAGAGAGAAGACTTGGGCCCTTTTCCCTCGTCACCATCAGCATCAGTTCCATGATTGGATCGGGCATTTTCGTCTTGCCCTCCATAGGGATCGCGACCACGGGGCCTTCCCTCTTTATCGCATTTGCCCTTTCGGCCCTCATCATTCTTCCGGCGGCCATGGCCAAGGCCGAATTGGCCACGGCCATGCCCTCAAGTGGAGGAACCTACGTCTATATCGAAAGAACCTTCGGTCCTTTTTTTGGCACCGTAGGAGGGCTTGGGCTCTTTCTTTCGATACTCTTTAAGGCCTCCTTTGCCCTGGTAGGTCTTGGAGCCTACTTTAGCGTGATCTCAAGTTTTCCCCTCTACCCCACCATCTTTACATTTTTGGGACTCATCATTGTCCTCAATATATTGGGAGTGGGAAAGGTGAGCGGTTTTTTAAATTTCTTTTTGAGCATTACGATCATAGGACTCTTAGTTACCATGGCCCTGTCCTACCCCCATTGGGAAAGTGCGCGCCTGTCTCCAATCCTATCCGATGGATACGGGGGATTGGCCGAGGCCACGGCGTTGGTTTTTGTCTCCTTTGCCGGAGTGACCAAGGTGGCCGCCATTGCGGAAGAGGTGATCGAGCCGGAAAAGAATTTGCCCCGAAGCATTCTCCTTTCCCTTTTTATCGTAGCCATTCTCTACTGTGCCACGGCCCTTACCCTCTCTCTGGTTTTTTCTCCCGAGGAGATGGTAGGGGAAACCCGCCCCCTCTACCTTTTGGCCAAGAAAGTGGGGCACGACTATTTCGGTTACTTTATGGCCTTGGTCGCCGTCATCACCATGGTCAACACCTCGAACTCCGGGATTTTGGCCGCCTCCAGGTTCCCCTTTGCCATGAGCAAGGATCAACTTCTTCCCCCCTTTCTTGGAAAACTGAGCCCGAGGTTTCTCACCCCGGTGGCCGGCATCGTCTTGTCCGGGGTGATCATCTCCTTTGCCCTTTTGACCATGGATGTGATCAAAATGGCCAAATTGGCCTCTGCCTTTATGATTATAATCTACATGGT
Organism: Bacteriovoracales bacterium; assembly: GCA_026713835.1. Classification (GTDB taxonomy): domain Bacteria; phylum Bdellovibrionota; class Bacteriovoracia; order Bacteriovoracales; family Bacteriovoracaceae; genus JAPONP01. The sequence goes on from JAPONP010000061.1 coordinate 23,960, forward strand.
GGAAAATATCTGTGTGGTGGTTTTAAGAGAGACCAGGCCCAGGTGGTATAACCCAAACTATAGGGCCCCGTTCTATCCCTTTCTCCAGTTGCTCGGCATTTCTTCCACGCTGATTCTTCTCTACTTTATAGGTGAGTTGGCCCTTATCGCCGTTTTGTCCATTGCGATTCCCGGAATCCTCTTCTACATCACCTATTCGGCCAAGAAGATGAGCCGCAAGGGGCTCTTGGGGATCAAGGCGAAGAGGACGACCCTCATCGAAAACGAACCCGCACCCCGTCCCCGCCCCCGCTTGGGGAGCTATTCGACGGAGGTCAGGGCCCAAGCGGTGGTGGGGCTTTTTGGAAAGGAAAAATCCGCCGATATTTTGGTGGAGATGGGGCTGGCCTTGGCCGATCACGGTCATGTGGAGGTGGTCTCTCTCATCGAAGTTCCCGAACAAACCACTCTTGGGGATATCGTCGAAGAGCCCAAAGAGATTCGTTCCTTGAGACGGCGCATAGGGGAACTCGGTACGAGCGAGAAGGAAGATATCCATTTTGATTCCATCGTCACCCACGATCTGGCCAAGGCGATTTACGAAATCGGTCTATGCGTTCATTGCCGATGGCTTCTCGTGGAATGGCGGGGAAGGGAAACGGGGGGATTCACCATCCATCGTCCCATTGGTTGGCTCAAGGCCCATCTCCATTGTCATTTGGCCACCTACAAGGATATGGGGACCCATCATCTGAAAAGCCTTTTGGTTTTGATGAGCGCAGATCGCCACGACGATCTCGTCATCGAAACGGCCAAGCAACTCGGAAAGACCTACGGGAAGGAGGGAATCAGGGTCATCAAATGGGCAAGTGAAAAGATATCCGACGAAGAGAAGAAACGTGAACGGGAACGACTCGAAAGGGTCGTCCGGCAATTTGGGTCGGGTCTTTCCGTGGAGAGCAAACTCATTTTTGGAAAAGATCCCGTCAAATCCATCGTGAACGAAACCGTTGAATACGACCTTCTCATCATGAGTTCCAAAGACCACTCCTTTTTCAAATCCTTCCGGGGGGCCGAAGACGATCGAATCATCGAGAAGGCGGCTTGTTCGGTGATGGCCGTTCACGCATCGTCACGGTTGTGGTGAAGGTTTTGGTTTTATCGGCATTCTATCCCGATAAAGTCACTTGGCTGCAAAAGTGTCTTGAAGCGGATTGAGATATTTCAGAAGGTGATGGGCTTTTTGAGATTAAAATTCACTATGGCCCGGATTTAGCCCATCTTTTTCGACAATTGCTTCACCTGTTCAGGAGTCAACTTGGTATATTGGCAGATCATCCGAATGTCGGCCCCTTCTTCGAGCATTTGGAGGGCCACTTCTTCCTTCCCCCTCTCAATCCCCTTCTCGATCCCCTTTTTCACCCCTCTGCTTTCGGCCTCATCTAAGGAAATTTTCAATGCCGGCATAATGCGATCCTCCCCATCTAAAATTTTTTCTTCGATTTCTTGCAACACCTTCCAGCTAAAGGCTTTGTCATATTGGTGGATATAATCCACGGCCCGCTCCATAAGGGCCTTCCTTTCCCTCCTCGAAAGTTCCTCTCCCATGCCAAAAAGCTCTTCCACTTTCTTCTTATTCAGGGAAAAGACATTCCGCATTATAAAAAGAATCGGTTTTGTGGTCAAGTCCTTTTTCTGGCCTATATTGAACTCTTGGATATTCAACAACCTGGCCGTGAAGTTGAGGATATTTTTCCCAAAGGCCTTTTTGAGTGCAGGGGTTAGAGTGGCTAAAGATTCTTGAAACACAAGAGGCCCGGGGTAAGGGCCTTTTTTGCGTCCTTGATAAATGAGGATAGGGATGACGGGATGGTTTTGACGGGCATAGATGAGGGCCTGATAGGCGAGTATTTGGAAGAGCAATTTGTCGTCTTTTCTACTCTTGTGCTCCAAGAGGAAGAGGATTTTTGCCGTTTTTTGGGAGTTTTTAAGACGAACCGAAAAGAGCAAATCCGTTCTCTTCTCCTTCCACTCCTCATCTACATAGGTGGTCAATTCGGGGCGCAGGGTTTTCCAGTTGAAGAGCCCAAATTCTTTTTTTGTAAAAACGAGGCGAAAGATATCTAGGGCGTATTTGGGTTTTTGGTAAGTCTCTTTAAAGAGTAGATCGTGGAGGGGTCTTTTTGCCATGGGCGATATTCCCACATGATTCCACCATTGTCCAGGCCATCATCTCCAGGCATCTTTCCTTAGGTCAAAACTTTGTTATTCTACTTCTAAAAAACCCACTGAACTTCAAAATCCAATACCATCTCAATGATAGAGAGAGGAGTGTTGGGCCAAGATTTTGGATTGTTGACTGCTTTCCTTTAAGACAAAGGTGAAGTGGGCCTTGACGGTTTCCGTATCACTTTTAAACTCATAGACTCCCATGACGATGAGGGCGTGATCGAGGTAGAGTTCTTTTTCCACTTTGTAGGACACGGTTTTGATTCCCCGTTTGAGAAAACCTCGTTCCTCTTCATTTCCCACGAAATAGTCTTCGATGGCCTGTAGTCCACTTCTAATTTTTGAAGAGAGGGTGGGTTTGAGAAGGGCGTCCTCCTCGTAGAAGGAGAGGACTTTTTCGGCGTCTCCCGTCTCCACGGCGCGACACCAAGCATCGATCAAGTCATGGGGGCCCATCTGCGCTTCCCTCCTCATTTATTTCCCGACTAAAACGATACATTGGAGATGACGATTTGTCGTGACGTGTAAGGTCTTGAGGTCAAGATCGATCCCCTGGTAAAATGAAGGGGACTGGGTTGGGGACTTTCCTTCCCAACAGTTTATCACGATTTTCTTCCAAGGATGGGAGTATTGAAAAAACTATTTTTATTACTTTCGTTTTGTTGTTACGGAATCTCATTTTCCGTTTGGGCCCAGACCTACGGGGATGTGGTGGCCGAAATGGAAGCCTTGAAGAGGCAATACCCCACATTGGCCCGGTTGGTGAACCTGGGTGAAAACGATCAAGGTATCCCCATCACAGGCCTTCGCATCCGAAGACCTGAGCTTTTGACCCCACGGGAAATCCCCCACCTTCTCGTGGGCACTCATCATGGGAACGAAGAGGATGCGGCCCCCCTCTCCTTGGCCTTTGCTAGGAAGGTTTTGGAGATTCTTTCAAGGCCTTTCCCTTCGGATCGAGATGATGCGGACCGGCCCACTCAAGGGATTGAGAGCGGAACCTTCTACGTTTTTCCCGTCCTCAATATCTCAGGCCATGATGCCAAAAGTCGCTATGAAAGAACGGAAGGGGGAGCTTGGGTCGATCCCAATAGGGATTATCCCGATGCTTGTAGGAAGGCCCCCTTCTTTAGACTGCAAAGTACATCCCTTTTGGCCGAATTTATCGACTCCCACGGCATCGTTAGCGCCATCACCGTTCATGGGTATAGGGGTACTTTTACCTACCCTTGGGGGTTTTTCACCGAAGACCCCACTTCTCCCGATCAAGAGATCTATCACGATCTCCTCTCCTATGCAGTCGAGGCCAATGGGTACAGAGTGGGAAACCATAAAGAGGTGATGTATCCGGTCACCGGCACCTTTGAGGATTGGGCCTATCATACCTATGGGGTTTGGACGGCCCTTTTGGAGATGAAGCACCTTCCGGATTATGGGGCCGATGTGGAGGCCCTTCTTCGATTCTTTGAGAGGGTGCCTAAGCAAAGGTCTAGGGATCACGCCCATTACGGTCAGTGCATTCCGATACCTTCGGTGGGTTTGCCAGTATTCTAAGTTTTGAGTATTTGAGAAAGACGTAGAGGGCGTTGACTGCACAGATCGTAAGCCCCATTTCTCCATCTAAAAAACCTCTCCTTACGATGTAATCCCTAAAAAACTGCCAGGGGGCCCTTAGAAAATCGTAGAGATGGGTTCTCTTGCCCCGCTTAAAGGCTTCTTGGGCCGCAATGGTCGTGTAGGTATCGGTTTTTTGAACGTGCTCCGAGATGGAGGAGAAACTGTAGTGGAGAAGGTGTCCCGGAAGATGGGCGACGAGAGCGTCGGGATCGGTTTCGATTCGTTCGTGAAGAGAGGAGCCCTCATGGGGGCCTTGCCACCGGGCCTTGCGCCTGTCGAAAAGACGCACCCTTCGGTTGGGATACCAACCGCAATGAAAGATCCATTGTTGTCCGTAGCGAGTCAGACGATTGAACGTATAGGCATGGGCCTTCCATTTTTGTTTGACCTTTTCGATCTCATTTTGGAGGGTGGGATCCAGGGCTTCATCCGCATCCAGGGAGAGGATATGATCGTAACGGGCCAAGGAGATGGCGTGGTTTTTTTGCTCCTTATGTCCCGAGAACGGATGCTCCACAAACCGAACCCCGAATTCGGCGCAGATCTTTTTGGTGGAATCCGTGGAAAAGGAATCCACGACGAGGATTTCATCGGCCAAATCCCCGAGGGATGTGAGACACCTTCGGATATTTTTTTCTTCATTAAAGGTGATGATGGCGACAGAAAGGGGAATGCCCATAGCATTTATCCGGGGAAAAGCCCTCGCAAGCGACAGGTGCCCTCAAGTCTTTGGAGTGCCGAAATAACGCCCGCTTGTTTCATATTGATGTGGTATTTTTGGGAGTTTTCATAGACTTGCTCGAAGGAAACCCTCAAAATATCGGAGAGCTTTTTATTCACTTCATCGAGCCTCCAAAAAAAGTGCTGAAGCCCTTGCACCCATTCAAAATAGGACACGATCACCCCGCCGGCGTTACACAAAATATCGGGAATGATAAATGCTCCGTTTCGAGACACGATTTCCGTCGCATCGTTTGTGAGCGGACCGTTGGCCGCCTCAGCGATGATTTTGGCCTTCACTCGATTGGCATTTTTGGCGTTAATGACTCCATCGATGGCAGCGGGAATGAGAACGTCCACATCCAGTTCCAAAAGATCTTCGTTGGAAATGGTCTCCACGTTGGCGAGACCTTTGAGGAAGCGATGTTTTTTGACATGGGAGATGGCAGAATCGAGATCGATGCCCTCCGGGTTAAAATACCCACCGGTAATGTCTCCGATGGCCACAATCTTGGCGCCTAAGGCCTTGAGATCCAAAGCCGCAGGAACGGCCACCTTTCCAAATCCATGAATGGCCACTCGACTTTCGCAAAGATTGAGGTCGATTTTTTTGGAGGCAAACTGCACGCACATGGCGACCCCTTTGCCGGTAGAAGAAGTCCTTCCCATGGAGCCTCCGAGAACGAGGGGCTTTCCCGTCACCACTCCCGGAATGGCGTGGCCGTTGATTTGGGAATAGGTATCCATAAACCAGGCCATGGTTTGGGCGTCCGTGCCGATATCGGGAGCGGGGATATCTATATCCGGCCCGATAAAAGGAGCGATCTCCAGGCAATAACGCCTCGTCAGGGCCTGGAGTTCCTGCCTCGAAAGATCGTTGGGGTCACATTGCACCCCTCCCTTGGCCCCACCCAGGGGAAGACCCACCAGGGCGCATTTGAAGGTCATCAGCATGGCCAAGGCAGCCGTTTCGGAAAGACCAAGGCTTGGGTGAAAGCGAATCCCCCCCTTGCCGGGCCCAAGGCTCATATTGTGTTGAACCCTAAAACCCTGAAAGGTTTGTATGGTGCCGTCGTCGAGGCGAATGGGAACAGCCACCTGAATGGCCCTCTTGGGATAGCGAAGCCTCTCAAAGATATTGGGGTCGAGATTGATGATGTCGGCGGCCTGTTTGAGGGCGTGGAGAGAATCTTTGTAGAGGTGACTGTCTTCGAGTCCCATGCCCGTTCCACTCCCGTTTTTGATATAAGGGAAAAAGTATAGGCGACCTAAAGGCAAGTCAAGAAAAATTTATCTTAAAAATCGATCCGATAGATCACTTCGCTGATTTTGTCGGAGACATGACCGAAGGTGGGTCGGTTTTCCCGAATGGATTGAAAGCGCAGGGCAAGGTTTGGCATGATTTCTTTAAGCTCTCGCCTGACTTCCCATTTCCAATTTTCTCCGCTAAGACCGTATTCGATATGGGAAGAGTAGGGGCCCGTTTTATTAAAGCGATGGCCCAGGTGTAATTTCATTTCCCCCCCTCTGGATTCTCTATTCCAAAAATCGGCCCTATTAAAAACTTTGATTTTAAGGAGGCTTTCATCTATATAGGGGTTTTCAAACTTCATATTGATAAGCCCCTTTAAGACTTTGGGCCGGAATCGAAGCCTGTAGTTCTTACCAAATCGGAATTTTGTTTGCGGTTTTAAAGCATTTCTCAAGGAGCCGACTTTGTGGAGAGTACTTCCCTTTTTAGATTTTTTCATCTCCCCGGAAATTCTTCTGTCCACATAGTGGATGAGATTTTTTTCGAGAAAACGTCTTCTCTCTTCAAGGGTAGGGGGGGCATGGATATTGGAGGCTTCAAGCTTCCAACGCTCCATAAAGAGTTGATCCCGATGCCACTGATTCACCGTGACTTTTATCTTATTGAGAGCGCCTTCATCGTCTTCGATAAAAAAGTTATGGAAAGTACTTTCCGATTTCATGGGGGCAATGACTTGATGATCGCTTGGGATATAAAAGGCGTTTTGACGGGGTCCCATGAAATCCATATCGTCGTTGGAATAGGCGAGCCTCACGAGGGGGGGGAGGGTCTTTTGGGAAGGGCCTGGGTATTGGGCCCTCTCATAGAGCCGTAGCTTTGCATCTCGGGAAAGGCCTTTTGAGAGAAGAGGGGCCGCATTTTGGCGAAAGGCCAAGAAGAGTAGGATGATGGCGGCCAAGATGTCTTTTTTGGAGACACTCTGTCTAAAATTTAGACGGTTTTTCGAGGTCATTTCGGGAGATTTCATCTCTAAGTCCCCATAAATTGGTTTTGTTCTTTCTCGTTCTTTCTTCTTATGCAATAGGTTATTGCATCTTTTATGCCAAAACTTTGGGTTGCCCCCAATTAGAGATAAGGCAACGGGTCTTTGAGGAAGGCCTCTCGAAATCCCCTCAGTCTTAAAAAACAACTCTCGCAGATTCCACAAGCCGTCTCGTCATTTTGATAACAACTCCATGTGAGTTCTAAAGGGGCCCCCAGTTCATGGGCCTTGAGGACGATCTCTTTTTTCGAAAGGGAGATGAGAGGAGTTTTGACTTGAATGACGCCCTCTTTGGTTCCCTCTTTGATCAATTGGTTGAGGGCCCGGTAATAGTCCGGGCGACAGTCGGGATAGCCGGAGGAATCCTCGGCCACGGCCCCGATATAGATGGATTTGGCCCCGAGGATTTCGGCCCATGACACGGCCATGGCGACGATATGGGTATTGCGGAAGGGAACATAGCTATCGGGGATTTCCCTCGGTTCAGTGGATGTGAAGTCGTGGGTCTTGACGTGGATATTTTCATCCGTCAGAGAACTGCCCCCGATCTGTTTAAAAAACTCCATGTCGATCACTTTTCGCCGATGGGAGGGGATGCGGTAGTGATCGGCGATGAGATGAAAGCATTGGGCTTCCTTCTTTTGGGTTTTTTGTCCGTAGCGCAGATGGAGGAAGGCCAAGGAGGAATGTTTTGTGGAAGCGATGGCCGCACTGACGAGAGAGTCCATGCCGCCACTGACGAGACAAATGGCCAAGTCGTTGTCGTTAGATGAACTCACATTTTTCTCTTATAAAATATTCTAAATCTTGGGCCTTCTTCCGTGCCCGCCTTTTCTTATCTTCCAACGCACCCTCTTTTTCGATGACCATGGTATAAAATTTGATTTTCGGTTCCGTGCCGGAAGGGCGCAGATAGAGTTTATTTCCGCTTTCAAAGAGAAGCCCCAAGACATTGCTTTTTGGCAAGTTGAGCTTGGTTTGTTCATTTGATGTCAAATGGATGATTTCTCCTTGAAGATAATCTTCTATAGCGACGATGGGATCGTCTCGATCATTAGCATCGGCCTTGATAAGGTCCGGCAAGTTTTTTTTGATATGGCGAAAATAATCCATAATGCGTTCAATCTTTTCTGCGCCCCGGGCCCCCTCGTAGTAAAGGGAGAGAAGGCTTTCCCAAGAGTAGCCGTATCGATCATAGATGGAGTCCAAGGCTTCCATGAGGGTTTTTCCTTGGGTATGATGGTAGAGGGCCGCTTCGGCCATGAGGGCGCAGGCATTGAGACCGTCCTTATCCCGACAAAAATCGTGGGAAAGATAGCCAAAGGATTCCTCCGTTCCAAGAATAAAATCAAAAGGCTTTCCCTGTTCTTCGTATTCTCTCATCTTCCCACATATCCATTTGAAACCGGTGAGGGTATTTTCCACGATGAGGCCGAAGGACTCGGCCACTTGGGCCAAGAGGTCGCTGGTGACGATGGTTTTGATGAGAAGGGAGTTCTCTTTGATCATCTTGCGCTCCCTTTTGATCTCTAGGATGTAGTGGAGCATGAGAAGGGCGATCTGGTTGCCGTTTAAAACCCATAATTTGTCTCGGTGGCGAACCACGACCCCCAACCTATCCGTATCCGGATCCGTGGCCAAAGCGATTTTGGCCTTGACCTCTTCCATTAAGGCCATGACCTTTTCCAAAGCCGCCCTCTCTTCGGGATTGGGGGGATTGACCGTGGGGAAATTTTCATCCGGGGCCGTCTGCTCGGCGACAGGATGAACATTGGTAAAGCCTATTTGGGCCAAGGCCCGTTTCACCGGCCCCCACCCCGTTCCATGAAGGGGGGTGAAGGCCATGGGAAATGTGGGGCCGTGTTCTTGACAAAGATCCGGGGTCAAACATTGGGAGGCCAACATCTCGTAATAGCTGTCTTCACAGTCCTTTTCGATCAAAGAGATTTGGCCGTCACCGAGAGCTTTTTGAAAATCGGCTTGTTTGATAGGGGCCAAGGAGTTTAATTTTTGGTAGTGGGCGATGATGGCCTCGTCGTTTGGAGGAGTGACTTGGCAACCGTCATCCCAATAGGCCTTGAGACCGTTATAATCTTTTGGGTTGTGGCTGGCCGTGACCATAATCCCCCCTTGGGCCTTAAAATATCTTACGGCATAGGAGAGAATCGGGGTGGGCACCATGTGGTCAAAGAGGTGAACCCGAACTCCGTTGGCAGCCATGACCCGTGCGGCCTCTCGGGCAAAAAGTTCCGAGTTCTTTCGGCAGTCGAAGCCAATGCAAAGGGAGATATCCCCGTGGAAGTGATCGGCTAAGGCGCAGGCAAAGGCCTGGGAAACCCGCGAAACCGTATAGCGATTGATTTTATTGGTTCCGGGCCCGATAAGGGCCCTCATACCCCCCGTCCCGAAACTCAACTCCCGGTGAAAACACTCCTTGAGTTTGGGCCTGTCGTCGTCATCGAGATAGCGTTGGACGATTTGCCGATCCCCGTCTTCGATAAAGGGGGATTCGATCCAGGCTTTGGCGCGAGCGATGATATGTTCTTCCATGGGCCGATCTTTTTGAATGGGAACCTTTTACCAAAGTTTTTCACAAGGTGAACCCCGCACCCGGTCAAAAGGGCTTTCCCATCGGGTATTGTATTGCGATTTCAAGGGGTTGGAGTGTATGATAAAGGGTATGCCAGTCTATGCTTACAGGGGGCTCAACCCCTCGGGAAAGGAAATCAAATCCTCCGTCATGACCGAATCCGTGGGTCAGGCCAAGATCAAATTGCGAAACGATGGGATTATGCTCATCGATATTAGGGAACAAAAGGTTAAGCAAAAAGCGGGAGGAGATACGGGCTTTTCCATGGGCTTTAGCGGTCGGATCAGCGTCAACGATCTCGCCTTGATGACGAGACAGTTTTCCACTTTAATCAGGGCCAAGATACAAGTGGTTCAGGCCCTGGAGGCCCTTCAAGACCAAGTGGAAAACGAAACCCTCAAACTCGTTCTTGCGGAGCTCAAGCAAAAGGTCAATGAAGGCTCATCTTTGAGCAAGGCCTTGGCGGAATACCCCAAGATCTTTGATTCCGTTTATATCAATATGGTCGATGCGGGAGAGAGCAGTGGAACCCTCGATATGGTGTTGTTGAAGCTGGCCGATTTTACGGAGGCCCGAGTCCGTTTAAAAAATAAAATCCGTGGGGCCATGATGTACCCCACTATTATGACGATCATCGGAATGATCCTCATTTCCGTCGTTTTCACCGTCGTCATTCCAAAAATCACTAAAATTTTTGTCAACACCAAGAAAAAAATCCCCATTCAAACGGAGATGGCCATTTGGATTTCGGAGTTTTTGAAAAATTATTGGTGGGCCTGTCTCATAGGATTGGTGGCCATCTATTGGCTATTTAAAAAATGGAGCCGGAGCGAAAAGGGAATGCGTCATTGGCACCTCATCTTGCTCAAGCTCCCCGTGATTGGGGGAATCGTCATTATGATCAATATAGGTCGTTTTTGTTCGACTTTGGCCACATTGCTTAATGCGGGAGTTCCCATTTTGATTTGCATGAAAATCGTCAAAAATCTTATTCCAAACGTCATTTTAAAACAATCTATCGAGGAGGCCCGGGAAGATATCTCAGAAGGGCGCAGTATGGTGGGGCCTTTAAAGGAAAGTGGTCATTTTCCTCCAATGGTGACCCATATGCTCTCTTTGGGAGAGAATAGCGGAGAGCTTTGCCCCATGCTCAAAATCGTGGCCGAAAATTATGAGGATCAGGTCAACACCCGTCTCGACGGCCTGACTTCTGTTCTCGAACCGATTATGATAGTGGTCATGGGTCTCGTCGTTGGTTTCGTGGTCTTTGCCGTCGTCATTCCCATGCTTGAGCTCAATAAACTGGGTTAAATGAAAAGGAGAGAGGCCATGCCTAAACAAAGATTCAGTATTTTTTCAACCATCATAACTTCTTCAAGAGGGCTTTCGCTGATTGAGATTTTGATTGCCCTGACCCTCATGGGAGTGGCCGCCACTTTTATTGCAGGGAGAGTTTTGGACAATTTAGCCGAAGGAGAAGTCAAAGCTACCAAGATTCAGATGGCGAATCTTTCCAATCTTCTTAAAGAGTTCAATCGGCATTGTGGCTTTTATCCGACGACCGAACAGGGGTTGGAGGCCTTGATCACAAAACCCGAGGGGAGGGAATGTAAACGTTACCGCAGCGGAGGTTATTTGGAAGATGGTGCCGATATTCCTCAAGATCCTTGGGAAAATGATTTCCAATACACTTCGGACGGAAGAACCTTTAATATCATTTCACTGGGCCGAGACGGCATAGAAGGTGGCGAAGAATTTGATGCGGATATTTCCCTCAAGGCGAATCGGGCTGAAAAGTAGTTCTCTATCCCAGGGCGGTCTTAGTTTAATCGAAATTTTAGTGGCCCTTGTTCTGGCCTCCCTTCTCTTTTATGTGGCCCTTACGGCTCCGGGCCGTTCGGAGCAGGATGATCTCGACGAGTCTATGGATATCGTAGAAAAGGCCATTATTTTTGCCATCAATGAATCCATTTTAAGAAATCGAATGACTCGGGTTCATTTTGATTTGGAGGCGGAGAGACCAAAAATTTCAGTGGAGTATAGTGACGATATTGGATTTGTCCTGCCCGATGTAAAAAAATATGACAAAAAAGATTTGGGCATTAAGGAAAAAGAAGCCAAGGAGAAGATGAGAGAGAAAATCAATTCTAGGTTTAAGCCCGTTGAAGATATCGACCCTGAAAGATTGAATATTCCCGAACAGGTTCAAATTCTTGGGATGGCCACCTCTCTTAGGCCGTCGGTAGTCAGGGATGAAGAGATGTCGATTTATATATATCCCACAGGGGAGAGGGATAGAGCTTTTATAACCTTCGCCCTCTTTGAGCATATTGCAGCATTTATGACAGAACCCTATTTGGGGGAGTTTAACAGGGAATATGCTACAATAAAATTAGAAAATGAGTCGGAAGAGGCCTATGAGGAAAGCTACCGGGAAATTTTGGAAAAACTTTTTGAAAAGTGGTAAGAGACCGGATAAAGATTTTTTTTCTCAAGGTTTTTCCCTTTTAGAAGTCATCATTGCGATTACGATTTTTGCCATTTTCTTATCAGCCTACGTTGTCAGCCAGGGGCAAAACCTAAGCGATTCGGCCCGTCTTCGAGAAGATCTCATCTTTAGAAAACTTGCAGGTGAGGCCATCGATCAAATTATCCTCGATCCGCCCACTTTTTCTCCCTCTTTGACGTTGGCCCCCGAAACAAAAAAATTTGAAGATGAATATGAGGACTATGAGTACACCGTCGAATATAAAAAAATTGAACTTCCAAACCTTGGTCTTATGAACCCGGAGGATGCTGCCGGAATAGGAGGGCAGGTCGATATGAGAAAGAAGGTCTATAAGGAAGTAAAAGAGAACGTCGAAAATATGCTCTGGCAAGTGGCCGTTACAGTCAAAAAAATCTCTGAAGATGATACCTACACGGTTTCAACTTGGATCAGAAATCGGAAGGGTAAAATTGAAATATCTCCATGATCGCAATATGAAAAAACGAATTTTACGGCCGTCTTTTGTGATAGGCTCTAAATCTCACGGGCTCACCATTATCGAGATATTGATTAGTATTTCAATACTCGCTTTCATTATGGTGTCGGTCATAGCCGTGACCAATAAGTCTATCGATAATAAGGATCTTATCGTTAAGGAGGATCGTGAATTATTGCAGATTGAAACAGCATTGGATCGTCTCAATTGGGATTTTTCTCAAATTTACACTCCTCTCTATCACACAAGAGAATTTAAAGTTGATCAGAAAAAAGCGAGGGAATCCAGAAGGAAAAGGGATAATCTCTTAAAAAACCCTCTTTATAGGGGTGAAGGGCGTTTTAAAGGGCCTGATTTTTTTGGGCGTCCTATTCCCATCATCACTCAGGATGGGAAAGATGCCATCGAGTTTTATACCAAGGCTCATCGAAGGCGATTTGAAAATATCCGAGAGAGTGAGTTTGCCTGGGTTCGATATGAATTTCGTTCTTACCAAGGGGATGATGAAACGAAAAAAGATCTATTTGAGTTTGTTCGGTACTATACCTCTACAAATGTTTATAATAGCGATTTCAACTTTCAAGATTTAAAACCCATGGTTTTGATGAACAATGTTTTAAGTTATACCTTCTTGTTTTGGGATGATCGAGCTAAAAAGTGGGAAGAAAGCCTTTCTCTATTAAGAGGGAGAGGGGAAAAGAGTCTTTTAAGAGGTTTAAAACTTGAGATTAAGTGGAAGAGGAGTGTGGATCAGGTTGAGGAATTTAGCTCTAGGACTTTTAGAACGATGTGGCCTTATTTTAAACCGGAAAATTTAAATAAAATAAAATATAAAAATTAGAGAATTTAGAGAATGAGAAGAGATTCTAAATATGAGAAGTAATCAAAAAGGTGTTGCAATCCTTTTTGTTTTGACGGCAATAACTTTACTTACAATTGTCTTAGTAGATTTTTCATTTGAATCCTATATAAACAAGTTGAGGGCATACAATTCGCAGGATCAACTGCAGGCCCGTTTAAACGCAGAGGCCGGTCTAAAATTTGCGCTTTTACGCTTGGAGATTTATCAGAAGGCTAGAAATTTAATGGAAAAGAATAAAAATTTAAAAAAAAGGATCGGTATAAAAGATTTAAATGAAATTTGGAGTGTCCCTTTCATTTACCCTTTTCCGATAGGCAACGAAACAAAATTGGAAATGCGCGCTTCGATTGAAAAATTTATGGAGAATTCTCTTTTAGAAGGTGAAATTTTGACAGAAATTCAAAATGTTTCCCACCTTATCAATATCAATCTTTTACGGATGGCTAAACCTAAAATAAAATCATTTCCACGTCAAACATCCAATTCAAATTCGGACTCAGATGAATCATCCGGTCAGAAGATCAGTTCGGATAAGATCATTTTAAATTTAGAGAGAAGGCTTGTAGATCTATTTAGACAAAAATTTGATCAACGCTTACAAGAAGATGATGATTTTTTCAGAAAATATAGCGATATAGAACCCGAAATGTTAATTAAGGAAATAAAATTTTATGTGAGTGATGTTGATAAAGATTTTGAGCCGGAGATAGATAATATCCGATCCGAATATGCTTCCGGTGATTTTTTTGCCAAACACGCTCCTCTTGAAAGCATTTCAGAATTATATCTTCTTAAAAGTTGGGATGATGAATTGGTGAATATGATTAAAGATGAGATAACGGTTCATGGCGTTGTTGCCATAGATCTCAACAAGATAACTGAACAGGGACTTAAATTACTTATCCCGGAGATTAGCGATACGGAGATTAAGGATTTTTTTGAATATAGGGATGACCCCGATATACCCCAGTATTTTAATACTGTTGATGAATTTAAAAGCTATATAATCGGAACTGCAAAAATACTGAGCCCTTCAGAATTAAACGCTCGTTTTAAGGAGTTTGAAGAGGCCGGTATTGAATTTGGCGTTTACAGCTCACTTTTTAAAATTATTTCATCAGGGCGGTACGGACGATCTGAGTTTACTATTGATGCCTTCGTCGAAATTCCCATGGCCCCGGCTTTGGAAAAGACTCAAAACCCCAATCAACCCAATCAAAAAGAGAATCGAGAGGAAGGAAGGGATAATTCGGACAGAAATAGTCGGGATCGAAAGAAGACCAAGCCATTGCTGCAATTTCTTCCCCCTCGAATCGTTGAGTTGATTATTTACTAGACCCAAATAGTAGTGCAGGCTAAAATGAGCTTATGGAAATTGCTTTTGTCGAACTTGGCTCCTATTCCATTAAATTTCTAAGAGGAATTGTTAAGAGAAAAACGGTTGAATACCTTGATTCCAAAGAAAAAATTCTTAGAGCGGCCATTCTTAAAACTTTTGATAAAGACAGTACCCCGAGCAATGGACTTGAGCTAATCGAGCCACATCGCTTAGAGACGGTTCAGTTTAAAGTCATCGAGGAATACCTACAGGAATATGGGTCCGTAGAAAAAATTATTATTAACCTACCGTCTAACTACTCGACACTTCGGCTTGTTAGTTTGCCCGTTAAGAATAGGAAAAAAATTGAGAGAATGGTTCCTTTCCAGCTTGATGATGAATTGCCCTATCCATTGCCGGAGGCCCATTTGGCGATTTATCCCATTATTGTTCAAAGGGGAAGCTATACGATTGCATCATCAACTCATATTGAGAAATTTGATAGATTTTTTGAACACGCCCAACATTTAACTTGTTCTCCTGCAGCTATTGTGGCCAATGAATCTATTTATCAAAAATTTGTTCTTGAAAATAACTTAGATGATCCTATTGCTATTGTGGATTTCGGTCATCGAGACTCTGTATGCTATCTCTTTTATAATAGTCGTCTTGTCGGAGTAGAGACATCTTTTGTTGGGGGGCGAGTTGTCGATGATGTCATCAGCGAGACTTATAAAATTGATGTTGATGAGGCCATAGCATTTAAACATAAAGATGCATTTTTTCTTACGATGGATCAAATGGATAATGTAGATGAAGATCAAAAGAATTTTTCATTGTTGATGAAAAAGATATTTTCAGTCTTTATTGACAATTTTAAGCGCTGGGATGTGAGTTATCAACTCAAGACTAGGAAAAGTGTGAAAAAAATGTTGATTACGGGTGGAATATCAAACATTAAAAATATGCCTCTTTTTCTATCTCAAGAGCTTGGCATCCAGGTTTCACATTTCCCCTATTTGGAAAGAACTGAACTAGATAATTTGGGACTTTCTACAGTCGATTTGAGATCTCTCGTGAATTGTTATGGGCTTTCATATCATGTTACGAGCAAGGGAGGGCTTAGTAATTTTCGAAATGGGACTTATGCAGCTTCCGGCGAAAGGGAAATGCATTTGGATTCTGTTTCATTTATAGGTGTGAGATTACTTGTGGCCTGTTTGATCCCTCTATTGGTTCTCATTTTTGAAAATATTTATCTTTCTCGAATTGACAAAAATATGACTAAAAAAATTTCAAAAATTCTAAGAGACCCATCTCTTAAAACGACTCCTGCGAAGAGAAGAAAAATGATAAGAGACCCTGAAAATCTTTTTAAATTTATAGAGAAAAAAAATAAAAATCTAAAAAAAAGAGTGGAGCTTGTTGAAGAAATATCCGGCGTTAATGGGGTCAGTTCATTGGCAGAGCTTAGTCGTATAGTAAAAAATTCTCTCGATGTCGAATTGATTAAATTTGAAAACGGAAATAAAAATGTTTCGGCTGTATTTAAAAGTGAAGATCAAAAAATTTTAAAATCTCTTGAGAATGTATTGAGATCGAGAAATTTTGATAATATGAAAGTGATATTAAAAGAAGAAAATAAGGAACTGGAACTGACTTATCGTAACGTACAAAGATAGTAACTGCTCACCCCCCGGCAATCTTGGCAGTCGACTGCCTCGTCGCTTTCCTGCGACGTGCAGGAAGCACGCCTCGGTCGCTCCTCGTTGCCTCCTACCAATCTTATCCGGGTGGAGAACAGTTACCTTGCCTTTATT
>JAPONP010000062.1 GCA_026713835.1 Bacteriovoracales bacterium
TAAAGGCAAGGTAACTGTTCTCCACCCGGATAAGATTGGTAGGAGGCAACGAGGAGCGACCGAGGCGTGCTTCCTGCACGTCGCAGGGAAGCGACGAGGCAGTCGACTGCCAAGATTGCCGGGGGGTGAGCAGTTACCTAAAATCATCTCTTCCTCTATACATATCTCTCTTATTCTTATAAGCATAAATTGCAATGCAGCTGATAAGATGAAAAAACCTAAAAAACTCCGTCCTCTTATATCCAAGCAAACTCCGGGCAAAATGAGATATGTGGGCCTCGATGGCAAGATCTCTTTTTATCAAAAAAGAAACGGCTCACTGGCCCTTGCCACAAATTTCAAGGTTTCCCAGATCATGAAAGGACCTATCGGGACCTATTATTTTGTTGTCTCGGGGACTGAAAAAAATAAATTTCTTCTGCTTAAAAATGAATCTTTTTTAACTTCTCATTCCATCAATAATGTCTTTGATCTCTATACTTTTAACCTCAAAAAATCTTCTACAAAGTATCTTGGTAAAGGGCTAGCTCCGAGGATGCACCTTTTCGATACATGGGCCACTTACTATAACCCCCATCACAAAAAAATATATATCAAATCCTTAGTCAACTCCATTTTAGATTTTACACTCGATCTCAACTCTGCGAATGATCCTTTTTTTATTCCTGAAATACTTATCATCGATAACGACCGAGTTCTTTTCACAGATGTCAATAAAAAAGGTCATGCTCATATTTTTCTCTTCACACGGAGTCATAAAAAAATAACACCTTTTTACTATCCATCACAGGCCGGTAAAAAGATTGAACTCTGCATGATTGATAACCACCTCTATGTGGGTGAATTTTCTCTGGGTGGCATTGGAGGAGGAAGTCAAATTACCGAGATCAAATTGAACGACTCGTTGGATTACTCTAAGGGACGAATTATCTACGAATCAAAGCTGGCTGACTTTGGAAATTTAATTTGCTATTCAAAACCCAAAAGACTCTATTTTATTAAAGTTTCAAGGAGTGGAGGAAAATACTATGAATCTTTTAGTGATGTTGTAGAGCTAAACCCAAAGACGACAAAGGTAAAATATATTTCAAATGAAAAGAATGTCACCCAAGTTATCGAAATGGACAGACGTATTCTTATCCCTCATAACGGGGATTTTCTTATTGCCAAAGGAGAGCAGCTTGAAGACGACTCACTTAATTAGAGCTTTAATCTTCTTTTTACTTTCCCTCAATCTCTATGCGGGTCAAATAAAAACACTAAGAGAAATGCCTGTCGAGTTAGAGATTTTAACTCAAACCTATAATATGATGAATAATCCTCTTAAAAAGAAAAAGGCCTATTCCATTTTCCAAAAACTGGAAAAAACCTTAGGGCACCTTGAAGAAAGAATAGAATTTCTTTTAATTAAGAATGTCATTTATAAGACACTTTTTTATTATCACGATGATAAGACCCATTTGATGAATAAAAACTCTTTAACCGTAGGGCCCAAATCCCACTTTGGCCTATTCTTTGAAAAAAACAAGAATGAACTCTCACCTTTGGCCCGATGGATTCTGGCCGCATCCTTAAAAGAAAACGAAAAAAAACTTAGGGCCTGGTCCGGGCATTTCACCGAAAAAGATGTGGCCCAAATCAATCTTTTCTTTGAACAAGTTCTCATCGACATGATAGATAATCTCAATAGGAGAATAGCCTTTTTTCTTGAACACTCTATAGATTTTCGACGTCCACAAAAAATTTCAAGCTTCCATATTCAAGAAAAGGGCAAAAACAATGAAAAGAATCCGATCCCCCTCGAAATAAAAAACATTGAGAATGATCCTCATTCTCCTCCGGCAGGGGCTAAAGGACAAAAGCACCCCTCTCAAAAAGAGAAGAAAAACGAAATGGAATCTATTAACGCCATAGAGACTTTGTTTAAAAATTATTACTTGGGAGAGTGTAGCAGGGATTATCCCAAAAACTTAAAGGATTGTACGCCTTTTAGTTGTAAATATAAGGGGGTATCAGAGGGAGAACTGCTCGAGAATAAGATTATTGGGATGAAGGATGGAAAATGCATAACCGTGGAGGAACATCCTAACCGTATGCGCACAGAATGTTCTTTGAGTAAAGAAAGCATGATGGCCATTGCAAAGAATATGCAAGAGAATGTGGACAAGATAGCA
>JAPONP010000063.1 GCA_026713835.1 Bacteriovoracales bacterium
CATAAATTTTTTGGGTCTCAAGCCCCCGGCGCATCCCCTCGGCGGCCAAGAGCAATCGATCGGGACTCGAAACCTTCAGTCGATCCACAATCCGGGATCGCATCTCCTCTTCCCCGACTTCCCCGAGTTCTTCCCCAAGGTTTAGGCCCCGAGAATCCAATCCCGTAAGCCCCCTTTCCAAGGAACACAGTCCCTTTTGCAAACTTTCGGAAAAACTTCTCCCTATGGACATGACCTCGCCCACGGATTTCATGGAGGTGGAAAGCCTGGGTTCGCTCTCTCCAAATTTATCAAAGTCAAAGCGGGGGATTTTGGTCACGATATAGTCGATGGACGGCTCGAAGGAAGCCGGGGTCACTCGGGTAATATCATTTTGAATCTCATCAAGGGTAAGCCCTAGGGCCAATTTGGCCGCCACCTTGGCGATGGGAAAGCCCGTGGCCTTGGAGGCCAAGGCCGACGACCTGGACACTCTAGGGTTCATTTCGATCACCATAAGGGTTCCGTCCGCCGGGTTGACGGCAAATTGCACGTTGGAGCCCCCCGTCTCCACTCCGATCTCCCGCAAAACCGCGATGGAGGCATCCCTCATGGCCTGGTATTCCTTGTCCGTGAGGGTGAGGGCCGGGGCCACGGTGATGCTATCTCCCGTATGGGTTCCCATGGGATCGATATTTTCGATGGAACAGACGATGATGGCGTTATCTTTTCGATCGCGAATGACCTCCATCTCGTATTCCTTCCACCCCACGATGGACTCGTCGATCAAGACTTGCCCCGTGGGAGAGAGTTGGAGACCGTAACGAACGATCCTTTCAAATTCCTCCTCCGTGTGGGCCACTCCCCCTCCGCTTCCCCCCAGGGTAAAGGAAGGGCGAATGACACAGGGAAGTCCGATCCTCTCTAGCTCTACCTGGGCCTTGTCGAGGGAGCTTACGATGGCGTTTCGGGGAACCCTTAGACCTATACGCTCCATGGCCTCGCCAAAAAGTTTTCGGTTCTCGGCCTTTTCGATGGCCTTGGGATCGGCCCCGATCATGGAAACCCCGTGGGCGTCCAAAACCCCCCGCCTCCAAAGCGCTAGACCCAAGTTCAAGGCCGTCTGTCCCCCCACCGTACTCAAGAGGGCATCGGGCCTTTCTTTGGCGATGATCTTTTCCAAAACCTCGGGCGTCATGGGTTCGATATAGACCACATGGGCCGTCTCGGGATCGGTCATGATGGTGGCCGGGTTGGAGTTGACGAGAATGACCCGAACCCCCTCTTCCCTCAAGGCCTTGGCCGCCTGGGTTCCCGCATAGTCGAACTCGCAGGCCTGCCCTATGACGATGGGACCGGCCCCGATGATGAGAACCGATGAGATGTCATCTCGCTTAGGCACGAGGGCCCTCCTCCATCATCTTGTAAAACTCCCGAAATAAATAACTTGAGTCGTGGGGGCCCGGGGAACTTTCCGGGTGGTATTGAACCGCAAAGAGGTTTTTTTCCAGGTGGCGAATCCCTTCGACCGTCCCGTCAAAAAGGGAGACGTGGGTGATCTCGACGGAAGGGGGAACATTTTCTTTGGAGACACAAAAGCCATGGTTTTGGCCCGTGATCTCCACCTTCCCCGTGGCCAGATTTTTCACGGGATGGTTGGCCCCCCGATGACCTTGGCCGAGTTTTAAGGTGCCCAGCCCACAGGCCAAGGACAAAAGTTGATTGCCCAGACAAATCCCAAACAAGGGGATATTCGCCTTCATGATCTTGGCGATGGTGCCCCTTACCCGCTCGAATGTGGCAAAGGGGTCTCCCGGGCCGTTGGACAAAAAGATGCCGTCGGGAGCGTGGGACATGATCCTTTCAAAACTTGAGTAGCAGGGAAGAACCGTGACTCTTGTGCCACTATCCGCAAGGTATCTCAAGATCGTCCTCTTGATCCCAAAGTCCAAGGCCACCACATGGTACTCTTTGGATTCCCTTTTCCCCTTACTTCTTACGGCATCCGAAAGGCCCTCCTCCCAGGTGTAGCTCTCGGATGTGGTCACCGCAGAGGCCAACTCTCGACCGAGAAGGGTGGGGCAATTCATCGCCTCGCGGATCAACTCGTCGAGACAAACCGTCTCCCCTTCCTCAAGATGACAGATCACCCCATCCCTGGCCCCCCTTTCCCTGATATTTTGGGCCAAGGCCCTGGTGTCCACTCCACAAAGGCCCACGACCCCTCTTTCCACGAGCCAGGTTTCAAAATTTTTGGTGGAGCGAAAATTGGAAGGAGAGGAGATGGGTTCTCTTAGGATAAGACCTTGGGCAAACACCTTTTTTGATTCGTCGTCTTCCGGGTTGCACCCCACGTTTCCTATATGGGGGAAGGTAAAGGTGACGATTTGTCCCGCATAGGAAGGATCCGTCATGATCTCCTGGTAGCCGGTCATGGAGACGTTAAAACAAATCTCCCCTGGCCTCTTGCCGCAAACCCCGATCCCCTGTCCCGTCCAAACATACCCGTCGGAAAGTACCAATAAGGCGTTTTGTTTGCCCCCGGCCCTAAAAGTCTTGGGTCCCCGAAACAAATTCTACCTCCCGCTCCTCTCTAAAGGTCGGCCAAATACTCAATTCTCTCTTCAAGATCCAAGGCCTTGGCCACCGTGACCCACTCTTTCACAAACGGGCGTAAATGGGAACCGCTTTTAGGGCCTATCCCAAAACCAAAGGAATGGACTTCTACTCTAAAACCCCGCTCCACCGATGCCGTTTTTGAAAGGCCTCTTTTTTCAATCCATGTTGGAGTTGCACTAGGAAGTTGAATTCAGGCACCACGCCGCCATTTTCAATGACCCACATCTTTTTGCCTCCATTTCCGCGATGTCCAAATTTGTCCACGGAGCATTGCTTCTTTCATACTCGAACACGGCCCCTCTCTGCCCAAACGGATTGCCTCCACTTCCCAAACGGGATAAGCTGAGGCCATGCAAATGGATGCTGTCACGGCCCAAACGAAACCGATCCCCAAGGGTTTTTCCCTCTCGGCCTCCCGGTCCCAGGCCTATCTCAACGAATACAAGGGAAACGTCTTCGAGTATTTGGTGGGCCTTGCGCTGGCCCAAAAATTCGATCTCGAAGCCGACTTTATAAACTCCTTGGGAGACAACCAGTTGAATCTTCTCCTCCACTACGAGAGCGAGATCAAAAAGATCTCCCCCTCCCTGGCCCGGGAACTCCCTCTTTTGGCCGAGAGAACGGCCCTGGAAACCATCGAAACCCTCTCCCCCGCTTCCCTCACCGAAATCCGGCTCCTGGGCAAACCCCAGGCCCTGGGGGGAAAGGCCCGGGGGGATGAAGGAGACCTTAGGGTTTCCGTAGGTGCCAAAACCATCCCCCTAAGCCTTAAACTCGGCAAGGTCTCCTCCTTTATCAACACAAAAAGCGGGGGCATCAAAAGTTTCGTGGCCGAGTATTTTGGGGCCTTCGATCCCTATTGGGCCCAAAGGGAACTCAATGAATTTTTGGAGGACTCCTATCTTCAAATGGGAGAACAACTCTACCGGCAAAACGGGCTCGACTTCCAAGGGAGTTGGGACGCCCGATGGAAGGAGGCGGGGCTCAGTGAACTTCCGGGAGAACTTCCGGGCCCTTTGCGCCCCATGGTTTACGATCACTACAAAAGGGTCACGTCCAAGCTCTACACTATCTTGCGGGACTTTTACGAAAGGGACGCCGAATTATTCAAGCATTGCCTTTGTCCTCTCCTTGGCCTTAGCCGAGAGCTTACCCAAATCAAGGTTTACCACCAAGACCACAAATTTCACTCCCTGGCCGTGGTCGATCAAAAAACTCTGGCCAAAATCCTAGACTCCATGACTTGGCCTAAAGGAGAAAGGGGCAAGGGTGTCTTCCATATCGACTTTCATCGGCATCGCTTTCAACTTAGACCCAAGCCCATGAACAAATTTACGGCCATGGCCTTGAAGGTGAATTGTTCCGTGAAATTTCATTCATAAACAAAGACGGAGTCTTTTGCTTGGGTAAAGCTTCAAAAAAGGTAACTGCTCACCCATTTGGCGATCGTGGCAGTCGTCTGCCTCATCACTCCCTGCGGCGTACTTAAAGTACGCCTCAGTCGTTCTTCGTTGTCTCCCACCAATCTCATCCAAATGGATGGCAGTTACATTGCCTTTATTACAGTTTTTGCTAGAGGTGCGTGCAGTTACCAAAAAAGTAGGTATTTCCCCTTAAAATCCTCGTTCCATAACCGATAAGCCCTCAAACCTTTAAATTAAAAAAGGAGTTTCGTTATGAAACTAAAAACGTTTTTGGGATGCTTTTCGATCCTCATTTTTTCTTCTTGCTCAATGTTTCAAGGCCATCATGGAAAAAGAACTCCTCAGTCCGTTATTTTAGAAAACGGCTCTTCTATAGAAATCAATGTAAGACATTACAATCTCTTCGTTACTCAAGATCATATCAAATATCTGTTGATGAAATTTAAGGGTGAGGGAAAATCTTTAACCTCTGTCAATGATATTGTTATCAAGCGAAGTTTTGGTGATCAGTTTTTGGAGTATGACAACAACAAGAAGACAAAAAATCCGACTCGTTTTTATTACTATAAACTAACATTTTCGACACCTGATCTCGAAGCCCCGGTTAGATGTGCACTGGCCATCAGAGTTGACTTCGGAAAAACGAATATAAATGGAGGTGACTCAAGCTTATCTGCACGAGATTGCTATAGCGGTTACGTAAATTTCAAAGATGACTATATTAGGGCAAGCTTTCATCAATTGGGCATAGACGTGAAGGAAGGTGTTGGTGAAGGATTTTAGACGGAATCAAAGGGCCGACTTATCAAAAAAACATCGGCATCGCTTTCAACTTAGGCCCAAGCCCATGAACAAATTGACGGCCATGGCCTTGAAGGTAAATTGTTCCGTGAAGTTTCATTCATAAATCTCGCCTCCATAGTCGAGTCTTCCACTTCGGCAAAACCCTAGGGCATGAATTCCCATGCCCCATTTAGGTAACCCATAATGTGAGGCAATTCGTTAAATGCTGAATCAGACATTAAAGCGTTGTTTTTGTTCATTTTTGTGCTATACTCCAATCGAAATTTATTGAGGATATATTCATGGCCAAGACTGCGAAAAAAGCAACATTAGACGACGCATGGGAGATTATCCGAGAGTTGGGAGAGGCCCAAAAGGAAACCGACCGTCAACTCAAGGAGACTATCTTGGAACTCAAGAAAACCGATAGTCGCTTTAATTCCCAGTGGGGACGTCTTGTTGAAAGCCTTGTCGAGGGAGATATTGTCAATAAGTTTTCCGACTGGGGTATTCAAGTCGAAGGCACCACAGAGAGGGCCAAAAAGACTTTTGAAAACAAACAGTACGAATTTGATATTATCGTCCATAATGGTGATGAAATTATCGCCGTTGAGGTCAAAACCGTCTTGGATATTAAAAAAATCGATCATTTCATCGAAAAATTGAAAATACTTAAAAAAGTCTTTCCCGAATACAGCAATAAGCGTCTCTATGGTGCAGTTGCTTATCTTAGGGCCGACTCCCAATCAGACGAATATTCTAAAAATAAAAAACTGTTTGTCATCAAGGCAACGGGAAATAGCTCATCTATTATCAACCCTAAAGGGTTTAAACCGAGACTCTTCTAGTGTAACTGCTCGCACCTCTAGCAAAAACTGTAATAAAGGCAAGGTAACTGTTCTCCACCCGGATAAGATTGGTAGGAGGCAACGAGGAGCGACCGAGGCGTGCTTCCTGCACGTCGCAGGAAAGCGACGAG
>JAPONP010000064.1 GCA_026713835.1 Bacteriovoracales bacterium
ATAAACTCACAAAAAATATACCGACAGAAGGGAAACTTTCCCATATCGACCAATTTTTCCCAAAGAGGATTATGGCTTCCTTCCAGTATGAATATTTCCGATGGTCAACTAGATAAGATATGCAGTACAGTAAAGACATTTTTTAAAAAGAGAATAAAATTGTGAATCTTCATCTCGGTTGCGGGAAACGCTATATTCCCGGCTTTGTCCATATCGATCGTGCAAAATACGATCATATTACTCACGTCTGCTCATTTGAAAAATTGCCCTTCATAAAAAGCGATACTGTCGATCTCATTTACTGCTCTCATGGCATCCAATATTTTGATCGTTTTGAGATTATACCTATTCTCAAAGAGTGGAAAAGAACCTTAAAACCAACAGGTATTTTGAGGCTAGCAGTTCCTGATTTTTCTGTCCTGAGCAAACTTTATGACACCGAGGGCTTAGAGAAAGTCATCGGCCCTCTTTTTGGTCGGATTCAAATTAATGAGGAACGAGGCGAGGAATGGATTTATCATCGAACGGTCTATGATTTTGAATTGCTAAGATCAACCCTTCATAGTGCAGGTTTTAAAATAGTAAAGCGGTATGATTGGAAAAAGACAATACATCAAGATTATGACGATTGCTCTCAAGCCTATATCCCCCATATGGACAAAAAAAATGGAACTCTTATCAGTTTAAATGTGGAAGCAAGAATAGGTTCAGCCCATGAGTTTTGAAAAAAAAATATCCGTTATCATACCTGCCAAAAACGAAGAGAAATGCCTCCCTTTGATGATTGATGAACTACCCAAAGACATCATCAAAGAAATAATCGTTGTGGACGGCCATTCCACCGATCGAACTGTTGATGCTGCGAAAGGTCTTGGTGTCAAAGTCATCCCCCAACAAGGGAGGGGCTATGGAAATGCCGTCAATACGGGTCTTCATCAGGCCTCAGGCGAATATATTACATTTATGGATGCGGATGCTTCCTACGATCCTCAGTCGCTAACGCTTCTGAAGAGAAAGATCGAAGAGAATAGACTCGATGTTTGCTTTTGCTCTCGATATTTACCTGAAAGTGGCAGCGACGATGATACGATTATTCGTTATATTGGCAATAGGTCGTTTAGTCTGCTTTTACGCTTTCTTCATGGAGTTCAAATATCGGATGCCTTATTTTTATATTGTTTAGCCAAAAGAGAAATTTTTAACAAAATTTCAATATCATCTGAAGCTTTTGACTGGTGTGTTGAGTTTCCCATTAAAGTTCATCATTCAAAATTAAAATATAGTGAGATTCCATCTTTTGAAAGAAAACGAATTGCAGGAGAATCAAAAGTTAATGCCTTCACGGATGGACTACAGATTGCGTTCACACTATTAAAGTTAAAATGGAAAATTTCAAGATATAAAAATGCCGATTAAGTTTCAAGTCCTCCACAAAAATTCTTCAATATTTGTCGCCGGTCATAGAGGTCTCGTAGGATCGTCTATTGTCAGACGATTAAAAGAACTGGGTTTTAGCAATCTCATTTTGAAAGATAAAAGTGAACTCAACCTCCTCAATCAAAAGGAAGTTTCCTGCTTTTTTTCTTGTCACCAAATTGATTATGTCATCATGGCTGCAGCAAAATGTGGAGGCATTGGAGATAATGGTCATTATCCTGCTGATTACTTTTACGAAAATGCGATGATGGCTCTTAATGTTATTCAAAATTCATTAAAGACTCATGTTAAAAAATTGCTTTATCTAGGAAGTTCGTGCCTCTACCCTAAAGACTTATCCGGTCAAATTCAAGAGCGAGATCTTTTGAGCGGCCCTCTTGAGACAACAAATTTATCATATTCAATAGCAAAAATTTCAGGGATAGAATTTTGCCGCGCTATCTACAAACAATACAGCCGATGTTTCATTTCAGTGATGCCAACGAACATTTACGGCCCTGGGGATAATTTTAGCTCTTCGGGCTCACATGTCATTCCTGCCCTCATAAGAAAAGTTCATGAGGCTCAAAAAGATGGGAAAAGACATATTGAAATATGGGGGACGGGTAAACCTTTACGAAATTTCTTATATGTGGATGATTTGGCTGCGGCTCTGCTAATTACTCTCGATAGATATAATCACATAGAACCCATCAATATAGGCCATAATGATAATATTTCTATTTCTGATCTTGCATTACTTGTCTGTGATGCCATGGGGATAAAAATGAGATTCAAGTATGACTTATCAAAACCGGACGGGACATTTCGTAAATCTTTATGCTTGAACAAAATTAATCAACTAGGATTCAAGCCTAAAATAAAACTTTTTACAGGGATTCAAAATACATATAAATGGGCTTTAGATAACAATATCTTAAACTGATGTCCTAAACCGTCGATTCCCGAATCATCGATCCAATGTCACCACCTACAATTTAGACCTGACCGATGGGAGGGGGCGGTGACTTTAAGGCCTTTTCGATTTTATCGACGGTTTCCTTGATGACTTCTTCCATCTTTCCTTCGATGAGAGTGGCCGCACTATGGTTGTGCCCCCCGCCCCCCAAGGCCTCGGCGATAAGGCCCACGTCTATTTCTCCGGTGGAGCGAAGGCCCACTCTGACGTTTTTGCCATCCGTTCTAAACATACAGGCC
>JAPONP010000065.1 GCA_026713835.1 Bacteriovoracales bacterium
CAAACTCTACAAACCTCAAATTGTCAAAGAAGTTTTCTCAAATACCGGACGGATTCTCCACAAAAACAAACCGGAATTGGTTAGTGAAATTCATTTGAAACCAAATGTTTTAAAACTCATCAAGCAAGGATTATGGGAGGCCGTTAATACAAGCAAGGGAACGGCCTGGTGGCAACGAGGACAAGGAATAGATATGGCCGGAAAAACCGGTACAAGCCAAGTCATTTCCTTCTCGGCCGATCAATTATTCTCAAAATGTGAAAAAAAACCATACAAACATCGCCATCATGGAGTATTTGCGTCCTTTCTACCCGCAGAGGATCCCAAAATTGCAATAGGCGTTGTGGTGGAGCATGGTTGCCACGGCAACACTGCTGCGGCCCCTGTGGCCAGAGATATTGCCCAAGTCTATATGAAAAAATATTTTCCTGATCAATATGAATTCTATTTGGAAAGAGACAGGAAAATATACCGGGAATATATCAAAGGAATAAAGCTCAGTAAAACCGAATCCTGATATAGAAAGGAGACCGGCCCTATGAACTGGTTTGGCCTGATTAATGCACTAAAGAGATATGATTATTCCTTCTTTGCAATAGGCCTTATTATTTTCATCATTGGAGTGCTCAACCTTTATTCTGCAACCCATACATCAGAATATCTACAAGGACTCTATAAGACACAAATTATGTGGTTTGTTCTTTCCCTGTTTGTCGGCGTATTCCTGAGCTTTATTCGTCCTAAAACAATCTTCAAATATGCTTGGCCGGTTTATATTCTTTCCATTTGTATGCTGACTCTGGTTTTATTTCTAGGCCACAGGGGAATGGGGGCCAGAAGATGGCTTTTTATCGGTTCTTTTGGATTTCAACCATCCGAAATAACCAAGGTTGTTCTTGTGTTGGTTCTGGGGAAATGGTTTACAAAAAAAAATATAGAGGGAACACTTGGTATGAAGGGACTTGTTGTACCCTTTATCATAACAATCATTCCTGTTGTTTTAATTGCCATGGAACCCGACTTGGGAACAGCACTCATTCTTCTTTTGACTTTTTCTGTTGTTGCTTTCTACAGGAACCTCCAATGGAAAACCATAAGCATTCTGGCCTTTCTGGCCCTCATTAGCGGTTACTTGATGTACAATTTTGGCCTTGAGAAATATCAGAAGGCCAGAATCATGACATTCCTAAACCCCGGAGAAGATACACGAGGCTCGGGATACAATGCAATTCAATCAAAAATCGCCATTGGTTCAGGACGCGTTCTGGGAAAAGGCCTAATGAAATCCTCCCAGGCCTCCCTGCAATACCTGCCTGAAAAGCATACGGACTTTGTTTTTTCTATTTTCAGTGAGGAACACGGATTTGTAGGAGTACTTCTTATTATCTTGTTGTACACTATTTTGCTTTTCCGTTTCCTCTGGGTGGCAGATTCTGTACCAAGAATCTTCGACTCTGTTGTAATGGTAGGATTGATGTCTATCTTTTTCTGGCATATATTTATCAATATGTCGATGGTTATGGGAATCATGCCGATTGTAGGACTCCCTCTACCCTATATGTCCTATGGTGGCTCCAGCCTGCTAACCTTTGGTATTTGTTGCGGTATTGCAACATCCATCAGTAATTTCAGAATGACAGTTTCAGGAAACCTAGATACCTCACTGCCCAAATAGGCACCAATGGATCACTCTAGCCCGATGCATCATGAAATTGGCCTGATGTCCATCAATTTGCCTGATTTTTATCAACAGCTTCCGGTAACGACTCTTTTTTGGAAATCTCTTTTTGTTCATCCACGCTTTCCTGTTTTTCCTTACAGGGTACTACAGTTGTTTCTTTTTGGTTTATCTTGGCCGGAAGGTCTTCCTTTTGAAAAATATTCACTTTCTGAGAACGCCTCAAGACCACACCGTCCCTCAAATATTTTTCGACGAGAAGATAGCTCCAATAGACCTTTCCATGATCAACGGCTAAATTATCTTTTTCTCCATCAGCAAAGATTAACCCGTCATTTGCAAGAATTCCCTCGACCTGGGATAATTCCTTGCAAAAAGAGGTTCCATCGGGACACTTACTCTCTTTTTTCACAACATCAATGAAACGGACACCTTTTTTAATATGAACCGGTTCCCGACAAACATCCACAATCCATCTTCGATGGTAGAACTTCCATTTATGATGCTCAATGGTCAAAACACATCGTTTTTTTTGTAATCGAAGAATTC
>JAPONP010000066.1 GCA_026713835.1 Bacteriovoracales bacterium
CAAAAATATCCGTATCCTCCGTATAGGCGCCAAAGGGCCGAAAACTCCACCCTATAAATCCCCTCCAATCCTTGTGGAAGGGAATTTCTCCCCTAAGCCCAAACACCATCCCTCTGATTTCATGATGGCCATGGCCGTCTTCTGCAGAAAAATCGAGATCGTAATCCTGCCAAATATGGCCCAAAAAAAGATCCATTTGAAGTGTATGAGTCGATAAAAAATTTTGAAAGAGAAATCGCCGTCCGATTTTTAACTTAAAAACATTTCGCATCAGACCGATCTCATCAAATTTTGTCTGCCCGCCCCCCCTACTATAAAGCCCATAGTTTTGCTCCCATTCCAATGATGCTTGATAGTGCTTTGTCACCAAAAGTTCTCCCTTTCCGTAAAAACCGAGCTGCCATCCCGATACACTTTTAATCTCATTGAGGCCGCTCGTTTTATCGATCCCATATCCTTGGGTCAAACCAAGCGAAAGACTTCCAAGAATCGAAGGCCGTTTCCTTTTTTCTTTTGAGATTGGATAGAAACTCTTTTCTATGTTCTCAATTTTTGCTGCCTTGCTCTTCTCTTCCCCGATTTTTGCCTTATCAATTTCTTCTTTTTTCTTGTCAACTAGATTATTTCTCGATCGCTTTTTTAAAAGAACCCAATCTCCAGGTTGAAATAATTTTCCTATCGAAGGCTTTATCATTTCTGCTTGCGATCGGAAAGGAGATGTTTCAACGATTTTCCCCCCACCTAATTCTTCCGTTTTCCATTCTATAATTCGATGGAGGAGAGGATGATTTTTCTTTTCTACAGGACGAATAGCTCTTAACTCATCATCTTTAAAAACACCAAAGCTCTCGCCGATATCAATACTAAATTTTCTCCCCCAAACTTCAAGGACTCTTCCATCATAAGGGATCGTTTTTTTATACACTTTCAACCAATCGATGATTGTTTGGGCGATGGCCTCAATTCCTTTTTCTTTTATCCGGCGAGTTTCGCTAAAAAAAATATCCCTTCCGTTTTCTCCTACAATATCCATCGATAAATCAATCCCTTCCTCCAGCCAGGAAAGAATTTTGATCCTAATGAGGGTCCCTGATTTTGTTTGATAGGCAATTTTTCTCAATAGTTCGGGATTTTCAAGGTGAAAATCTAAATTAGGTCGATAGCTTTGCAATAGAGTTAAAGTGTTCGAGTTGGATTTATAGTAACACCAGTTACTTCCTTTTAAATATCTCTCCACCTTGTCATAAATTCTAAATGATTCGATTCCCTCTACTGATCCAATGATCGGAAGCTGTGTACATCTACGAAGCCCATATTTTATGTAGATATTGGCATAAATGTCCTGAGCAAATATAAGGAGGAATAGGACTCTTGTCTTCACCTACCGAAGGATAGCAGGCGGCTTCTCCCTTCGCAAAATATCTTTACCCGAAGGTTGGTTCAAAACAAATTTTTTATTTTCATAAATATCGATAAGTATTTTAAAATCCTGAATCTCTTGTTTTAGAATCTTAATTCTCTTTTTCAATTTTTCGTTTTCCATCTTCGCAGCATTATTTGAATCATTCTTCTTGGTATCCTTTTTTATCAATTGATCGGTCAAAACCTTAATCAGATATTTCCCGTTTTTCTTCTGAGATTCTAATTTAGAAGATTTTATGCGCCTTCTAATGGTCGAAATAGAGATTTCAAAAATTCTTGAATACTCGTTAATATCAATCCATTGATATTCCATAAAATGTTGCCTCCAACATAATAATTGTATCTTATCTTTATAAGGTTGACCATCTTTCTCTAAGGGCCTATCCGAAAGAATGACCTACTATTTGGATCGGTCATTTTTTATGACATAATCATTCATTGCAATTTATAATCAATATAACAGTCATGAAAATCTTTCTCCTTTTGATTTTCTCCTTCAAGATATTTGCAGACTCTCAAGACGGTCTCCTTATTTCTGATTCTATTTTCATTGAAGATGTTTTTGAGAAAAAAATCCTCAGCAAAAATTTTAAAAAACATCAATCCTCATTGCCCAAAGAGATTCTTCTTAATGTTTTAAATGACCCCAAAGAACAAATCCCAAAAATTTTTAAGATCCCCCATTATTTCAAAAAAAGTGTCCTCTTTTGGGCCCAGATATACACTCAATTTAATAGCAACCAGGTTTTAATCCACGATAAAAACAATCTTTCTATCATCTATGATGCGATCGATTTCTCCCACCTCTCAAAATCCGGTCTTCCGGGTCATCGAATAAAAAAAGAAAAAGAATCTCTTGGCCTCAACTCTGTCAAGAAAATAAAACAGGCTCTTTTAGAGCTAAGCAAAACGAGAAAACCAAAATCCAAATACGCAAAAGATTTACGCCAACATCTCATCAAAATAAAATTGAAAACGCCAAAAGGGATTTCTAGAAAAAAATTTTTCACCAATCTTTCAAAAAATATCCGTATTCAAACAGGTCAAAGAGATAAGATATTTCAAGGGATTCTCAATGCGGAGCCATTCAAGACCTTTATTCATCAACTCTTTAAGCACTTTGAGCTCCCTCCCGAGCTATTGGCCATTGCATTTGTCGAATCGAGTTTTAACCCTGCCGCTACCTCTCAAGCCAGGGCCAAAGGAGTGTGGCAAATCATGCCCTTTATCGGAAAAAAACTCTTCACTCAAGAAAAAGAGCTTAGATCCATTAGAAATATACCTCTCTCAACGATTGCAGCCTTACATCTTTTGGCCCAAAAATTTAAAATTTTAAACCGTTGGGACCTTGCCGTAACGGCCTATCATTCAGGAACAAAACATCTCCTCTTGGCACGAAAAAAATTTCGCAAAAAAAACATCGATCTGGCCTACATTCTAAAACATTATAAGAAAGCTCATCTAGGTTTTGCCTCAAAAAATTTCTATTCGGAGTTTTTAGCCCTTGTCTATATTCTTAAATACAAAACTCTTCTTTTCCCCTTAGAAGGACTCGATTATAAAAGTATCGAAAAAAATCCAACGTTTCGTTACGGCAATATCGATGTCTATGTCTCAAAATGCGGCCTTATTCCAAAAAGATTTTATTCATCTCTTAAAAAATCATCTCCCTATATTTCTCAAATAAATAATCATCTCATTTCCGATAATAAAATCTATAAAAGAGGAACCATTGTATTAAGCGATGTTGAGTTAAACCCAAATCGCTATCAAAAACTTTCTTGGATGCAAGTGAGAAGGAATTATCCCAAAAACTATAGAAACTTGATCAAGAGTAATAAGTGTGGGGCCCTATAATTGCTCGATGAGATAGGTCGATGAAGAACAATAACTATTCAAATAATCTTCTTTCCCATCTTCATATTTGATTTTTAGACTGACAACACCAACCCGATCGGAAAGAAAAAAGCCTTGAACCGCAAGGGGAGAAATCTCTTCTAAAAGTTGCCCATCATCTTGAATATAGATCCGATCGATTGGGATATAGTCTTCTCCGTCTTTTCCTTCGATATCGAGGGTTTTGACCCTTCTCTTAAAGTTGACTTGAATCAAACATACCCCGGATAAATCCTCCAAATCTACGGCGTCTAAAAAATGAGAGATATAATCTTCGCTTGGGATCACCAATTCCTTGGAATCCCATCTCCCTAAATAAATAGGAGAGGAAAGGTGATCGAGTTCGATGTATTTTCTCGTCCCGGCGGGCAGGGCATTGACGCTCAAATCGTATCGTCCGGGGCCAATTTGAGAAGCCTTTTCATAGCTATTAAACTGAGATATCTGTGAGCTTTTGATGGCCAAATCGCTCTTGAGAACTCCCAGAACGTTTTTTTGTTTCATATCGACAATATCTTTTCCAACATCTAAGTATTCATTGAAATCGTAATACATCCTGCCCCTTTCAATAAGGACAACCTTTTTCAAATTTTTATGACCGTTTCTCATATACTCGATAGTTGTGGGGCCGGGGGTCACTCCTGTAAAAAAGACGTAGCTATAATCGTCCATTTGCCTAACCCTACCTAGGTTCTTATCTAAAAAAAGCATCCCCTCATACTCCACATCCAAATGGATTGATTCAGTGGAGTCGTCCAATTCCACAAAGAGAAATCCTCCGGGTTTCGTCAAACTTTTCGTTGACGCAAATGATTCAAAATCATCTCTAAGAAAAATCGGGACACTTATTTCTCTTTTGACCCCTTTTTCAAAAACCAAATCAATTTTAGTATCCACAATCTCCGCTCCATGAAGAGAAGCCGAAACAACGCCAACCTCGGAGTTGAGTTTCTTTTGAATAGTCACATACCCACTTCCTCCATCGCCCCATCTTTCGGACTCTGAATAGTCAGGTCTAACCTCAAAATTTGAGTAGTCTTTTTGAGGGCCGTCCTTAAAGGAAAACACCTGGGCACGGACGATAACTTCTGCCCCATCTTTCAGTATGTCTCCAATCTCTCCATGGTCATTTTGACTAGTCACTTTTTCTATTTCAGCAAAGTAATCTTCCCTTTTTTCCTTTTGCGTTTTTGTCTTTCTCACCTGAACCAAGCGTTTATAATCGGGGAGTTTCTGTTTTTCATAAGTTTTTGGAATAAAAGGATTGTACTTTTCCTTATCGGGTTCTCTTTTCACTTTCTCCCGAGATCCTTTTGAGTAGTCAAAAACAACCACTTCTTTCGAGGCTTCGATCTCTTTGACCCTATTGCTTTTAGCCATTCTCTCACTCACTTCATCTGAAAAAACTCTTTCTTCCCTTACGGATTGAGCGACCTTAATCTTCTTATGAACCTTGATCTTCTGTTTCGTCAATTTCAACCCTATATTCTCTTTCTTCACATCCTTTTTCTTTTTGATGTTTTTAGCCAGGGCCGGGTGAGGTTTTGGAGAAGGACTTTTATTTTCCCGCCCTAGCCTTAAAATGAGATTTTTGTAGGAAGCCAAAAGATTGTGGTGATTCACCTTTTGGAATTGAATATCCAAATCATTGGCCTTATCTTGAGCATATAATTTATCTGAAAGATCAAAATGACTCGGTTTAATTTGAGTAGTCATCCACTCAAGGCTTTCTTTCTTCTTAGCCTTCTTAAAATGACTTAACGATTTCTTCCTCTTTATTTTTATTTTAACCGGCTTACTCTCCTTATAGAGACTCCGCCGCTTCTTTTTCTTCGGGACAGAAGCCAGCCGCTTGGGATTTTCCACCGAGTGAGTAGTCATTTTCTCATTTTCTAATTTGATTTCACTATTCGTTTTATCTATAACCTTGGGTTTATTTAAATCTTCTTGAGTAGTCAGATGAGTTTTGACAATTTTATTGAAATACTCCGTCGTCTCTTTCATCTTGGCCACGTTGATATAAGGCTCCATCCTCATTTGAGTCTTGAGAAAAGAACCGGCCTTCCCAACGAAGGAAAGAGCGAGAAAGAAGAGAGTAACCCTTAACAAGGCTATAATCATGCCTGTCCCCATGAGGTTTTTAAGCGCACCTATGATTTATTGTATTGTATGTAAACGTCGAATACCGAGGTGGAAAAATATGCCTTGATAGGCGATCTTTTTAATAAGATTTATCTGATTAACGGAAGTACCGACTGCATAGCCAAAAATGAGGTTGAAATTTTTTTAAACTCTTTTGCCTGTGCCTACTGTATCGTTTCATGCCCAACATCCGGTTTTCCATTATTGCTTTGAACATCCATATAACGGAAAAAAGTATTAAGTCCTCTCCGATAACAATCTTGGAGAATTCTGTCTGCTATCAACAAAGGAGACTCATTTCTTTTTACATCTTCCCCTTTACCCTTCTTATTCTCGACATAATCTTTCATCTTCACTTTATCGATGAATTCCTCGAATGCATTACTGCTATACTGACCCTTATATCTTTCAAAAATTCTTGAAATGTTATTTTTTGCTTGACTAGAACATAGAGTAGAACTGCCATGATAGGTTTTCATAAAGTCATCAATCTCTTTACATAATTTTGTATCATAGATAAGTTCATTGCCTCGAACCTTTATCTTACCATCTCTAGTGTAATGGATGCTTCTCTTACTGGCCCTCCTCGGTACGCAGTAACCATTCATGTTTTGGAAGCCAACGCCGATCAATCTACTCGAATTGTCTTTAGGGTTTTTAGGGTTTTTAGTCTCGTAGATTATCTCACTAAGCTCACCATTACCTTGTCGATAAAATACTACTTGACTTCTAGGGTGAAAATTAAATTCTTCAGCACTATGACGCCCCAACCCGGAATGCAACGAACCCTGTTTGAATGAGGTATTTCTCGTTGTCCTTAAAAGATTTGTTGGTACCCCTATACCCTGTTTGTTTATTTTAAAATATTTAGCCGGAATTCCCGAGTCACCTTGGTTAATAAAATTAATACAATCTCCCATTTTCATGGAAAATACTTCGCAAGAAAAAAGAAATAAGCCAAAATAAAATACCGTTAAACTTCTAGTAAACATGATTTCTCCTCATTTTGAATCACACTCCCAACATATCGTTAATAATTCGGAAAAGCCTCCAATGGGGTTGAGTGACAAGAAAAAAAGCACAAGTTTAAATCTGCTCTTCATCTAATAAGTGTACGGCCCATTGAAAAAATATACCAAAAAATTACGAATTTTCACGAGGCACACCATGTCTTGCGACTTAAAGTTTGCCTTTTTGAACAATTGAGAACGCCGACTATATGCCGGGGAAAGATAACCGATCGTATCAGTCAGCTATCTTGAGCCTTAGTGTGGGATCTTTTTGTAACACGGATTCGTCGGCCCACACACCGTTCTCTAAGGTGAAGAACTTTCAATTACCCATATCTTTTTTGCCGTCATTGCTGCGGTGTTCAAATCTGTCAACGGAGCGCTGCTTCTCTTGAAGCCGAACGCAGCCCTTGGGCCTTGAAGTGGCCCAGGCTGCTTTGAATATCAACCCCCAAGGAGCCCCGCGTTAGGCGCCCGAAATGATTATTCAATTCCATAAAAATTGAAGAGAAATTGACAAATGGATCTTGCTCACCTAAAACTGCATCGCAATATGTTTCGATTATCGAAGCAAACTATGTAATTTTTACAAACACCAACCATAGGAATGATTGCCATGAAAAGACTTATTTTAGCCACATCTTTTCTCCTGCTAAGTTTTAACGCTTTTTCTTCTTATTTGCCTCATTGTGAAGGGCCGATTCACTCTGAAATAGGCCCCTCTATCGCAGATAAATATAAGGCGGATCTCTCTTCTTTTATCGTAACGATTACGAACTATGAGGAATTGAATGAGGACTACGATTACGCAACCTATAGGGCCGATGTGGAGTTTCTTGACAAATGGACCATGACCTTATTAGAAAAAGCCATTGTTTACCTTTCTGAAACTCGCCCCATTGATCTCGGCGATGATTACGATTGTTTTGTTGACGATTGGGAGCTCGATAACAACATTGATCCTTCTCGCTATTATTGGGTCATTGCAGATATGATCAGGGCAGAGGAAATGAGCGGTGAAGGTTATAAAGTCACCTACGATCTTCCGTGCAATGCCATCGATACTCAAATCATCAAATTCGTCAGTGAAGATGAAACCGTCTTGGGTATCGCCTTAAATCTTGATTCGAGTTCAAAATGCGACGGGGTCTCTCAGGGTCTTATTTTTATTCCGGGGGATGAAGACGACCCTCCAACGATCAAAACACTGCGCTAAGAAGGTAAGAAGGACAAACGACTGCCTCTCGCCTCCATTTTTACTTGGAGGCGAGCGTTGTTCTGACCAAGGCCCTCGCAAGTTTGCGGCGATATTTTTCAAGCTGTTCGTCGTCTAAGATTTCACCGCTACTGATTTTGGATTTGGCCATTTCGAGAGCCTTTTTCGCCCGCTCCACATCGATGTCTTGGGCCTTTTCCGCCACTTGGGCCAAAACGGTGATTTTATTTTTCAAGACTTTGACGATTCCCGTGGTCACCATAAAGCTCTCCTCCCCCGACCCCGAAGAGGAAACGCATTTTAAAATTCCCGTCTCCAATTGAGAGATAATATGGGTGTGATGGGGCAAAACATTGATCTCCCCTCGAGTCGTCGGGATGAAAAGCCCGTCTGCGGGAATGTTCTTGGCCAAAACTTTATACGGTGTTAAAACGTCAACGGCAAAATAGGCCATGACAAACTCCTACTTTAAGTCATTAAGTCAAAGGGTCTTTGCCTTTTCCCGGGCCTGATCGATTCCTCCCACCAAGTAAAAAGCCTGTTCGGGAAGATCATCGCACTCTCCGGAAAGAATGGCCTGAAAGGATTTGATGGTTTCTTCGATTTCCACAAATTGTCCGGGAATACCCGTAAATTCTTCGGCCACAAAAAAGGGCTGGGAGAGAAACTTTTGCACCTTTCTCGCTCTGGCCACGACGATTTTATCCTCTTCGGAAAGTTCATCCATCCCCAAAATGGCGATGATGTCTTGAAGCTCTTTGTAGCGTTGAAGGATCACTTGAACCGCACGGGCCGTCTCGTAATGATCTTTTCCCACGATTTCCGGGGCCAAAACGGTAGAAGAAGAGGAAAGGGGATCCACGGCCGGGTAGATGCCGAGTTCCGAAATCTGTCTGGAAAGTTCTGTCGTCGCATCGAGGTGGGCAAAGGTCGTGGCCGGTGCCGGGTCGGTGTAGTCATCGGCCGGAACGTAAACGGCCTGAATCGAAGTGATCGAACCGTCCTTTGTGGAAGTGATCCGCTCCTGCATGGCCCCCATCTCGGTTCCAAGGGTCGGCTGATACCCCACCGCCGAGGGGATTCGTCCCAAGAGGGCCGAAACCTCGGAGCCCGCTTGGGTAAAACGAAAGATATTGTCCACGAAAAAAAGCACATCTTGCTTCTCTTCATCTCTAAAATACTCGGCCACGGAAAGACCCGTTAGGGCCACCCTGGCCCGGGCCCCCGGAGGTTCGTTCATCTGTCCATAGACCAAGGCGGTCTTATCGATCACGCCGGATTCTTTCATCTCATAATAGAGGTCGTTGCCCTCTCGGGTTCTTTCTCCTACACCGGCAAAGACGGAATAGCCCCCGTGTTGGGTGGCGATATTATTGATGAGTTCCATGATGAGAACCGTCTTTCCCACACCGGCCCCTCCAAAGAGACCGATCTTTCCTCCCTTGAGATAGGGGGCCAAAAGGTCGATGACTTTGATCCCCGTAAAGAAGGGTTCCAATTTGGTGGACTGATGTTCAAAGGGTGGGGCCTCCCGGTGGATGCCATAGCTTTTTTGGGCCTTGACCGGCCCCGCTTCATCCACGGGATCGCCGATGACGTTGATAATTCGCCCCAAGACTTCCTTGCCTACGGGGGCCTGAATCGCTTGACCCGTATCCACGGCTTTTTGGCCTCGGACAAGTCCTTCCGTGGAGTCCATGGAGATACAGCGAACCGTATCGTCACCCAGATGCTGGGCCACCTCGATCACCAAATTGTCTTTTTGATCGGATATTTGGGCATTGGTGAGGCGAAGGGCATTGAAGATGGCGGGCAATTTCCCCGAGGGAAACTCCACGTCCACCACGGGGCCCATGACCTGTTTGACCAAACCTTCATTTTTTTCAGACATTTTAACTACTCCTTTCTAGGTGTCTAGGCGTTTAGGGACTCTGCTCCCGAGACGACTTCGATGAGTTCCGTCGTAATAGCGGCCTGACGCAATTTATTGGCTTTGAGAGTAAATTTTCTAATCAAATCCTTACAGTTATTGGCCGCACTATCCATGGACGACATTCTCGATCCATGCTCGGCGGCCAAAGCATCGAGCAAGCAGGTATAGAGGGTATTGATATAGGTTTCGGGGATGAGGGTATCGAGGATTTTATCAGCGCGAGGTTCATATTTAAAATCGAAGGGCATCTCATCTCTTAAAATCTTTTTCTCCGACACGTCCACATTCATGGGAAGAAGTTTTCTAATCGTTGGGGTAAAGCGAATGGCCGAATGGAAAACATTATAGGCCACAAAAAGGTGTCCGACTTCGCCTCGCTCAAAGTCTTTGGCAAAACCCAACGCCAACTCCCTTATCTCTCGGTACGAGGGGTCTTGTTTTTTAAAGACGATATCGGGACCAATGTTTTGGACTTCCCCTGCGAGAACATCCTTGGCCTTCTTGCCCATAAAGTGAAGTTTCAAATCGAGATTGGATCTTTTTGTAAAGGCCCTGACCTCTCTAATGAGTTGAGAATTGTAGCCCCCACAAAGTCCCTTATTGGATGAAATCACCAACAAATGGGCCATTTTATTGTCTTCATTTTCTTTAAAGAAGGGATGGACGTAATCCTTGGCCAAAGCGGAGATGGTTTTGATGGTTTGATCCAATTCATCCGCATAGGGTCTGGCCCCTACGACGGCACTTTGGGCCTTGGCCAATTTAGCCGCAGAAACGAGCTTCATGGCCGTGGTGATTTTAAGAGAACTCTTGGTGCTCCTGATCTTTTTTTTAAGCTCTTTTATATTGGCCATGACGTTATCCTCGCCCCTTGAACCTTATTCCTTAGGTCCCGGCACCGGCGCTAAACCTACCCGACTCCACAAATTCTTTGCAAACCGCCCTGAGTTTTCCATCGATTTCGTCCGTCAAGGCTTTTTTCTCTTCGAGTTCTCCCAACATTTCCGGATGGTGGGATTTGAGGTGTTCGATAAAATCTATTTCCGCTTGTTTAATTTTTTCCAAGGGAACGTTATCGAGATATCCGTTCGTGGCCATAAAGACGGCCACCACTTGCTCAAAGACATCGATGGGGGCGTATTGGGATTGTTTGAGAAGTTCCACGAGTCTTTCCCCTCTGGCCAATTGCTTCTGAGTGGCCTCGTCGAGATCGGAGCCAAATTGCGCGAAAGCCGCCAGTTCACGGTATTGGGCCAAATCCAGCCTTAGGGTTCCGGCCACCTTCTTCATGGCCTTGACCTGGGCGGAGCCTCCCACCCTTGAGACGGAAAGCCCCACATTCACGGCCGGTCTGATACCCGCATTGAAAAGATCCGATTCCAAATAGATTTGTCCATCCGTTATGGAAATGACATTGGTTGGGATATAAGCCGAAACATCTCCCTCTTGAGTTTCGATGATGGGGAGGGCCGTGAGTGAGCCTCCCCCTTGAGCGTCGGACAATTTGGCCGCCCTTTCCAAAAGTCTCGAGTGAAGATAGAAAACGTCTCCGGGGAAGGCCTCTCTCCCCGGAGGACGACGGAGAAGCAGGGAAAGTTGCCGATAGGCTTGGGCCTGTTTGGTGAGGTCATCATAGACGATTAAGGCGTGTTCACCGTTATCTCGAAAATACTCTCCCATGGTACAGCCGGAATAGGCCGCTAGAAATTGGAGGGGGGCCGCTTGGGAAGCCGTGGCCGAGATGATCGTGGTGTATTCCAAGGCCCCTTCCTCTTGGAGTTTTCTATGGATTTGGCGAACCGTGGATTGCTTTTGTCCGATGGCCACATAGATACATTTTACGCCCTTGCCTCTTTGATTGATGATGGTGTCGATGGCCACTGCGGTTTTGCCCGTTTTTCTATCTCCAATGATAAGTTCCCTTTGCCCTCGTCCTATGGGAATCATGGAGTCGATGGCCTTGATTCCCGTTTGAAGGGGCTCGTGAACGGATTTTCTGGCGATAATGCCCGGGGCCTTGAGTTCGACGACTCTCGTTTCCTTGCTCTCTATCTTTCCCTGTCCATCCAAGGGCACTCCGATGGGGCTGACCACTCGCCCTAAAAGTTCAGGGCCTACGGGAACGGAAACGATCTTTTCCGTTCTTTTGACGGTGGTTCCTTCCTTGATGCTATTATCGTCTCCAAAGACGGCCACACCCACATTATTGGTTTCAAGGTTAAGAACCATTCCCTTGGTTCCCGAAGGAAATTCCACAAGTTCCCCGGCCATCACGTTTTTGAGTCCAAAAACTCTGGCCACACCATCCCCGTAGGTGAGGACGGTTCCGACTTCTTCCACTTTGAGCTTGGATTCAAAATGTGAAATTCTTTCCTTAATGATGCTACTGATTTCTTCAGGTCGTATGGTCACGAAACATCTCCTTTATCCTTATCCATGTATGGATTACATCTCTTTACTGAGAACGGTTTTTTTAAATTCTTCCAATTGGTGATCCACCGTGGCGTCCCATAGCAAATCTCCGACACTCACTCGATAGCCCGCCGTCACCTCATCACTCGGTTCATATTGGAGCTGAACTTTTTTCCCAAGAAATTGGCCCACAAATTCTGCCAATTTTTTTATTTCCTTTGAATCTATTTTGGCCTCACGGCCTAGAACATCCCCTTTCATAAAACCTTTGCGGTCGTCATCGATAACGATCACCTCTTTAAAAATCAAAGGAAAGAGACCGAGGCGTTTTTCTTGGCATAAGAACGAAAAAAAACTGACCGCCAGGGGAGAAAGACTCATCTTTTTCAAAAGGGCCCTTAACACGGATTTTTTTTCCTCGATGGTAAACACCTCGAGAAAGAGAAGATTTTCCAAATCGTTTGACCCATTGATCGCTTCGGTCATAATCGTTAGCTCCGAGACGATATCAAAGCCTTTTTCCTCTCCTAAGTCCACGAGGGCCTGGGCATAGGCCCTGGCCACAGCTTTTTCTTTCACGCCAGCGTCTCCTTAACCAATTTTTGGCGGGCCTTTGACCTCAAAGAGGAATCCTTATGCAGCGAGGATTTTGTCTTTTGGACGACGGATTCCAAAAGTTGCCGATTCAATTCCTCCACAAGAGAAGCCTCATGGGCCTTGAGCCTCATTTTAGAATCCTCTTGAAACTTGGCCACCTTCTTTTGAGTTTCCCTTTGGTGTTGACTTTCAATTTGGGCCACATTCTTTTCGGTTTGGGCCAAAATTTCGGAAACCTCTTCCGGCAAATTTTTTATTTTCTCTTCATACTCCACCCATCTTTCGTGGGCCTCCTTCTTTTTATCTTGAGCCTTTTTATAGGTACGGGAGATGTGATCCTCATAACTCGCAAAATGGTTTTTGACGGGCCCTTTGAGGGCCCAGTAGAGAATGGACGAA
This sequence comes from Bacteriovoracales bacterium, assembly GCA_026713835.1. Lineage (GTDB taxonomy): Bacteria > Bdellovibrionota > Bacteriovoracia > Bacteriovoracales > Bacteriovoracaceae > JAPONP01. The sequence continues at coordinate 13,028 of JAPONP010000066.1, forward strand.
AAGATGATAAAGTTCACCGTGGGTGCTGCAAGATCGATCACGGATGAATCCATACCCACTCCTTCATCCCGTCAAGCGATCCACTAAAGCATTGGATAGACCGTCCGCTTGCTCAAGCACCTCTCGTTTCTTTGAACCTACGTCTTGAACCATTTTATTTCTTTCTTCTTGAACCCGTTTGGAAATTTCCAATGTCTGTTCTTTGTATTTTAGATCTTCTTTTTGGGAGGAACTTTCTCGGCCCTTTTCCAGCTTCTTTTGGGCCCGCCCGTAAGTCTCCCCTATCTTCTTTTCGTATTCGCCCACCATCTCTTGAGCCTTGGCCAGCTTGTCATCGGCTTCCTTTATCAAAAGGGTCGTGTTCAATTCCCTTTCCCGCAAAACGGCCAAGAGTTTGTTGAAAAAAAAGCCCATGGAAAAGGAAAACACCAAGGCGGCGATGAGAAATTGGGCCAAAAGATGGAGGGGATCTAACGACATTGGGGCCACCCCTTAATTCATTGTCCAGTGTCAAATGACATCAAAACTCTATATACAATGCCCGTTACTTTTTGTCTCGCATTTTTGTGGTTCCGTGGAAAATGACTCCCTCTTCCACCAGGAGACTGGGGGTCGCAATGGTCCCCTCAAAGCGGGCCGGGGAACGAATTTCCACTCGGGAGGAAGCCTTGATATTGCCCTTTACGGAACCAAAGATGATGATGATATTGGCGTTGATGTCCGCATTGATGATGGCCCCTTGGGAAATGATGAGGGTGTCGTTGGAAAAAACGGAGCCGGTCACGATCCCGGCCACTCGGGCAATCCCGCTAAAAGAGAGGTTTCCTTCAAATTTGCACCCCTCATCGATAATGGCCGTGATTTCGCTATCGCCACCCAACACGTCGTTTCTTACCCCATCAAATAATCGAAAATATCGTTAAATTCCGACCGATCCCCATAGCTGATGATAATTTGACCGGAGCCATCGGACCTTGGCTTGAGCGCAAAGCGACGCCCGGTCTTCCTCTCCAAGGCCCTGCAAAGAGAGTCCCAATCGTCTCCGTCTTCCGTGCCGGGGGTGTTCCGAGAAGGGGCCGTTCCCTCTTTCTTGCGACCGACCTTTTTGATCAAAAGCTCCGCTTGGCGGATGGAAAGGGCCTCTCTTACGATCTGCCGCGCCACCTTTATGCATTTTTTGGGATCCTTGATGGCGGCCAAGAGTTTTCCGTGACCAAAGGTGAGGTCTTCCCTTTGAAGAAGCTCCACGACCTCTCGGGGAAGTTTTAAAATCCTCAAGGAGTTGGCGATGCTCGACCTCTCTTTGCCCATCCTCTTGGCCACCTCCTCTTGGGTGAGCTTAAATTCATCCATGAGCTGATAGTAGGCCAAGGCCTCCTCGATACAGTTGAGATCGCTTCTTTGAACGTTTTCGATAATGGCGAGAACGAGCTTTTGTCGATCCGTCACCTTTTTAACCAAAACGGGGATTTGGTCGAAGCCGGCCATCTGGCAGGCCCGAAACCTTCTCTCCCCGGAAATGATCTGAAATTTTTCTCCATCGGCAGCCCCGGAGACCACGATGGGTTGGATGAGACCGTTTTGTGCGATGGAATCGGCCAATTCCTTAAGGGAATGTTCCCGAAAGATCTTTCTCGGTTGATAGGGGTTGGCCTCTATATCCTTCGCACTCACCATCAAAGCCGTGCCCTCGGGGGCCGCACCCGGGCCTGAGCTTTTCTCCTCTCGTAGGGTTTTGCCCAAGGTTTTATCTTGAGCAAGCGGGGAGATGGATTCTCGAAAACCATCCATATCCACCCCTCCATTGGATTCCAAAAGAGAGGCTATCCCCTTGCCGAGGGCCAATTTCTTTTTTCCCGTTCGTAGCGTTTTCATAAAGTTCTCACTCCGTCATGAGGTTGGTTATATTGGTTATGAGGTCGATTTTTTTGACCTTCCATGACTTTCGGCCCTCCTTCCGAGGGAGGATTTGATGTCACCGCCATGGATCGCTGTACATTATTCAAGATAATCTCCTTGGCCAAGGAAAAATAGGCTTTGCTCCCTCTCGATTCAATGTCGTAGAGGATGATGGGCTTTCCAAAACTCGGACATTCGGAAAGTTTGACGTTTCGGGGGATGACGGTTTTAAAAACCTTATTCCCAAAATGCTCGCAAACATCCTTGGCCACCTGCTTGTGGAGATTGGCCCTGGCATCGCAAAGGGTGAGTAATATACCTTCCAGGTCAAGTTTTGGGTTGATGCTCTTTTTGATGAGTTGGACGGTTTTGAGAAGTTGGGTTAAACCCTCCATGGAAAAATACTCCGTTTGCATGGGGACCAGGAAGGAGTCGGAGGCATTGAGGGCATTGATGGTCAAAAGCCCAAGACTCGGCGCGCAATCCAGAATAATATAGTCGTATCTTTCCAAAAGGGGTTCTATGGCCGTCTTTAACCTAGATTCCCGGGCCAATTCGTTGACCAGCTCCACTTCGGCCCCAGCCAAATCCGTATTAGAGGGGATGATATCGAAGAAGGGGATTTCCGTTGAGAGAATACCCTCCTCGATGGGTCTTTCCCCGATGAGGGGTCTGTAGATACTGCATTTGGAAGCCGTTTCACCGGTCACACCCAGCCCCACGGAGCTATTGCCCTGTGGGTCAAAGTCGATGAGGAGTGTCTTTCTCTCCGCCACGGCTAAACAGGCGGAAAGGTTGATGGAGGTCGTGGTTTTCCCCACACCCCCCTTCTGATTGGTGATGGAAATGACTTTGGCCAAGATTTTCCCCCTTTTTTTGCTCCCTTGCGCAAGCCCTACCTATAGAAGTTAAAAAAGGGATGAAAGTTTGACAAGGTTTTTTCTCTCCAAGCCCTTTCCCTCGCTTCCTCTCGTTTTGAGAGGAGTTCCACATGGAACACCCTCCCTCTCAAAGCCCAGGAGCCTCCGGGCCCTCCCCCCCACATCGTAGGAAACGTCCTCGACCCGTTGCCAGCCCCCGACCGTCTCTCCCATGGCCCCCTCTTTTTCTTCGAGCCGAGGACCTTTGTAGAAATAGGCCCGGCATCTCTTTGTGGGGTGAAGAAGGCCAAGGCAGTCTTCAATACTCCCCAGGGCTTTAAAAGTGATGAGGCAGGGAAGATCGATCAGGATGTTTTCGATCCGATGGTGAAAAACCGAGACGTTTTTGATCCCCATTCGAGAAGCGATATCCCGGACGGCCCTCACCTTTTTCCCCGTTCCCTCAAAACCCACGAATGTTTCCCCCGGGCGGGTAAAAGCCAAGGGAAGGAGGGGGAAACCTCCCCCAAAGCCCACATCCACCAAGAGCTTTTTCTCTTCGAGGGAGCGGCAAAACCCTGCGCTCTTTTCCAAAGGGGCCACGGAATCCAAAAACTGTTCCACATGGAACGCCTCTGCGTCTTTTATCCCCGTAAGATTGAGACCTTTGTAGCGCTCTTGAGCGATTTTCAAGTAGGGCCCGGAAAAAGGAGCGTCCATCTAAAGACGACCACTGATAGTGGCGAGGGTGGCGGGGCGAATCCCCTCGATTTTTTTGAGTTGGGCAAAGGTTTCGGGCTTCGCCTTGCGAATCCTTTGCTTGCACTCAAAAGAGATATTGTGGGAGTCCAAAAGGGCATCGATTTTGAGGGGAGCGTAGTCTAGGTTTCTTTGGCGGGCCCACTCCCGATGGCTTTTTTCTATATAGCCTCGATAGATTTCACCGATAACGACCGTCTCCGCCACTTCATGGGAAAAGGAGAGCCCGGATCGCTCCAATGTTTTGTGAAGAATATTCATGGCATCGGATTTGGGGTTTTTCACGAGACTTGCCAACCTCACTCCACCCCCGGAAAACCCCTGGACCCCAAGGCCCAAGGCACGGAAAAGCTCTCCGTGGGTTTTTTCCCTAAACACATAATGATCGAGTAAATCCGTCAAGATTTCGTGTTCTTCCAAAAGGGCCTTGAGGCGGGTGTCCAGATCCTCTTTGAGTCCTAGACCCATTCGGTAGGGGGCCATCCTCAAAAAGGTGTTGTCCTCTCGAACGTAGAGGCGATTTTCGTTTCTCGCCGTAAAGAGACGATAGGGCTCGTCCCTTTTTTGTCCCACGAGATCGTCGATGAGAACGCCGACGTATGATGCGTCGCGCCTTATCCTGAAAGGTTTTCTTCCCAAAAGGGAATGGGCCGCATTGATTCCCGCCACCAAACCCTGGGCAGCCGCTTCCTCGTAGCCGCTCGTGCCGTTGACCTGTCCCGCAAAGTAAAGCCCCGGAATCTCTCGGTATTCCAAGCTCAAATCCAGCTTGGCCGTGTTCACCACGTCGTATTCCACAGCGTAGCCGTAGGCCAAGACTTCGACCGACTCAAGACCTTCGATGGTTTTCAAAAAGGAGAGTTGAACATCTTTGGGGAGGGACGTGCTTATGCCACTGGGATAGACCGCTTTGGACTCAAGTCCTTCCGGCTCCAAAAAGATATGGTGGGTGTTTCGCTCGGGATAGCGATAGGCCTTGTCCTCGATGGAGGGGCAATAGCGAGGGCCGATTCCCTGTATTTGCCCGTTAAAAAGAGGGGACTCCGCCCTATGATCCCTTATGATCTTTAAGGTTTTGGCGTTGGTAGCGGTGATAAAACAAGACCGCTGGGGACACGACCTTTTGGCCTTTTCGTTTTTCCAATGGAACGTCCCGCTCTTTGAATCGCTTGGCTGTTCTCTAAGAGACGAAAAGTCGATGGAGCTTCTTTCGATTCGAGGGGGAGTTCCCGTCTTAAACTTGAGGGGTAGGGTCTCCACTTCGCCGAAGAGATTTCCCATGCCAAGGGAAGCGGGATGCCCCATACGCCCTCCATCCCTTTGCTCATTTCCCAAGTGAAGCCTTCCGGCCAAAAAAGTCCCCGCCGTTACGATGAGCTTTTTGGCCGGATAGCTTCGCCCCTCTCCTCGAACGCAAAAAAGCCCCTGATCTCTTTCGATCCTCTCCACTCGAACCCTGATAATGGAAAGGCCCCCGGTTTTGGCGAGTTCTTCCTCTGCCACCTTTTCGTAGCGCTTTCTATCGATTTGAACCCTGGTGGATCTTAGGGCATATCCTTTGGATTCGTTTAGGGTTCTGTAGTGAATGGCCGACCTATCCGCAATTTTTCCCATAAGGCCTCCCAGGGTGTCGATCTCACGAACCACTTGCCCCTTGCCCACTCCGCCGATGGAAGGGTTACAGGGAGTCGATCCCAGGGGAACCCCCGGCATACTCAAAAGCCCGACCTCTAAGCCAAACTGAGCGGCGATATGAGCGGCCTCGATTCCGGCATGGCCCCCTCCCACCACGAGAATGTCAAAAACTTTGGTTTCCATATCAATCCATTGGATTCCATAGATTCTGCCCCTTGTCTAGGGCCTCTCTGTTTAACTCAAAAAGAATAGCTGAGTAAACTCTATTGAAAATCTACTTCATTGTGATACTTGTCTCGAAAATGTGAAAGTTCATACCTTTCTTCGTCCCAGGATATGATCTTTAAGATTTCTCCAAGAACAAATGTTTCCAGAATAGGGCCCCATAAGGAGCGATCATTTTTCAACGAAGCGGGGGAGATATGGCGAAGGGCCGCCAACAACCCGGAGTCAAAAGGCGGCAAATTGAAAGTCAAAGCCCGGCAAATTGAAAGCAGCTTTTAAACAATTTTTATTGTTCTACAATTATGGCTTCTAGGACTTCCAAATTTCGTGGCCCTATAGGACCATTCGGGAGCGGTTCTATAGAACCGGCCTTGAGGCAGATGGGGGCAAAGTGATCGAAACGAAGGCTCAGATCCATGTCGAAATTACCTTCACAAAAGCTCAAAAGTAATAGCCGAGTCAATCATACTGAAAATCCAAAATGAGAGGTGGCGGCGGAACAACCACTCCGTTGCCGCTTTTCATTTTCCTATACAAAAACGGGAAAAAACAGCTTCCAAAACCTCTTCCGGAGCGGACTCTCCCACGAGTTCCTCCAGGATATGACCTATGGAAGAAAGCTCTGAGGAGAGGATCGCCGGGTCCTTTTCCTGAATAGTCAGCTTCTCAAAATCGTTCCAACGGGCCAAAGCCTTGGTGATAAGTTCCCTTTGTCTCGGGACGAGGATATCATTATTTTCCAATAATTTTAGATACTTATTTACAATCATGTCCTCCAGGGCCTTAAGGCTTCGTGGTCCTATAGGACCATTCGGGAGCGGTTCTATAGAACCGGTGGAAGGTGGTGGTTCTATAGGGGCAGTTTGAATCTCGATCTTTCCCGGTTCTATAGGACCGGCCTTGAGGCAGATGGGGGCAAAGTGAGCGAAGTCTAGGGGAAGACTCAAGGGGGCCCAATCTTCCGGCAGGTCGGCGTGGGTGAGGAGGACGAGATCAAAGTGGACTTTTTCAAAGGGTTTTAACTCATAGGAAGTCAAGCGGCGGGGGTCGATCAAAAGGATTTTGAAAAAGGCCTTCGCCGCCAATGCCATGGATCTTTCCATGCCCTCTTTCTCGATTTCTTCTCCCCCCTCCCGGATGCCGGCCGTATCGATCAAGCGAAATTCCGTCCCTCGGATAAAGATGGCTTCGGAAACGTAATCCCGAGTGGTTCCCTCCGTGGGAGAGACGATGGAACGGGAGGTTTGGAGGAAGCGATTAAAAAGAGAGCTTTTCCCGGAATTGGGAGGGCCCAACAAAACGATATCCGGGGAAAGAAGTTTGGAGAGAGGGGCGCCAAACCTTTGGGCCAAAGCCTTGAGCCTTGAGGAGAAATTTTCCTTCGCCAAAAGCCATTGCCTTTGGGCCCCTTCCTCCCCGACATCTTCCAAAAAGTCCATGGAGAGTTCGAGGGCCCCTTGGAGTTCGAGAAAAGTGGTGCGCAAATCCCGGTAAGCGGAAGACAGTTCTCCGCCCATGAGTTTGGTGGCCCGATCCAAGACATCTTTTGATGACGAATGGAAGAAGAGATCGAGCCCTTCCGCCTCGGAAAGGGATATCTTGCCATTCTTGAGGGCGCGATAGCTAAATTCTCCGGCCTTGGCCAAACGAAAAGGGCCCTTGGAGGTCAAAACATCCAGGATTCTTTCCACATTGATCACGTTTCCGTGAACGCCTATCTCCGCCACATTCTCCCCCGTAAAGGAGTGAGGGGCCTTGAAGTGGGTGAAAAGAACCCGATCCAAGGTCTTGTCTCCATCCACGAGATCGCACAAAACCGCCCTTCTCCCCTCGGGAAAGGGAGTTCCAAAGGTCAAAAACGGAGCGAGATCGTCAAGGTCTTGAAACCCCGAAAGGCGAATGAGGGAAACGGCACAGCGCCGGCCTAAGCCCGAGGAGCAGGCCGCAATGGGAGCGTCGTCAACAAAAAAGGAGTTCATCCCCCGACTTGTTCCATGCGCTTATTGACGAAATGTTGTTGGGCGATTCCAAAAGCCGTGGAGACGAGAATATAGAGGTTAAGGCCTGCGGGCATGGAAAGAAAGATCAGGCCAAAGATTAAAGGCATAAAATTCATGATCTTTTGCTGGGTGGGATCCGTCATCGTCTGGGGCATGATCTTTTGATTCATCCACATAAGAAAAGTGACGGCGATGGGAAGAACATAATAGGGATCTTTTTCCGTAAGAGAGACAATCCAGCCCACGAAAGGTTGGTTATCCAACTCAGCGCTGATGGTGAGAACTTTATAAAAGGCAATGAAGATGGGCATTTGAAGAATGAGGGGAAGACAGCCTCCGATGGGATTGACCTTCTCCCTTTTAAAAAGTTCCATGGTTTCCATCTGTTGTCTCTTGGGGTCTCCTTTGTGTTTTTCCTTCAAGGCCTGCAATTTCGGCCCCACTTTTTTCATCTTATTCATGCTCTTCATCTGCTTGTAGTAGAGGGGAAAGGTGATGAGCCTAATCAAGAGAGTCAAAAGAATAATCGCCACCCCCCAGTTGGGGATCAGTCCATAGAGCATTTGAAGACCGTTAAACAAAGGGAGTGCGATCAGAGCAAGAAAACCAAAATCGACCCCTCGGTGAAGTCCTTCGCCCAAGGATTTGAGGTCATTATAGTGTTTTTTTGTGTAGGCAAAATTTCCTTCGAGAACGGAGGATTCTTGGTTTAAATCCGCTATTAAAGTTCCGTCGGCCTTGGATTGATAGTGAATGGATTTTTTTTCGGGAAAGGCAAAGGCAAAGAGGTGGTAGTTGGAGTCAATTCCAAGCCATCTCGATTGAAAATCTCCTTCCTCCTCATCTCCCACCAAAATTTCTTCTAAATCCTTGGCCAAAAAAAGATACTTTCGGATGAATTTGTAAGAGGCCCCGGTTCCAAAAAAATCAAAATCGGCCCCCGATTGCCCTTCTTTTTCCGCATCAAATTCTTTGGAAAAAAAGACGAGGCGAAATTTTTCAAGTTTTTGAGAATCCAAACGCAGATGGAGCTTTCCCGATTCCAGGATATCGATGATGGCAGAGAGACCAAGGCTTTCGTCACGGCCTTTCAAGCGAGACGAGGATTGCCTTTTAAATTCAAAAAAAGGCCTTAGATACCGACCGTTTCTTTCCACCCATATCTCAAAGGCCCTTTTCGATCCCGTCACCAAGGAAAAGTCCGCCGTGGATAAAAGGGTTTGGGCTGACATAACTCCCAAATGGTCGTCCAACGTGTAGTCGTTTTTTCCATCGGAAAGATCATGGATCTTTGGGGTTTTTTGTTTGGGCCCTTCCGGTAAAGTCTCGCTGCCCTGAGCAAGTTGGGCCTCTCTTTCCAAACCTTCCCTCCCCAAAGGTTTTGGAAGCGCAGAGGTTTGGGTCACGACGGGGGCGGTGGGGGCCGAATCTTTCTTTCCAAAAAAGTAATTCCAAGCGATGAGAATAAAGCCCGAGAGAACCACGGCCAGGAGGGCCCGGGATTGTTCAGCACCCATGGACATTCCTCTTTTTCAGTAACTGCTCACCCCCCGGCAATCTTGGCAGTCGACTGCCTCGTCGCTTCCCTGCGACGTGCAGGAAGCACGCCTCGGTCGCTCCTCGTTGCCTCCTACCAATCTTATCCGGGTGGAGAACAGTTACCTTGCCTTTATTA
>JAPONP010000067.1 GCA_026713835.1 Bacteriovoracales bacterium
ATTGCAACCGGCTGCAATTGTGCCGGGCTTCGTCTTTAAGCAAAAAATGCCCTCAACGTGCCACAAGCACGCCTTCAGACATTTTTTGCTTTCATCCTTGCCGGGCACAATCTCGCTCGCTTTCATCACGAAGGTTGTTTTGGGATAGGCTCTAAATCATGTCTTTTAAAGTTAAGGATCACTTTTATAAAAAGGCCAAAAAAGAAAAATATCTGGCCAGGAGCGTTTATAAACTCGAAGAAATCGATAAAAAATTCAAGATTTTGCAAAGAGGGATGAGGGTATTGGATTTGGGTTATCACCCCGGGTCTTGGGCCCAATATGCTTCAAAAGTGGTCGCTGAAAGGGGTCTTGTGGTTGGGGTCGATTTAAGACCCGGGGGGCCGAGGTTGGGCCAACTCAAAAATGTCAAAACATACCAAAATGACGTTTATACCCTTTGCTCCCCGGAAGATGTGGAAGAGAAGACCCCGTTTGATGTGGTTCTTTCCGATATGGCGCCTAAGACGACCGGAATTAAATCCGTAGATCAGGCCAAAAGTCTCGAATTGGTTAAACGGGCCTTCGATCTCATGCCTACTTTTTTAAGACCCGGAGGAGATGCCGTGGCCAAGGTTTTTGAGGGCCCCGAGTCCCATCTTTTCATGGCGCAAATAGGGAAACAATTCGATTGGGTGGGAAATTTTAAACCTCAATCGACTCGATCCGTTAGCAAGGAATTTTTTATCGTGATGAAGGGCTTTTGCCCGCCGGCGTGATGCGGCGCGACGTTTCTAGAAAGAGGGGATTTCTGGGCCGCTTTAAGGAGGGAAAACGGGGCGATACCTCAATTTTTCTTGCTCAATAAGGAGTCATTTGCGATAGTGGTGAACACTCTTCGCTAGTCTTGGGATTGAAAGGGTCTATCTTGGGTCGTTTTCTTCATTGGTTTTCAAAACATCCCGAAGGTTCTCAACCTCAAAAGGAAAGGCTGCCTTTTGGTAAGGAAAGACTTTTTAGGGAAGTGAGATCCATTTTTGTCATCGTCATCTTCGTGTTTGCCTTTCGATCCGTTTTTTTTGAGCCTTTTCGAATTCCATCGGGTTCGATGATTCCGACCCTAATGATCGGGGATTTTATCCTCGTCAATAAGTTGGCTTACGGCTTTAAAGTGCCCTTTTCCGATATGTACTCTGACCCCATCTATCTCTATCAAAATGAAGGCCCAAAGAGAGGTGAGGTCATTGTCTTTAAATATCCAAAAGATGAGAGTTTTAATTATATTAAAAGAGTTGTCGGAGTTCCGGGAGATCGTATCGAAGTGATCGATAAGGTTCTCTATATCAACAATACTCCGATAGAAACCGTTGAACTTTCTCCTCCAGAATCAAAAGAGATCAAAAACGACTTAGAGGAAAAATTTAGGCCACATCATCTTCGATTTTTTCAAACAAAGACCGGAGAGTTTTCACATAAAACGACCATTTGGGAGCATGGTCATTTTACAAAAAGCACCTCTCCTATCGTCGTTCCTGAAGGAAAGTATTTTGTTATGGGCGATAATCGTGATTTTAGTTCAGACTCTAGGGTGTGGGGATTGGTCGATCACCGCCTTATTAAGGGGAGGGCATTCTTGGTGTGGTTTTCTTTGAATCCTCCAAATTCGGAAATGGGCCATGAATTTAAGTTTCGGCCCTGGAGAATTGGAACGAGCATTCATAAAAAACTCAAAGCTACCGGATTATAAAATGGTGAAAAGGAAAGAAAGAATCGCCTGTATCTTATCTTTGGAGGGGGCCGATTGGGTATCGTGTAAAACCATCGTTCCAAATCTTTTTAAGCTTTATAAAAAAAGCTTTCCCGAAGCCGAAATCAAAACCTTTCACTATGCGGATTCCATGGAGGACTATGAGTATTTTTTGACCATCAGTGGGCTGGTCGATTTTTTACCGGATAAAATAATTATTTGTGATCATAAACCTCATCCCGCACGTTTGATAAGGAGCTTATTTAAAGAGTTTGGAGAAGATCGTGTGCCTTCGGTTTATTGTCACCTCTTTGGCGACTTCTCCCTTTATGCACCTCATTGGTGGGATTTAGAATTCTACTTGCAAAGAATGAACATTCATTTTATAGCGGCATCTCATAGGCAGGTCAATTTTGTAAAGCAATTTATTGAGGGCGGTGAAGAATTTGTTTCCTATCTTCCTTTTCCCGCCGATGATAAAAAATTTTGCTTTTCAAAAGATAAACGCAAATCCGCTCGGAATAAGTTTTTCCCTCATGGGAGAAATGAAACGAGATTTCTTTACTCGGGAAGGCTCTCGGCTCAAAAAAATACCATCTCCTTGATTCGATCCTTTAAAGATTTTTTGACTTTATCGGGATCAAATGCCTCTCTTCATATCGTAGGATTTTTTGATGATTTGGCCTATCCATTTTTTGGGATTCACTACCCTCCGGAACTTAATCGTTACGAATTCTTAGAGGAATTAAACTCCTACGATGATTCCATAAAAAGTAGAATTGAGTTCGTGGAGAATCTTTCCTCCGATCAATTGATTGATTATTATCAGGCCTGCGATGTACTTGTCAGTACTGGGCTTCATAATGATGAAGATTACGGAATGTCTCCGGCAGAGGCCAAGTGTTGTGGAATGTCACTCATTTTATCCAACTGGGGAGGATATGCGTCCTTTTCTCTTCCGGATGCCTTTACCTCTCTCGTCAATGTTTCCCTCGTGGATTCCTTTTATCAGGTTGATTACAAACATTTTATTAAGTTGCTCATAAAATATGATACGACAAAGAAAACAGATGAGGATCGAAAGAAGTTATCCTCTATGGCCGTAAAGCGATTTGGCATAGATGGCAATATCCCACATCTTTTGGACATTCACTCTCTCAAAATAAAAAAGTTTTCTTCTTGGAATAGAAAGTTTCAGAAGTTTTCGGGCTGCTTTAAAAATTCTTCATCAAACCCATTTGGGCTCATCAATTCCCCTAAAAAAAACGAGTTGGGCCTTAAAGATCTCATAGAGGAGGGATTGCAATCAAAGTCGATTTATAGGAGTTGTTATAATGAATACGTTGACTTTGCTTAAATCTTATCTGGATCGGGCCAAGAAAGACCTTCAAGGTGGATTGGCATCTTTACAGTGGAAAAGAGAAGAGTTTTGTGACTATTCAAAAAATCCATTTATTAAGAAGGCCCATCCTCACTCTTGCGAAATTTTTAATCTTTTAAATCCTCTTTACTTGAGTACTGTAAAAGAATTCGGCACTTTTGCCCGTTGTGATTATATTTTGGTCCGAGATGGTTTTTTCTCTCTTCTCGATTTTTTTTATCGCTTTGCACGTCCGGGGGGATGCCAAACCATTTTACTCGTTCATGAAAAATTAAAATTCATCGTCCCCAAAACTTGGGCCGACCAAGTTCTTACATACAATATCCAAAGAAAAACAAAAGATTCGGGAAGAAGAGCATCCCCTAAGGCCCTCTATCTTTTAGCATCTTCCTGTGATAGCGATGTCCGGATTAAAACATTTCGCCATAAAATGGCAGAGATCAAACGGGTTTATGGTGAAAATTTAAAAAATATCGATATTAAGATTGGACTACTTCTAAGAGATGATCCCTTTTATAATAAGACTAAAGAATCTGTTCATAAGGTCTATTTTCTCCTTAAAGAAGTTTTTGATCAAATTGATTTGAATCATACATTTTGCACTTGGAGTGAGATAGAAAAGAGCGGCGATCTTCCTTACTCTTGCTATTATAATATGGCTGAAGAATGTTTGGGACATGGATTTTCCTATATCGACCACTTTTTTCTTTATAATCATTGTGACCCTTTCGATGATCGATTGGATAAAGGTAAGCCGGGGGAGGAGATCTTTGAAATGTCCCCGGGATACGATATTCACATCAATCGTTTCGATTTTAAGGCCAATGATCTTTGGGATGAGGTTTTTGAGGTATCGCCCAGGTTGGGTGTCGGGGGGAGAATTTTAAATTCAAGTTTTATTCCTTATTCGTTTGAATTGGCCGATCGATATATGTTTAATAAAAAATCCGGCTTAAAACTTTCTTCTTCTAGAAAAACATTCACTTCTTTGCCAAAAGAGCAACGCGAACATCAATATATTCAGTAAAAGGGGCCGTTTTCTCTTTCTCTTTCTCTTTTTCTCGACCCAAAATGGCAAATCGGTCGTTGTTTTATGATCCAGTACCAAGAAGAATTACGTGAAAATATAAAGAGGATTATTCCTTTTAATGGGCGTTGCTATATTCAAAAAATCTATAGTTCATCTACACTTATTTGTCTTTCTGTACGTTTTTTAGGTAAAGGGTGCTTTTTGTATCTTGGAAGAGGAAATGGAATCGAAGGTTTTTGGGCGGCTTCCAAAAAGATTCCGGCAGAAATGAGAAGATCGGATAGATTTTTGGAATATCTTAGAAAACATCTTAGTTCAAAAGAAATTTTAGATATTGCTCAAGTTTTCAATGATCGTTGTATTCAAATAATTTATAGATCACATGGATACGAAAATTCATTTATTTTCTTTTGGAAAGGAAGAAAACTGTATTTTTTAAACTATTTCTTCAATAATAGGATGAAAAAATTTCAACTGCTTAAATCTTGGTTGGGAAAAGAAATTTTAGAGAAAGAAATATCATTGGATGATCTTTATGAGTCATTACTGGATATTGGGCTTAGTCAAGATTTTTCCGGTGTTTTAAAAAAATCTAAAACATCTATTGATGAAATAATTGAAATGGAAAAAAGGAAGCTGGTCAAGGTTAATAATTCGAGCAAAAAATACAAATACCTAAAAAGAAAATATGATCGTATTTGTCATGACTTAAAAAAAATAAAAGATGCTATTCTTTTAAAGGAGAGATTGATATCGAGCGACTTTTCTTGTGATGACTTAGGGGCCCAATTTGTTTTCAGGGATTTTAAATTGAGACTTGACAAAGATTTAAATCCTTTTCAAAAAAGAGATTTCATCTTTAAAAAAATTAAGTCATGCGAGAGAGCAAAAAAAATTCTTGACGAAAGAAAGCAGCAAACTGAAAAAGAAATAGAGGCATGGGAGAAGGAGAGAAGCACTTTCACTTTTCATGATTTTTCTCAAAAAAAGGTAACTGCTCGCACCTCTAGCAAAAACTGTAATAAAGGCAAGGTAACTGTTCTCCACCCGGATAAGATTGGTAGGAGGCAACGAGGAGCGACCGAGGCGTGCTTCCTGCACGTCGCAGGAAAGCGACGAGACAGTCGACTGCCAAGGTTGCCGGGGGGTGAGCAGTTACAAAAAAAGCAAAGCAAGCAAGATCCGTATGGGAAGAAAGAACTCAAAATGATTACGCCCTACTGGATCATCCCGAAAAAAGGAGGATTAAGAGAATTGAAGCTCAAAAAACCACCCTTTACGATCTTTCGTTTTAAGGAGGGAGGGGACTTTGCTATTGGAAATAATGATGAGGGCAATGATTTTTTGCGATCAAAATGGGGAAAGAGCGATGATTTATGGTTTCATTTAGAAGGATATCCCGGCCCCCACCTTGTTTTAAAAAAAGAGAATAGAACGGAGAACCTAACGGAATCATTATTAAGAGTGATTGCCTCCGCTTTAAGAGATTACTCAAAACTTGCGATTAGAGAAATACCTCTCGTTTTTACTCAATTAAAGAATATTAAAGGAGTTCGGGGACATAGGGGGAAAGTCACCTATAGGAGAGAAAAATACATAAAAATAGGTTATAATAAGGCATGGAAGGAGAAAACGGAGAGCGAATAATTTGAAATGCTCTATATTCTTAATTTTCCTTTTGTATTCTTTAACCTTGATCGCTTCAGAGCAGAAGGCGCGTCAACTTATTAAAGGATTTGATACGTCGCGATATGCACCACAAATTGTCGGTTTAAGAAATTTTAAAGTCGATATTAGAATTGACGGCCTTTCTGAAAAATTATCTCAACAGCTTATTTTTGGTAAAGTCAAAGATGTTTTTTTTGAAATGTCCTGGTTGAGAGGGAAAGATGATTATTCTAGTTTGAAAAAAGTTGATGTTTTTGGCCTACCGAGCGGGTTTTTTGAAATAAAGTCTGAATTGGCCAATAATATCTTGCCAAAAATAGATTCCATTGTTCCTCCCAGTTGGTCTGAAAAAATGAAAGATTATAAACTCACGATGACTCTCAATAAAGATGGAAGCACAACTATTGTGGGAAGAGATCCCCAAGGGGTTAAAGAGGCCAATGAAATTATTTTAGTCTTTGATAATCAAAAAAAACCGAAGAGTTTTATCATGAAAAAACCGATTGGACTCGAAACGGTTGATCTGGTCTTTTTCAAAAAACCCTGGAGTCGGGGAAAATGGGTGGTGAAGGAGTATCGCGTTAAAAAAAGTCACGGCATTCAAAAGATCGAATCCCAAAGTACTTTTCATTACAGGAGGGTTCAGGGTTTTGGTCTTCCGGAAAAAATCGAGACGACGACTAAACAGGTTTTAAATCGGCCAAGCCCGGGGAAAAAATCTGAAACCTATGAGAGGAAAGGGGCATCCACCATGAAATTGAGCAATTGGAGGATCAATACCGGGTTAAAAAAGGATCATTTTCGCCGTTAAGCACTTTTCCTTTCCCTTTTTCACGGGGGAAATGACGCACCAGGTATCGCTTCCCAAAGGATCGGTTGCCGTGAACTTCCCTTTAAATTTGACCTCTTTAACACTATAATATCTCCCGATGATGTGCCTTCTGGGCCATATTCAAGATATTTTTAAATCACCTTAAGCTTGGAGGAGCGACCTATGCCACAGAAGGCCAGGGAAAGCATATTAAAAACATTATCACAGGCCACAAGGGTCATTTTCGGTCAAGATGATCTTCTTAAGTCCATTATGGCCGCTTTGGTTTGCGAGGGGCACGTTCTCGTCGAAGGTCTTCCGGGTCTTGGCAAAACCATGAGTATTAGGGCCATTTCAAAGCTTTGTAGCCTACATTTTCAGAGGATACAGTTTACACCGGATCTTCTCCCTTCTGATTTAATCGGAACCATGATCTATAATCAGGCTAAAGAAGAGTTTTCGACTAAATTTGGACCGATTTTTACCCAACTGTTGTTGGCAGATGAAATCAATCGCTCCCCGGCAAAAGTTCAATCGGCCCTTTTGGAGGCCATGGCCGAGAAACAAGTCACTATTGGGGATAAAACCCACCCTCTAACCTCTCCATTTGTTGTCTTGGCTACCCAAAATCCTATCGAGCAAGAAGGAACTTATCAGCTCCCCGAGGCCCAAATGGATCGTTTTATGATGAAGGTTTATGTCGATTACCCCGATATAAATTCCGAAAAAGAAATTTTAGATCTTAGTAAAGATCCTATTGGCGAACTGGCCCCCTTACTTTCTAAAGAGCTTCTTTTTCAAGTTCAGGAACACGTTGAGAAAGTTTATGTGGATGA
Organism: Bacteriovoracales bacterium; assembly: GCA_026713835.1. Classification (GTDB taxonomy): domain Bacteria; phylum Bdellovibrionota; class Bacteriovoracia; order Bacteriovoracales; family Bacteriovoracaceae; genus JAPONP01. The sequence continues at coordinate 7,453 of JAPONP010000067.1, forward strand.
AAAAATCAAAGATTATATCGTTCGTCTTGTCAATGGAACGAGACCGGGAACTCCTTTCTTTTTAAAAGAGTTTGAGGGGGCGGTTGTTTCAGGGGCATCGCCCAGAGCAAGTTTGTGGCTTTATCGGGTTTCTAAGTTTAAGGCCTTTATGGACGGGAAAGAATTTGTTTCCCCTGAAAATGTGATCTCAATCGCTCAGGATATTCTTGCTCACCGAATTATTCTTTCCTACGAAGCAACGGTTGATAAAGTTAGTGGACGATCGATCGTTTTGAAGATAGCCAATGAATTGGTTTAGGGATAGGCCCTTAGGATAGGCTTTTGATAAAGATGGATTTAAAAGAAGTTGAGAAAGTTGTCACCCAAATTCAGAGACGATTATTTAAAGAAGCAAATTCTTATTCCATTGGAATGTTAAAATCTCATTTTCGAGGTTCCGGACTTCAATTTAAAGAGCATCAAGTTTATTGTCATGGAGATGATGTTCGATTCATTGATTGGAAGCTCTATGCTAGGAGTAGAACTCCTTATGTTAAGACATTTGAGGAAGAGCGGAATGTCGAAATTATCATTTTTATCGACTTATCTTTGAGTATGCTAATTGGGTTTAGAAAAACAACTAAGTTAGAGGCCGCAATCAATATCGCTTCTTTGATTTCATTACTGGCCAAAGAAACGAACGATTCCGTTCAAGTTATTTTATTGGCAGATGAGGAAAAAATTTTAAAAAAATCAAATGGAAAAAAAACGATCGTTCATTTAATTGGAGAATTGCGAAAAATTGATATTATTAAAGATAGTGGGAGGGTTAATATAGCGTATCGTCCTCAAAAAACTATGGAAAGTGAGAGGAAATTTAATATCATCAATAGATTTCTTCGACAAAAAAAGGAAGTAGTAGTTTTATCTGATTTTAGTGACTTTTGGAATAGGGATAAATTAGATCAGCTAAGTCAAAATAGACGTGCTCATTTTTTTAGAATCATTTCACCTATTGATCAATTAAAAAGTTTTAAGTTTAGCACCTACGGACTCGATGCCTCAAAATTTCCATCGACAAAAGGAAAAATGATCCGATCCGGCTCTCGCAAATATCACTCTGAGATGAAATGGCCCTTAGGAATCAAGACGATTGATATTGAGAGGAAATATATGGAAGATTTTGTTAGAGAATTGGTATGAAGGTCTTACTTCTTCTTATATGGGCGTTTAAATTATCGGCCCTAGAACTTTTTTTAATCAATAGAGAGGGCGGAGAGAGAGAGTTTATAGCGGGAGATCTCTTAAAAGCTAGGCTTGAGGTTCATTCTAAGAATAGAAATCAAAATCTTGATAACTTTTTTCAATTTCTTGAAAAGGGAAAGCTGGGCCCATTTACGGTTATTGACCATCAAAAACCTATCGAAAACGATCAGGGTCTAAAAATTGAATCTATAGAACTCGATATTGTTTTAAGAGATGAGGTCAAAAGCAGTCAAGAATTATTTCACACTTACAATGATTCCCAAATACCAATTAGATTAAAAGGATTCAAATATAAATTTATAGGGCTTGAACCCAAAGTGAGCATATTCAATTTAGAACTACCGGAAAAGAAAAATTTAGGCTTGTGGATTCTTATTATTTCTATAACATTAGCTATCGGCATTGTCTCATGGCATTTTTTTTCTAAAAGAAAGAGATCTTTAAATCAAGCCCGTAGAGATAAATTGAAATTGGTTGAACTTTTTTCAAACCTTAGAAGTCGAGAGAAGCTTGAACTTGTTTATGAAAAGAGAGCAATGTGGGAGCATAAGGTAAGGCTTGATGAAAGAAGAGGTTTTTATGCTGCCCTTAATCGCCACCAGTATAAAAAAAACTGGACTTCCGATGACCTCAATGAAGTTTATAAAGAGGCAAAGAAAATAGAGATAAAATTTCATGGTTGAATTTCGAAACCCTTATCTTTCCTTTTTGGCCGTCATCGCTCTAATAGTTTGGACATTAGATTATTATCATATTTTAAAAAGGCCTCAGATATTTTTCCCCCACTCATTTTTTAATAGTCTATCTAAAAGAAGATTTGATATTAAAAGGCATTTTCTTTATCTTTGCGGTGTATTGTCTTGGGTTCTTATTGGAATTGCTTTAGCCGGACCTCGGATACCATTAGATTTTATTAAAAATAAGCTTAAGGCAAATGACTTATATTTTGTGGTCGATGTGAGTCGTTCTATGCTGGCAGAAGATTTCAAGCCAAATCGTATAGAGGTGGCTAAAGAAAAAATTTCTGATTTTATAAAATTAAGACCAAGTGATCGAATTGGAATTATTATTTTTTCCCGAGAAGTTTTTACCTTGATGCCATTAACGACCGACCTGTCTTTAATTGATCAAGTGATTGGGGATATTACTGTCGGGCGCCTTGGAAGTGCGACAAATATAGGGGATGCTCTTGGTTTGGCTGTGGCCAGATTGATGAGATCTCAATCCAAAAATAAAATCATTATCCTTATGACGGATGGTGTGAGTAATGCCGGTAATATGGCCCCCCGAGAAGCTGCCAAGTTTGCAGCTAAGCAAAAAATAAAGATCTATAGTATTGGGATCGGTTCTTCCAAGGGGGCAAAATTGCCACTGGGGAACACTCCTTTTGGCAAACAATATCAAAATGTTCCCGGAGGAAGCATTGATTTAGAATTATTGAAAGATATGGCAAAGCTAACAGAAGGCAAGTCATATCTTGCTGAAAATGAGAGTGCATTAAATGATATTTTTGGAGAAATCAATGCACTAGAAAAATCTGAAATTGATATTTCAGGACGGACAGTTTATAAGGAAAATTACTTAAAATATCTTGTGAGTGGCTTATGGATTTTAGTTCTTGTGGAGATATTTAGAAAGAAGATCGTGAGAGAGATATCATGAGTTTTGTTTATAGTTCATGGCTTATTCCTCTTGTTTTTATAGGGATTTTTATTTGCTTTATCTTTTGGCAACAAGAAAAAAAAATAAGTCAGTGGGTTAAGGATCATTGGTTTTTTAAGAGAAGTTATTATTCAAAATGGTCATTCGTATTCTTTTCTTGCGCAATTATTCTTTTCTTTATTTCAATGGCTGACTTTAGAGGAAGGCCTCAAAATATAAAAACAAAAACACCCATTCAAAGAACAGCTATTTTAATAGATGTTTCTCTAAGTATGTTTGCTGAGGATATTAGGCCGAATCGATTAGAGAAAGCTATTCAGGTGGCTAAGCATTTTATAAGAAAGGCATTTGGGCATAGCATTTCCATTATGATTTTTTCTGATCACACCAGGCAACTGATACCTTTTACAGAAGATATTGATCTCTTGGACTCTCGTCTTAGCGCCCTAAAATTTCTAGATTTGAATAGGGGAGGATCGAAGGTGAGGGTGGCCATTCAAGAAACATTAGGTCATTTTATTGAGGAATCATCTGAAAAACAAATGCCTTATGGAAATATCGTGATTATTTCTGATAGTGATGAAACTTTTACCGAGTTTGACATTAAAGTCCCGGATACAATGACAGTGGCCTATATCGTTGTTGGAACAAAAGGCGGAGGAAAAATCCCTCTTCGAGAAAAAAATGGAATTCTTAGGGGATACAAAAAATATAAAAATAAAGAAGTTATCTCTAAAATAAATGAATTTGAACTAAAAAAAATGAAGTCATCCATTAAAAATTTTCGATATTGGATACTTTCTTCTTATTCTATCCCAACTGAAGATATTATTCTTTACCTAAAAAAAACTCATCATTCAAAATTTATTAAAATGCATGGACTCGTTCGCCCTGTTTTAATGGAGTATTGGGTAGTGCCGGCAATTATTCTTTTTATTTTTTCAATCTTGCTAAAAATGGCACCGAGTTATAGGTTTGGTGTTTTTCTCCTTTTTTCTTTTTTATACCCTCTCTATTCTGAAGAGAGAGAAAGTTCACTTATGAGTGATCCATTATATACAAAGTTTAAAAATGGAGAGGCCACCAAAAAAGAGCGATTGAAGATGGCTGAAAAATATTTAAAAAAAGAAAAGGTCGAAGATGCTTTAAACATTTATGAAGAGAATCTTTCTTTTGATAATTTAAAGAATGACGAGTTTGGGCCTTCTGTTATCAATTACGGAATTTCTTTGATGAAAAATGGACAAATCAAAAAAGGAGCAGAGCTATTAAACCAATATAAGAATAGTATATCCAATGATAACATAAAGAAATCTATCAATGAAAACATTATTGCATTGCTTAGAGAGCATCACCAAAAGGAAAATCAAAAATCAAAGAAAAATAATAAGAAAAAAAATAAAAATAAAGAAAATGAAAATGACGATCAATCTCAAGGGCAAAATAAGGAGGAGGGTAAAGAAAAACCAAATCAAAAAAAAGATAGTAATAATAGTAACGGGAAAAAATCAGATGAAAATATGAAAAAAAAGGATCATCAAAATAGTTCACCTAAGGATGAAAAAGAAGATTCTCGTGGAAGTATTGAAAAAAGAAAAAAAATTGAGCTTCCCACTATTTTAAATCAATTGGTCGATAAAGATAAAAAACTTCAGGAAAAGATGCTTGATACAAGAACAAAATCGTCTCATCCAAAAGAAAAAAAGGATTGGTGATGAAAATGATTTTCTATTTAATTCTGATCTTAATTTTTTCCATCGGGGAATCGTTTGCAATTCACCTTGATATTGATGTAGAGCCTAGAAGGCCTCGTGTTAATTCATCTTATACGGTAACTTTTAGGATTGCTGTGAAGGATGATGAAGACCCTAGAGTTGATTTTAATACAATTGGAATGAATGCGATTGGTCGTCCTTCAAGGGGAATATCGGTGAGGACAAAGTTTATAAATGGAAAGCTTCTTACAGAAAAAGAGCTAACGTATTCTTACAAATTTATGAGCAAGAAAGAGGGAGATGCTGTTATAAAAGATATTAAGGTTAAAATTGGGAGCAAATCCTCCTCATTTCCTGATGTAAAAATCAAAATCTCTGCGGATGTTGGGAAATTAAAAAGTTTTTTTGTAGAAGCCGAAGTTCCGAAAAGAGAGGTTTTTGTTGGAGAAGGAATAACGATTAAGTATTATATGTATAGTAAGGGTAATGTAAAAAATTATGAATTAAAATCTTACCCTAAATTGAGTAAATTCTTAAAAAGATTTATTAATCGACCGGAGCGAGCACAAAGTGTTGAGATTGGTGGAGAGATCTTCCGTAGAGATTTACTGTATGCAGCTAGAGTTTTTCCGGAAAAGCCCGGAAAGTATTATATTGATCCAATGAGTGTACGAGTTGAGTATTCAAAAACTTCAACAACTAATCCATTTAGTTTAAATTTTTCATTTCATCGAATTATGGTGAAAAATATTCATAGTGAAGAAGTCATCATTGTTGCCAAGCCGCTTCCTCCGGCACCTTTAGGGATCAATTTTACAGGGCTTGTCGGTAAGCACTCATTTAAGCTCACTCAAGCAAAAAATCGTTATGTGGTTAATGAGGCTATTGAAATCAATTTAGAGGTTTCAGGGGGAGGGGCCCTTGAAGCCTATACGCCGCCTGGAATTTACACTCATCCTGAAATGGAAGAGTTTGAAATGAGCAGTGATCTTCGTATTATTGATATGGAAAAAGCCAGTAAGATATATGAATACACCTATTTGCCAAGAAATCCATTAGAAATTAAAGCAAGTAAAATGGAGTTGGTTTATTTTGATCCTGATGAGATGCTTTACAAAAAGATAGATTTTAACATCCCGGGTCTTGTGGCGAAGGGACTAAGTGATAGCTCTTTGCCTTCTGTTGATAATAAAGGGCCACATATAGAGAATAAAAATTTTGAAAATAAAAATAATCCAGGGAGTGGGATTGTGGCACCTATTTGGAGTTATGATCTTTTTAATAAATTGAATGCATTAAGGTATATTAATGTATTTTTATTATTGATACTTTTTGGACTGATCCTAAGTTTTCTCCTCTTTAGGAAAACAAAAAACTCAAGATTTGAAATGGCAAAAAGAATAGTTAAATCTTTAAGGAGAGGAGAGGTCACCTATTCAGACATATTTCAGTTATTCCAATTGGCTCGAATGGAATCTCAAGAGCCTTTGGAGGTATTTATAAAAAAACAAAATTTTAGCAAAAAAACTCAAGATTATTTGTTGGATCTTGTAAAAAGCTCAGAGAAGTTTTTTTATTTGAAAGGTGAAGAAACTTTTCGATTTAAATATGATAAGGGCCCTTTTTCTGAGCTTTTATCATTTATATCAAAATGTTAATGGGATGACTTTAGATTTAATAAATGAAAACGATCAAGCATATAAGTGAAATTAAATCTCCTTTTATAGTTACTATTGGAAACTTTGATGGAGTTCATAAGGGACATCAAAGTTTATTTGGTGAGTTGAAAAAAAAGTCAAACAGGGATTCTCTAAAAACTTGTGCTATTTCCTTTTATCCCCATCCTTTTGAAGTTCTAGGGTCTAAAGGGAACGATTTTCTTATTAGTTCATATGCGGGAAAAGAATATCTTATTAGAGATTTAGATATTGATTATTTTCTTCCATTGAAATTCACAAAAGATTTCTCTACGAAAGATCCTGGAAGTTTTATAGAGGAACATTTGAAGTCTGATTATCTTAGAATTATTCACTTGGGTCATGATTTTAATTTTGGATCAAACAAAAAAGGGAACTATGATTTCCTGAAAAATTACTTTTCATCAAGCTCAGTCATTGTTACAAAGCAAAATGAGTTTTATGTAGATGGAGGAGGTGTTTCATCTACAAGGATTAGAGATTTGATAAGGCGTGGGGAAATGTTAGAAGCGGCCACCCTTTTGGGGAGGCCGTTTGTTTTTGATGGAATTGTTAAGGAAGGAAAGGGGAGAGGCCGTCATATTGGTTTTCCGACAGCTAACATTGAGAGAGATCAAATGAGAGTTTGCCCCAAACTCGGTGTTTATATAACAAGAGTAATATATCAAGAGAGGTCTTATCATTCTGTAACTAATGTTGGAGTTAACCCTTCATTTGAAAAACGAACTACACCAAGAATAGAAACTCATATTTTTGATTTTAACTCTAAGTTGTATGGAGAGGAAATTCAAATAGAATTTTTAAAAATAATAAGACCTGAGATTAAATTTTTGTCTTCTGAGGATCTTGCCTTTCAAATATCCAAGGATATTTCTTCGGCAAAAGAGTTTTTTCTAAATCAAGGAGAGAAAAGAATTTATGATTAAGCTCGCCCTGGTCGGGAAAAATATAAGTCATTCAAAATCTCATTTAGTTTACAAAAAGATTTTTAGTGAAGACATCCATTACGATCTTATTGATGTGAGAAAAGAAAAAGAACTTCCTCCGATAAGAAATCTTATGAAAATTTACCATGGTATTAATATCACTTCTCCATATAAAAAAAGTTATTTCGATGAAATCACCGTGGATAATACCGCCAAAAAAATAGGGGCCATTAACTGTATTTCATTTCAGCCTCATCCATACGGAAGCAATACGGATTATTTTGCCATTAGAGATATTTTTTATCAGTTGAAAAAGACATACTTAATTAGTCATATATTTATTCTTGGTGATGGAGTTATGTCAAAAACAACGCAATATTTTTTCAAATTTAATGATATTTCTTATAAGGTTTTATCAAGAAAATCCGGTGATAATATTAAACAAGTGGATTTTTCTGGATTTGATAACTCTCTTGTTATCAATACTTGCTCGAGAGATTTTGAATTTTTAGGAAAAATAAATAAAACGTCTCTTTTTTGGGATTATAATTATTCATTTGATCCGCATAAACTATATTTTGAGAAAAATGATCAATTATTACTCTACAAAGATGGATTTGATTTATTGAGTATTCAGGCTGAATACTGCTTATCTTTCTGGGGTTTTAATTCATTGAATAATTGATCTTATAACTTGATTATTTTGATTTCTAAACAGATTCTCTTCAATTGAGACCCTAAAACCTTTTATGTTTTAGCACGTTTTACCGATAAATTCAGGAGTATTTTTGAAGGGATATCATGTTTAAAAAAGATTTTATTGAAATTGTCATCAACTCAAGCAGGGTGACATCAACAGACCTAAGATCTTTAGCTTCTAACAAGGACGAGGGGCTAGTAACAGAATTTGAATTACTTAATATTCCGGGGTTTAACGAAGCTGAATTTGCTTCAAGAATATCTAGAAAATATCAAATTCCATTGATCGATTTGACAAAAATAAAAATTTCAAGAGAAATAATTTCTTTGATGTCGAAAAGGCAAATTCTCCAGTTTCGAGCTATTCCCATTAAAAAAGAAGGTGAAAAAATAATTCTCATTATATTTGACCCTTCAGTTGTCAAGAATAAAGTTGAATTAAAAGCATTGCTTAGAAGTAATGTGGAGTTTGCCGTAACAAAAATTTCAGAATGGAAAAAATTATTTCAAGAAATTAGAGAGAGTATTCTTGAACTCGTTGATTCTATTGAAGAAACAAAAGAAAATGATACTGTTAAAGAAGTTAACGAAGATGACATAGGTCAAGATGTTGTCCAGTTTGTTAATAAATTGCTTGTGGAATCATTTGTTATGAAAGCTTCAGATATCCACATTGAAAGTTATGAGAAGGCTTTTAGGATTCGTGTTCGAGTTGATGGAGATCTTGTAGAGTTGGCTTCTCCATCTAAGCATTACCAAATGCCGGTTGTATCGAGATTAAAAATTATGGCTTCGATGAATATTGCAGAAAGAAGGCTTCCTCAAGATGGACGAATTAAATTAAAAATAGGTAGAAGGCCTGTAGATTTTAGGGTTTCATCTCTTCCAACATTATTTGGAGAAAAAATAGTTTTACGAATTTTAGATCAATCTAATCTTCAATTAGATATGACTAATCTTGGGTTTGATAAAAAACAATTGAAAGTTTTTCAAAATGGAATTCAACAACCCTACGGAATGTGTTTAGTTGTAGGGCCGACTGGATCCGGTAAAACAACAACTCTTTACTCTGCTCTTTCTGAAATGAATAATACGAAAAAAAATCTCGTTACAGTTGAAGATCCCGTTGAATTTAATTTTGAAGGAATTAACCAAGTTAATGTTAAAGACGATATTGGCCTTACATTTGCTAGCGCTCTTAAATCTTTTCTTCGTCAAGATCCTGATATTATGATGGTTGGTGAAATTCGAAATGTTGAAGTCGGAAAGATGGCGATAGAGGCAGCCTTGACCGGCCATATGGTTCTTTCGACTCTACATACCAATGACGCTCCGGGAACGATAAGTCGTCTTCTTAATATGGGGATTGATCCATTTTTATTAGTGGCTTCCTTAAACGTTGTTACGGCCCAAAGGCTGTGCAAAAAAATTTGTCTCCATTGTAAAAGAGAAATATCGCTTCCTACTGAAGAGTTGGTTCAAATGGGTTTTTCATTAAAAATGGCTCCTAGGGTTAAAACATTTGAAGGGGAAGGGTGCAAAAGATGTGTTGGTACCGGTTACAAGGGACGAGTTGCTATTTATGAAGTTTTACCCATTAGCAAAGGGATAAGAAAATTAATTATGAAAAGAGCTTCTTCAGATGAGCTTAAAGACTGTGCTATTGAAGAAGGCATGAAAACCCTTAGAATGGCAGCATTGATGAAGGTTGCGCAGGGACTTATTCCTGTTGAAGAAGCTTTATCCAACTCAGCATCAGATAAAAAATAAAGGGGAATTTAGAGTGTCAGAAGAAAAAAAACAAGAATTAAATAAAACATCTTCTCTATCAAAAAAGAACGGAGAAAATGCTAGTAAAGCTGTTCAAATGTTACCTCTTCTTAAAATGATGATAGGCAATGGGGCAAGTGATTTGCATATAACTCTTAATTCTCCCCCTGCGATGAGAGTTCACGGAGGTATCGTAAAGGTAAAGTCTCCCCCTTTAAATGCACAAGATATTAAAGTTTTACTTTCTCAAATCATGACGGCTTCTAATAAAAGAGAATTTGAAAAAAATTTAGAAGTAGATTTTTCATTTGAAATTAAAAACTTATCTCGGTTTCGAGTAAATGTATTTCGATCTAGAGGTGCTATGGCCGCTGTTTTGAGAGCGATACCTAACTCAATTCCAGACATGGATACGCTTAATTTGCCTACAGTTATACGAGAAATGACTAATATACATAAGGGATTGATATTGGTAACCGGGCCGACAGGTTCAGGGAAATCTACAACATTGGCAAGTATTATTGATCATTTAAACACTAAAATGGCATCTCATATTGTTACAATAGAAGACCCTGTAGAGTTTGTCCATCCTCATAAATTATCTATTGTCAATCAAAGAGAGCTTGGCAATGATACTCATTCATTTCAAAAAGGTCTTAAATCTCTCTTGAGACAGGATCCAGACATTGTTTTAGTGGGGGAGCTTCGAGATCAAGATACTATTGAAGCCGCCTTGACAATTTCAGAAACAGGACACTTGGTATTTGGAACTCTTCACACAAACTCAGCAGCCGAAACAATCAGTCGTCTCATTAACTCTTTCCCCGCAGACAAGCAAAATCAAATTAGAACATTGTTAGCTTTTTCTCTCCAGGGAGTAATTAGTCAGCAATTGATTAAAAAATCATTTGAAAATGGTCGAGTTTTATCATTAGAAATTTTATCGGTAAATACGAGTATTTCAAATTTGATTCGTGAGAATAAATTGCATCAAATTTATTCTCAAATGCAAATTGGGCAAGATAAAAGCGGAATGATTACAATGAATCAGTCTCTCTATAAATTAACAGATAAAGGTGATATTAATAAAAAAGTAGCGATGGCCTATAGTAGCGCTCCCGATGAATTAGCTACAATGTTAGGGATTGATGGTGATTCAAAAAGGAGTAAATCATGACTACTTGGAAATATGTTGGGTTTAATGAAACGAAGAAAAGAGTTGAAGGAGAACTTATAGCCAACTCTGAAAGAGAGGCCCGTCGTCAACTTAGAAAAAAAGGGATACGCCCTAGAAAATTAACACCTCCATCAATATTCAATGCCGATTTAGGTGAATTGATTGTTAAGCTTGGTCTTTCAAAGCCTTTTAAAAAAATTGAGCTTTTGGATTTTCTTCGGCAATTTGGGGTGATGAATGGTGCAGGTGTCCCCATTTTGCAGTCGTTTGAGATTCTTTTTAAAAATCAGAAAAACCCTATTTTAAAAAAAATGATTGGAGATATCGCTCAAGATATTCGAGGTGGAAAAAGCTTTTCTGATTCTATTGAAGGAAGACCTGGATTTGATCAAGTGACGATTAACCTCATCAGGGCCGGTGAGCTTGGTGGAGCCTTAGAGGAAATGATAGCAAGAATTGTTACTTTTATGGAAAAGCAAGAAAAAACAAAAAAAGATATTAAGTCGGCCATGACTTATCCGGCTATTGTATGCTGTGTTGGCTTTGGGGTTGTTACTATGTTATTGATATTTGTTGTTCCAAAATTTGTCGATATAATTAAATCTTCCGGCCAAGAGGTTCCCGGTGTCACTCAATTTGTCATCAATGTTTCTAATTTGTTTTTTGATTATGGATTTTTTATGTTGGCCGTTGGAATTATTGGCTTTATTGCCTTGGCTAAATATATTAAGACCGATGCAGGTAAAAAAATATTTGATACAATCATGATGAAATTTCCTATCTTTGGAGAAATTGTGATTAAAGGGAATTTATCATCTTTTTCTAGAGTTTTATCAACGATGCTAAATTCCGGAGTTTCCCTCATCGATTCATTGGATATCTGTATTGAAGCTATCGATCATTCTATTGTGGCCAAAGATATTCAAAGAGTCAGAGATTCTGTATCTAAGGGGAAAACGATAACGGAACAAATTTCAAGGATTCCTTACTTTCCTGTTATGGTTTCTCAAATGATTAAAATTGGTGAGCAAACAGGAGAGTTGGATAATATGTTGGAAAAAGTTTCCAATGTTTTTGAAGAAGACGTGGATAATGCTGTTAAGAATATGACAAAACTCATTGAGCCTATTATCATTGTTGTTTTGGGAGGGATTACGGCATTGATTCTAATAGCTATGTATCTTCCGATTTTTATGTCTGCCGGAGGAGGGAATTAAGAGCCTATCCTAAAACCACCTTCTATTGCAATCGGCTGCAATTGTGCCGGGCTTCGTCTTTAAGCAAAGAATGCCCTCAACGTGCCACAAGCACGCCTTCAGACATTTTTTGCTTTCATCCTTGCCGGGCACAATCTCGCTCGCTTTCATCACGAAAGTGGTTTTAGGATAGGCTCTTAATTTTGGCGAGGAAAAATATCGCCACGAGGGTTTATTTTTTTATTTGATGATTTATATGTTTCAGATGGATTTTATTTTTGAGATGATTAAGTCGCTTAAGATATACTTTCTTGAGCGGGCCTTCAGGGGCTTCTCTATAGAGCTGAAGCATTAATTGGTAACTTTCCATTAGATGTCCTTCTTCCTCTTTTAATTTAGTCAGAAGTGATTTTATGTGATTCGGGGTTGAAGGGTAATCAAAAATCTTTTCATAATATTTTATTGCATTTTTCTTATCATTAAGCTCAATAAGATAGTGGGTTCCCATATAATAGAGAAGGCGGTAGTCATTGGGATAGGTTTCAAGACCTTTTTCAAATAAAATTTTAGCTCCAATTTTATCATCTTTAATAACCGAGAGATATTGTCCACCGTACCAGTAATTTTCAATAAAAAGGGGGTCAAGGTTTGAGATGGTATAGAAACGGTAAAACATCCAAGAATTTCCATTCTTTTCCTTATAGTGCTCCAGATCAGATTGTAAAAGGGTTTGAATCCAAATAATATCGCTATAAATCCGCTTGATGCCGAAATCAAAAAATTTTAAAATATCTGATTTCAAAGTGAAATGGGACATTTGCTTGCTAATGATGAGAGGAGGCTTTTTGGAAGGAGAGATGATCCCCGATATTATGAAGAAAAAAAAGCAGAGCGGAAGAATAGTGATCGCTTTCATTAAAAACTTTTTCTTTTAGACTAACTTCTATAAAATTGTAAGAGATGTTGACTTTAAAAGGAATCACTAAGATTTTTCGAGGTCATTTTTTGGATTCGATATCGAGGAAAAGGGGCCTGTTCACCGCGTTGGATGGGCTTTCATTTACTCTTGGCGAAGGTGAAGCGGTAGGACTTTTGGGGGCCAATGGCTCGGGAAAGACGACATCTTTAAGAGTCATTATGGGATTTACAAAAGCTGATCGAGGAGAAGTGCTTTTTGATTCAAAACTTGGACCTATGGGCAGAGATTTCCGGCAAAATGTTGGATTTTTGCCGGAACGCCCCTATTTTTATCCCGACCTAACCGGTAGAGATTTTTTATGCTTTATGGGGGCCCTAAATGGAATGTCACGAAAGGGTATTCGCAAATCTATAATCGAATGGTCCGAGCGATTTAAAATAGACTTTGCTTTGGATAGCAAAATTAAAATATATTCAAAGGGTATGTTGCAAAGAATTGGGCTTTGTAGCGCCCTCCTTCACAATCCTAAGCTTCTTATTCTTGATGAACCTCTTTCAGGGCTTGATCCCATAGGGAGAAAGGAACTCAAGGATGCAATTCGTGAAGTGAATAGGCAGGGAAAAACTGTTTTTTTTAGCACTCATATTATTCAAGATGTAGAAGAAATTTGTGAAAAAGTTATTTTTATAGAAAAAGGAAAACTTCTTTATGAAGGGGCCATTGATAAACTAATGACAAGTGGAGAATCTTTTTATGAATTTAAAATCTCAAAGAGATCTGTTGGAAAAAATTTTGAATGGAATGGGAATACTTTAGAATTAGAAGATTTTTTAATCATTACTGTGTCTGGAGAAGATCGTTTAGCTTTTCTAAAAAAACTAATCGATAAAGAAATAGATATTGAATCTATTGTGCCGATACGATCTTCTTTAGAGGAGATATTTTATAAAGTGAAAAATAGAGAGGGCAGAATTTGTTTGTGACTTGTAAAGATCATAAGATATTGACTGTAGCTTATTATACTTTTCAAGCTTTGCTGAAGAGTCGAGTTCTTTTTCATATTATTTTAATAGGTTTATTACTGCTTTTTATAAGTTTTGTAGCAGGTGAGTTTGCATTTGGAATTGCCGAGAGAGTAGTCCTTGACTTTGGTTTAGGGACATTATCATTATCTACAATGGCCATTTCTATTTTGATGGGAGCAGGACTTATTTCAGATGAAATAGAATCCCGTACAATTTATATGACTTTATCCAGACCCATTTCAAGGGTCTCATTCCTCTTGGGTAAATCTTTAGGGATGGGGTTTCTTTTGATTTCTAATGTTGTCATTTCATCATCTTTAACATTAGGGTTTTATATTTATTTGGGCGGTGAGCTTAACCCTCTCATCTTTTGGAATATACTTTATACTATTCTAGAGGCTTTGATTTGCCTTTTTATTGTGATGCTTTTTTCTCTTGTCGCAAATAAAGCTCTTTCAGTTATTTTTACATTTTTTCTTTATCTATCAGGTCATGCTGTCAATGATGAGTTTATTGAAAAATTTAGCCTATCTTCTCCGATGGGTTTTTTATTAGAAAAATACCATTACCTCTTTCCCGGTTTTCATAAACTTAATATTAAGAATTTTTTATTATACCAAAAAGATTTGGAATTTAATTTCCTTTTAAAAACACTTGGATATGGCTTTTTTTATCTTTTAGCTCTTGTCTTATTAGTTTGCTTTGTTTTTGAACGAAAGGATTTGGATTGATTTCTACATACAATACCGTAGTTGTTTTTACTTTTGGGCTTTTGGTGGGGAGTTTTGTCAATGTTCTCATTTATCGAATTCCTCAAGGTGTGAGCTTTGTTTTTCCTCGATCTCGATGTATCTTTTGTCAAAATATTGTTAAATGGTATCAAAATATTCCTTTTTTCAGTTTTATTTTCTTACGAGGAAAGTGCGCTCATTGTAAAAGAAAAATATCTCTACGCTACCCTTTTGTGGAGTTATTGGTGGCAACGGGGGCCTGTTGGTTGTTTCCAAAAGGTCTAGATGTGAAATCTTTAATTCTCTTTTTCTTTTTCTTTTCCGTTTTTTGTGCATTTATTGTCCATTTTTTTATTGATCTCGATTTTCAAATACTTCCAAACGGGGTGAATCTTTATCTTGCCATCGTTTTTTTAAGCTATTCACTCTTTTTTCATCCTTGGCCTCATTGGTTATGGGGTGGGATTCTTGGTTTTAGTATTCCCTACTCAATTACTTGGGTTTTTTATAAGTTAAGGGGAAAGATAGGGATGGGAGGGGGAGATATCAAGCTCTACGGGGCCTTGGGTCTGTATTTGGGCCCTGAGCAAATTGTCGTCACGCTCTTTTTAAGCTGCTTTCTCGGTTCTCTCGCTGGGTTGATATTTATTGGGTTGAGGAAAATGAAGCGGGAAACACCCATGGCCTTTGGGCCTTTTATCATCATTGCTGCATCGCTCCAGATATTCTTTCCCCATTTTCAAAAGTATTTGATGACCATTGTGTTTCAATAATTTTTTTCTTAGGCTTCGTTCCGTTTTTTAACGATTTTCTTGAAAGGAGAATGAGATATTCGCTATAATGGTGGAGTACGTTGGAACTAGTCCAACCCATTTCTCGGGATGAGGGGTGGTTTTCAGGTCATTTGGGCCACAAGGATTTGTAAGCTTGGGGGCTTTAAATTTAAAACGTTTTCTTTCGCAAATAGGCTTGGCCCCTCAGAAAGTGCTTGGGGTTGATATTGGGTCAAGTTCTGTAAAAATTTGCGAATTTTCTGCATCAAAACAATCTTATAAATTGATAAATTTTGCTATTCGTCCATTGCCCCAGGGAGCTTTTTTTGAAGATGAAATTCAAAAATATGACGAAATTGTTGATATTCTCAAAGATCTTATTCGTGAATCAAAGATTAAATCCTCTTATGCTTGTGTGGGGTTTTGGGGAACAGATGTCATATCAAAATTGATTAAAGTTCCTTCAGGGACGAAGGAGGAAATTAAAGATGAAGTTTTGTGGGAGTCCGAGCAATATATTCCTTTTGATATAGATGATGGAACTCTTTCTTTTGATATAGTCGGTGAGGATAAGGGAGGAGGGGTCGATGTTCTTTTCGTTGTTGCAAAGACAGAATCAGTTGAAAAATTTAAAACTCTTGTCGAAGATGCGGGTTTCATCATCAAGATTATAGATTTAAATCAATTTGCATTGGCAAATCTTTTTAGTCATGTTTGTAGAGATCAACTTGTAAAATCGGATAAACCACTTGTTCTTATCGATGTCGGAGCAAATTCGACCAATATCATCATTCAACAAGGTCTAAAACTTGTTTTTAATAAAGAAATTCCGGTTGGAGGACAAATTATAACTGATGAAATACAAAAGGTGACAGATCTAGAATACGAACAAGCTGAGGATTTAAAAGTTAATGGTGATCAAAATGGTAATATCCCTGAAGAAATTGTAAAGATTATTGATTCTTCTTTAGATCTACTACTGTCAAAGATAAAGAAAACATTAGATTTCTATATGTCGTCTGTAGGGATTGATCGCTTTGGAGCATGCTATCTTACCGGGGGATCTTCATCTCTTCCCGGCCTATCGGAAAGGTTGAGGGCCGATCTTGGGGTAGAAATTTTATTTTTTAATCCTTTCGACAAAATTGATGTTAATGAAAAGGTGTTCGATGAAGATTTTCTTTCCCTTGCATCTAGTCTAGGGGCAACGGCAATGGGGTTGGCCATGAGGACATTGGATGAACAATAAAATGATCAAAATTAATATCTTGCCTACAGACGGCGATGCTAAAGGACTTGGAGAGTTCTATTCTCTTCTTTTGAAAATCAATGTTAAAATGGTATTGCTTTCTATTGTTCTTTTATATGCTTCATATTTTGTTTTGAATTTATATACGAAAGGTATAGAAGAAAAATTGGAGGCCAAGATTACTTCTTTGGAAGATGAAAAGAAGGCTTTGGATAAAGAAATTTCTAAATATGGTGATGTAGAAAAGCAAATTCAAAAAATCTTAGATCAAGAAAAAGTTTTGAAAAAAAGAAAAAATCTTGTTAATTTGAGAGTCAAAAGCAAGAAAAATCCTGTTAGGATTTTAACTTATATTTCAAAAAATATTCCTGATAAAACTTGGATAGAAAAGTTATCTTTATCAAAAGATAAGATTGATATAGAAGGGATAACATTTAGCTATAAAAGTATTGATACTTTTATAGAGAATTTAAATGAATCAATCTATTTTAAAAAGGATTTAAAATTCGATGGTTTAAAAACAATAGTCGATAAAGAAAGTGGCGCAAGGAGTGAAAGATTTAAAATTTCAGGAGAAGTCGTTAAATATAAATAATTAAAGAGACGCTAAACTCGATTAAGATTTGGCGATATCTTTTTGAGGAATTAATCCTATTATGAAGACAAAATTAATTAGAAATATACACTATTTTATTCTCCTTTACATGGTCTATGCTAGGTTTGGAGATTACACGGATCATCTTGACAGACTAAAACAAAAAAAAGATAAGCCTCAGGTATTGGAAAAACAGATTGGTAGATTGAAAAAAAGACGAGATCTTTTAGAGACAGAATCTAAAAACCTTGAGGAATTAAAAGTTCAACTTAAACAAATATCAAAAGACGTTGAGGTTATTAAAAAACAACTCCCTGAGGAAATTAGAGATTCCGATATGTTCGATCTATTCTCAAGGGAGGCAAATTTTCTAAACATAAAGGATGTTTTTTTAAATCCAACAACAGAAAAAAAAGAAGATTTTTATATTGCTAGAGAATATGAACTCAAGGCTTTGGGTACATATTTGCAATTTCTTGTCTATTTTGAGCGTCTTGAAAAAAATGCGAGGCTTATAGATATTAGTGAAGTTATTATGGAGGCTTCAAAAGATAATAAAAATAGGGGACGTTTTCAACTCATTGACTTGAAGGCCAAGATAGAGGTTTTTAAATATGACTCCAATAGTTCAAACAAATCCTAGGAGTACATTTTTAGTGAAAGGGATCTATATCTTTATATTTTTGATATTGTGGTTTTCTATTGCCCATTCTCAAGAAAATGTATTGATGGATGAGAGCAAAGAGCCGACCCCTTCTGTTAAAAAACCCAGGGTTTCTAACTTTTTCGAAGGGAAGACAGAAATACCTGATCCATTTTCGTTGAGAGACCCTTTTAAACCACTATTAAAAAAAGTAAAGAAAAAGCGTTTAGAGAAATCCACCATTATCTCAAAGGATGGAGTTCTTAAAGATAGCTTTGCTTTAGAAAAGATTTCATTGGATGAAATTTCGATTCAGGGTATTTATGTTGGAGAAAATAGAAGGGCCGTGGCAAGTGCCGGAGGCAAATCCGGAAGTTTTTTGCTTAAAGAGGGGATGAAAATAGGTCCCAATAATGCTGAGGTAAAGGCCATCCTTCCGGGAGGTATTGTTGTAGTGGAAAAGATAAAAAATATCTATGACCAAGAAGAATACTTGGAAATAATTATCCCTATATCAGAGTAATATCGTATGATAGAGCTTATATGCTATAATAAAAGAGTGAATTGAATTTAAATAAAAATAAGGTACGAAAGATAAAAACTTGAGTGATATGATGGGTTTTAAAATATTTTGCTTTGCTATTCTTTTGACCCCCGTAATTTCTTATTCATCTTTTAATTTAGAGAGTATTAACTTTGTTCAAGAAGGAGAAATCAGTAAGCTCATTTTTAAATTTGATAAGACGGGAATAAAAGCATCTAGGTTCCAAAATGAAAAGGATAAACAAATTATTTTAGATATAAAGGATGTAAAGGCAGACTCAAAAGTTATGAGGGCATTTGATACATCTGAATTTGAAGGGGCCACCGTATTTGTTTCTCCCTATAGAAGGCCCGGAAATTTGAATGATATTCGAGTGGCCGTTCAACTTAGAGACAATGTGAGATCCATTTTAGAATCCATAAATACTACATTAGTACTTCGTATTGAGAATAGATTTGGAGTTTTTTCCGGTAAGAATTTTTCTCATCAAGGGATGACTCAATCCGGAAAAAATCTTCTTCAAGGCAATGAAAAAGATGCTTTGATCAAGATCAATGTTCCTAAATCCAATAGCGTTAATGATATTTTGGAAAATATCGTCCTTAGTGGAAAAAAAAGATATGTTGGAAAACGTATCCATATTGATGTCAAAAAAATTGCCATTACAGATTTATTTAAAATGATAGCAGATTCATCGGGGTTTAATATCATTGTCGATGAATCGGTGGCGGCCCTTCCTCCAATGACGCTCTCTTTGACCGATACTCCTTGGGATCAGGTTCTCGATATCATTTTAGAGACGTCAAAAACAGTCGCCCTTAAGAAAGAAAACATTCTTATTATAAAAACTTATGCTAAGGCCCAGGCAGAAAAAAAACTTCAGCATGATCAAGCAAAACTTTTGGAAGTTCAAGAACCGCTGGTCACAAAAATTTTCCCCATAAGTTATGCCAATGCCTCAGAGTTAATGAAAGGTCTAAAAGAATATAGCACAAAGGATCGGGGGAAAATATCTTTGGACGAGCGAACAAATCAACTCATCATTAGAGATACTGTAGAAAATATCGGACGAATGAAAAAAATGATCGAAGTTCTCGATACCCAAACCCCACAAATACTCATTGAGGCCAAGATCGTGGAGGTTTTTGATGAATTCTCCCAAAAAATTGGACTTTCTCGAGGAGTGGAGATGACCTACTCTTCAGGTGGAGTGTCCACCGGAACCGGATCATCTACCCAAGACTCAGAATTTAGTTTTTCTTCTATCGGTAATTACAAAGATGAGGGCACTGCTTTAGGGGTGAGTGTGAATATCTTTAAAAAATTGGTGGGCCTAAACACGACTTTAGAATTGTTAGAGCAAGAGAGTTCGGGGCGAGTGATCTCCTCTCCGAAGGTGATCACCCAAAACAAAAAGGCCGCTTCTATCGTGAGTACGAGTTCTAAAACCTATAGAAAGAGTGTTTCCGCAGAGGAAGGAACCGTGACCTACGATTCCGTGAGCGCCCCCCTCTCTTTGCAAGTCACTCCTCAAGTGACAAATGAGGGGGCCATCGTCATGGAGGTAAGCCTTCAAAAAAGCGAACACATCCCTACGGAGGCTTCAAGAACGGGAGGGGCCCCACCGGATACCTCCTCCAATTCCATTAGCACCAATGTTTTGGTGGATAACGGCTCTACAATCGTGATCGGAGGAGTCTATAGCTTTACGGAAGCCGAAGGGCATACCGGGATCCCCTTTTTGAAAGAGATTCCCATATTCGGTTGGCTTTTTCGCACTCCTTACAATCCGGAGAAAAGAAGGAAAGAACTCGTTATCTTTTTGACTCCAAGAATCATCAATCAAAAGGAAGCGGGCCTTGAGGATAGCGCATCCGAAAAAAGTCCTTTAGGATAGAGGCTTATTCCTCAACGAGAAGGCCATGAAGAGGATCAGCCCATTAGCTAAGTACCTGAAAATATACCAAAAAAATCCTCGTTCCAAGGTTTTTGCTCCTTTGGCACAAACCTATCGTCGTTTGGGGATGTACCGGGAGGCCCTCGAGGTTCTCAAGAAGGGCCTGGATCTTCATCCCACCCACACCGCCGGGCTGGTGATTTTGGCCCACGTCTATTACGACACCCAAAAATATGCCAAGGCCTTGGGCATTTTGGCCCCAATGGCCGGGGAACAGGGGGAGCGATATGCACTGCAGCAACTCTATGCCCGTACCAATTTAAAATTGGGCCGATGGGACGATGCCCAAGAGGCCTTTGAAAGAGTCCTCCTCCTCAATCCCAAAGACAGGGAGGCCAATGAGTACCTGAAGGAGAGATCCCGGGATCTTCAAAAAGTTGCCGGGGAAGATCGGGGAGAAGAGGGCCTGCCATCTTCCGGTGAGGAATGGGTTCAGGTGGATTTTGCGGATTCCTCTCAAGAGGGAAAAAAGGAAATCTTGGGGTCCAAGGGTCGTCAAGAAGCAGACCCGATTGCAACCCATACTCTCGTCGATCTTTACGAAAGGCAGGGGCATACCTCTAAGGCGGTCGAGGCCTTGGAGAAGATCGTTGAACTCCATCCCCAAGATAATGCATCGAAAGAGAGACTGGAATATCTTAAACGGGAACTTTTATGGTATAGGGATGGTCAAGATATTATGGCCGCTTGGGATGAGAGGTTTTCTCCTTCCCCGGATGGAGAAGAGAAGTCTCGTCATTTGCGCTATGAGGAGCTTTTGATGGGTTTTCTTCGCGGAATAAGGCAAAAAAAGGCCCGCTTTTTCAATCAAGACCATGATTTAAGTTATTTTGGAAAATGAAAAAGATACTCGTGATCAATGGTCCAAATCTCAATCTCTTATCAATTCGAGAACCCGATCTTTATGGTCAAGATACCTTGGAAGAGATCAAAATCTATACAGAGGGGAAATTGACCAAGGAGGAAGTGAGCACCACTTGGTTTCAGTCGAATCGAGAAGCCGATATTTTAGAGAAAATCCAAAGCGATATGGCCGCCTATGATGGAATTGTTTTAAATCCGGGATCATTGGGCCATTCCTCCTTTGCTCTTTACGATTGCATTAGAGGGCTTCCTTGTAGAGTGGTGGAGGTTCATCTTACCAATACTCACGGGCGAGAGGACTTTAGAAGTGACAGAATGTCGGCCAGGGTATGCTTGGGAGTTATTGAAGGATTGGGAAAGGATGTTTACTATTTGGGCGTATTATCTTTATTGAACACAAGATAAGGAAAGAGAAAATGTATCAAACAACCGATTTTCGAAATGGACTCAAAATTGAACTTGAAGGGAGACCTTTTATCATTATTCAGTTTCAACATGTTAATCCCGGCAAGGGCTCTGCTTTTGTGAGGACAAAACTGAAAAATTTGCAAACCGGGCAGGTTTTAGAGAAAACATTTAAAGCAGGAGTGGATACGGCGGGGAAGCCTAACCTAGACGAGAGGGAAATGGAATATCTTTATGGCGATCGTGAGGGTCATCATTTTATGGATCAAAAAACTTTTGAAACGGTTTGTTTATCCGAAGAAAATGTTGGAGATAGGGCCCTCTATCTTCAGGAGGGTCTAAAGGTTTCTATTTTATACTTTAATGAGCGTCCTATCACCATCGAACTTCCCAATTTTGTCAATCTCAAGGTAACCGAAACAGATCCGGGACTTAGAGGCGATACGGCTCAAGGAGGAAGCAAGAGGGCCGTCTTGGAAACAGGTCTTGCAGTCAATGTTCCTCTTTTTATTGATAAAGGAGATATTCTCAGGATTGATACGAGGAAAAATGAGTATATAGAAAGAGTAAAAAATGAGTAGAGATTAGACTTAAATGATTAATGTCGGTAAATGAAATGAGCTTATAGGTTTAGAAAAGAGGATTTTATGGATGTTAAAAAAATAAAACAAATGATTAAGTTGGCCAAAGAGGAAGAGGTCGCTAAATTAGAATTTGAAAATGATGACTTTAAGTGCTCCGTAACTCTTCCTCCGGGAAGCCTCGTGGGTGAAACTAGGGATATTCAAAGAGATATTAAGGATTCTCTTCTATCGAGTGAAAAGACGAAGGGAGAGCAAGAGAAAAACTTATCAAAAACTCAAAGTGATGATCATATTATTGAGGTGAAATCTCCTTTCGTTGGAACATTTTATCGGGCCCCTTCACCGGATAATGCCCCTTTTGTCCAGGTCGGGGATAAGGTGAGTGTCGGTCAAACCCTTTGTATTCTAGAGGCCATGAAGATTATGAATGAGATTGAGGCCGAAGTTGCTGGTGAAATTGTTGAAATCTGTGCTGAAAATGAAGGCCTTGTTGAATACGATCAGATTCTTTTTAAAATCAGGAAATAAGGTGAAAATCAAAAAAGTTTTGATTGCAAACAGGGGTGAAATAGCCTTAAGGATTTTAAGAACCTGTAAGGAAATGGGGATTGAAACAGTAAGTGTTCATTCTACCGCCGATGAAGAATCCCTTCATGTCAAACTTGCAGATGAATCGGTTTGCATCGGCCCGCCACGATCAGCCAAGAGCTATCTCAACATTCCGGCCCTTTTATCTGCGGCTGAAATTACAAATGCCGACTCCATTCACCCGGGATTTGGTTTTTTATCGGAAAATTTTGAATTTGCATCTTCGTGCAAGCAGTGGGGATTGACTTTTATTGGACCGAATATGGATTGCATAAAAAAAATGGGTTCAAAAATACAGGCCAAAGAAATGGCAAAGAAGGCCAATATCCCCATCTTAGAGTCTTTATCGGTCAATGGGCTAAGTGATAAGGAAGTGACTCAGGCCGTGGGTGAGATGACTTTACCGGTTCTTATCAAGGCCAGCGCAGGTGGCGGAGGAAGGGGAATGTGTCGTGTTGACAAGATTGAAGACTTGATCCCCCAAATCAGAAGACTTGAAGAGGAAGCAAAGGCTGCCTTTGGAGATGACACACTTTTTATTGAAAAATATATAACGAGCCCAAGGCATATAGAGGTTCAAATTCTTGCCGATCAACATGGAAATATGGTTCATCTTGGTGAGCGCGATTGTACTGTTCAGAGAAGATTTCAAAAGATTTTAGAGGAATCCCCTTCTCCTATTCTTGATGAAAAAATAAGAAATCAAATTTGTAATAGTGCTGTTCGTTTGGCCCAATATGTGGGCTATGATTCTGTTGGAACGGTTGAGTATTTATTTGATCAAAATACTCGGAAATTTTATTTTATGGAGATGAATACGAGAATACAGGTCGAACATCCCGTTACTGAGCAGAGAATAGGTCTTGACCTTATTGCTGAGCAAATCAAGGTCGCAGAGGGCAGACCCTTGGATTTGAAGCAATCTGATATTCAATTTAACGGTCATTGCATAGAGTGTCGTATAAATGCTGAAAATCCTAAAACATTTGCCCCTTCTCCGGGGCAAATCATTCATTATTACCGTCCGGGAGGAATTGGAATAAGGGTGGATGACTTTATATATTCGGGATACATGGTCTCCCCCTATTATGACTCTATGGTGGCCAAGATTATCTCTCATGCACCGACGCGTTCTAAATGTATTGAAAGAATGAAAAGGGCCTTGAAGGAGACTATTATCGATGGGATTCATCACAACATTTCCCTGCATTTAAAGATACTTAGCGATACCAATTTCAAAGGCAATAATTACTCTACTAATTTACTTGATCAAATTCTGAGGTAGAATAGTAGGTGAAGTAATTACTCACGGCTTCGATTTTCTTTAATAAAAAGGATTGAAGTGTTTAGGTTTATCTTTTTAGATAGTACGTTCCATTTTGCAAGCGTCATTTTAAAGTCGTGGGATAGGCTCTAAATGGATAAGTAGTGGCCATGGATTTTTATCTCAATGCTAAGAAATTATATTCGGAGGGTGAGTATCTCAAAGCGTTGACCAAGTTAGAAGAACATTGGCCAAATGAATATAGTGGAGAAAATTCAAAAGAGCTTTATTCCTTTTCTCTTTTATTAGCGATCGAATTAAAAAACAACAATAAGTTCAACGAAATTTTCAATCAAATACGAGATGGTTTTTTTCAAGAAAATAAAATAATTGAGTGGGTCGATTTTTTACAAGAGATGCTTAATCAAAAATGTTTTCCAGAGTTCTTTATTCGAGAGGAACTTATTGAGGTCTATAAATCTCTAGGCAGATTAAAGGACATAAGAAAAGAGTGTCAGGAGCAAATGGATAGATCAATAAAGAAAAAAAGAATCAACATTGACATGAAGGCTTATCATCCTTTTATGAGAGATACTTCTAAGACGTATGATCTTCTTCATCAAGTTTATCAAGGTGAATATAAGACATTTGATAAAAATTTTAAAGAAATCAAAAACAAGTTTGATGAAAAAAAGATAAAAAGAATTATAAGCTTCATCGTTTCCAATATAGATCCGTCTGATTGCAAGAGAATTGAAGATCAAGAAATTATTTTTTCTTTTATAAAAAAGAAATCCGAGATAGATATTGGTTTTTTCTCAGAAATTGATAGAAATGATTTTGAAAATGATATCATTAAAAATTTTATCAATTTAATGGTTGTTGATTTTGAAAATCTAGATAATATTATTGACTTATTAGAGTTTGTAGACAAAGTAAAAAATTGGAGACTGAGAGATGATTTGATAAAGGATCTCGAAAAAAAACCATATTTCAGTGATCACAAACGCTTTCAAAAACTTAAAGCATTGGCAAAGTCTTGCTCAAGTAAAGATATTGAATCAAATCCACGTCAAAATAACTCATCATTAAATAAAGAAAAAGTGAGTAGTGAAAAGTTAAAGGTCAGACTAGATTTGGATTCTATCAAAATGCATTATGGTGACTTGGAAAATAAATCAGATGGTGAATCGATGGTAAAGGCAGAACTTAATACATTTGAAGATGAGTGGTTTATTAAAAAATTCAAAGATATCATGGTGACACTTATAGATTTTAAATTTTATGATTTGGCTCTAAATTGTATTGATAGAATAAAAAAAATTAAGGACAAAAAAATAGATTCAAAAGATATTTATTATTTTGAAATCAGAATTTTACTTTTGAAATATGACTATATCAATGCAGTTCGAGTAGCTCGAGAAGTTTTGATGGAGGAAAATTTGAGTACTTCCGATCAAGTATGTTTTGAATACCTTAAGGGTGAATCCTATTTTTTAATGGGAGATAGGCCCAGGGCATATAAAAGTTTTAAAAACGTTTTTAATATCGACCCCTCTTATCGATTAACAGAGGAAAGGCTGAGAAATCTTGAGGAAAATCAATAAAATTCTTATTGTTTTTTTGATGGGAATATTTGCCCTTTCTTTTGTGGCCTTAGAAGTACTGCAGACAAAATATTTCTCTGGTTTTATTTCAAAGAGATTATCGAATACTTTTGATAGAGAAATAGTTGGGGCAATTTCGTTTGAGAAAGCTGCTGTTCGTTTTTTCCCTCCCGGCATTATTATCAGCGGAGTTGAGATGGATATGAACCGCATTATTGATGGTATTTCCCAAGCAGATATTTTTGTAGATGAAATTGATTTTCAATTTGATTTAATAGATCTATTCAAAAATAAGGTGTCATTTAAAAAGGCCATAGCATCCGGAGGGATAGCTAGAATCAATTTAAGTCATAAAAATGAAAAAAAAATTGATTCGATCTTAGAAGAAATATCCTCATTTAGAGATACTTCTTTGAGAGTAGTAAAAAATATTGAGTTAAAGGATATGAAAGTAGATATTGATAGATATAATTTTTATTCAAAAAATATAAAAATATCACTTCATTCAGATGTGATCCTCCTTGGTATCGATATTTACAATCTTAAAGGGATTGAAAAAGATTTTGTTTTTTTAAAAGGGTTTGATATAGATGATGTAAGTGCAGATATTAAAATAAGACCTAAGAATGTGATAATCCAAAATTTAAATATCTTGTCAGAGGATTCATCTATTCTAGCTAAGGCTCAAGCAAGTTTTGGGATGCATTTCCCAAAAGATTTTGAATATAATGCAGAGTTGAAAGTATCTTCTTTTATAGAGTCAATTATTAAAAAAAATACTTTTAATTCAGATATTACGGGAGAATTAGAATCACACATAAAACTCAAGGGGCGAGGAAGGCATTTTGATTCTTCCGGGCATATTGAATTGGCCCGTGTCGCCACTCCTTTTGTTAAAGTTCTTGATGGAAGAATTGATTTTAAAAAATCGGGAGATGATATTGTCGCCACCTCGTTAAGGGGATTTAATAAATCAGGTGGACTTGAAGTTAAAGATCGTTTTAAAATTTTTAATTTATCGAGCAAGGAATTTTATCCTTTTGATTTAAATATAAAGATGAGTTCTTTAAACCTGAGTGAGTTTTTCTTCTTTCAAGAAAAAAGGAATCATAATTTTGACATCACATTAGATGGTGAGGCAAATATTTTAAGCGACTTTAAAAACATTCAAATAATATCTAAAAATTTGTTTTCTAAAAAAACTCACTATTCAGTTGGGGGGATGAGCGTTCTCGACTATAGGGAGGCCAATATTAAAAATTTAGAACTTAATATCGATACGGATCTTAGCTACTCTTCATTTCGTGGGACTTTAAATCTTGATGAAACGTTGGCAAATATATCGGGATATATAGGAAAAGAAATTGATATATCAATAGATTTTCCTCAATTAAATTTAGAGGAAGCACTATCTATTGGGACTTTAGATTTTTCCGGAAAGGGAATGGGTAGGCTTAAAATCGAAAAATCAAAAGGTAGAGATCTTTTATTTAAGATTTATTTAAATGTTAAAAAATCACAATTTTTAGGATACAGATTTGGAGGAGTTGATGCGAATATTGATTATCTTGTGGGGGAAAAAATTGTTGCGATAAAAAAAGGGGCTTTAAGGAAGGAGAGATCAGTCATTTTTGTTGATGGTGAAGTTGACTTTAAAAATAGAGTTCATCTTGATTTGAAATTTAATTCAAGTCGAGGGATTTATAAATCTCTTAAAGATTTAACATTTCCAATAAGTAAAGAGATTGACTTTCTGCCTGGTAGATTAGATGGAAACTTGAGTGGAGATGTTAGAGTTTGGGGATATGTGGATGATGTGAACGTTGATGGGAAATATATCGGTGAACAGCTTAATTTTTTAGGAGAAAGCATTCAGGGTATTAGTCTTGATTTTTCATATAAAAAAAGTGTTTTAAGAATCAATAATATTTCCATTAGGAAGGGGAATGGTTTTATCAGAGGGAATTATACTTTTTATGTGAATAGAAAGGGACACTCTTATGATTTTATCGTAAAAGACATAGAGATTAGTGATTTTGATAGAATTGATCCCCATTCTTTTTCTGTTATTGGTCAAATTAATATGTCGGGGAAAGGAGAAATTGGTAGAAGAAACTTTAATGGAGAAATGCAGTTTGGCTTTGAGAATGTGTCCGTATCGGGAGATAGAATGCCAAATTCATTTGGATCGGCTACCATAAAAAATGGTATTTTAAATACTGAATTGTCGATATTTGATGGAGATATCATTTTAAAATCAAATATCTCTTTAAATTCAAGGAAGAAACATTCAGATTTTTTAGTTGAAGTTAATACATCAAAAATAAAAGAGATGATGAGCATTTTTTTTCCGCATAATATTAACCGATCTGATATTGTAGGGAGAATTAAAGGAATATCAAGGGCCGAATTTTCTCTTGAAAACATGAAAAATCTTGATCTTTTAATTAGAATTGATGATTTTGAGTATAGGAGTAATGAAATTCGATTAAAGAAAAATAACAACTCAAATATGATTGTGATTGATCGTGGAAAAATAAAATCTGACGAAATTTTATTAGAAGGTCATAGAGCAAAGTTTTTGATGAAAGCCAATAGTTCTTTATCGAAAGGGATCGATTTTAATTTGTTTGGAAATATAGATGCGAGCATTTTAAAAATTTTTGATGAAAATATTTTAAGTTCCAGAGGAGAGCTATACGGGAACGGGATGATCAATATTTCTAAATATATAGATGAAATGAAAATGAAATTTTCCCTTGAAGGGAAAAAGGTTGGTGGAACCTATTCAGGATTTATGGCCCAGTTTGATGGTTTTAATTTTTTTATAGACTCAGAGTCTGAAAAAATTAATTTTAAAAAATTTAAGGGGAAAATTGGAGGTGGAGATTTAAATATCTCAGGGAATATATTGATGAAAATTCCATTTCCAATTTTTAATCTAAAATACTCTCTTGATAATGCTAAGATAAGATTTTTAAGAAAAACAAACGTTTGGCTATCATCTAAGGGCGAAGTCAAAGGAAATAAAGCACCCTATTCTATTAAGAGTAGCGTTTCTTTAATTAATGGTTCTGTTTTTGATGAATTTAGTAAATTTATATCTAAATCAGAAAAAAAATACTTGAATCCTTATATCCCAAAGACCAAAAAAAAGATGGAGATAGACTTTTTTTTGATCGATTTAAAATTATCGACAATAAGGCCTTTGTTAATTAAAAATAGATTGCTAGAAATGAGTACGCATGCCAGGGCTGATATTAGTGGCAATATCTTTAATCCAGTTCTCAGGGGGCAAATCGATCTTGTTCCGGGAACCGGGAAGTTTTACTTTAGAAATAATGATTTTATTTTGAAAAAAGGCTTTGCAAAGTTAGGTGGAAATGAGAATAATGATATTCTTCTTGATTTTACAGGTGTCTCAAAAATTCGAAATTATGATGTAACTCTTCGTATTGTTGGTGATCTTGACAATTTTAAAATTGAACTTGATTCAAGGCCTTCTCTTCCAGAAGAAGAGATATTGTCTTTATTGGCTCTTGGCATTACAAAGTCATCGACTTCCCACTTATCAGATCAAGATAGAGAAGCCGTAACCTCTCTCGGCTTGGGTACATTGATACTAGATCGATTTCGAGTTAATCAGGAATTAAAATCAGTTTTTGGAATTAACCTAAGCTTAACTCCTGAGGTTGTGGAGACTGAAAAAAATTATTTCAATGATGATTCTCAATTAAAAGATAAAAATTCAACAAAAATTTCTGTAAACAAAAGATTGACCGAAAATGTTTCGATAAAGGCATCGAGTACCATCGGTCGAGATATCGTTCAAAAAAGAGAAATGAATATTAATTACAATATCAACAAAAATTTAAGCCTTGAGGGTATTTATGAACTCAAAGATGAGGATCAGGTAGAAGAATCCGATTCCCTCGGTACGGATGTAAAGTTTAGGATTGAGTTTTGATAAAGTTGGAGCTTGGGGAGATATCCCTTTACAAAATGGTATCTAAAGATAGTGATGAGAAGACCAATCAATTTAAAGTATTTTAGGGGAGGGTTATTTCTGAGACTCATTTTTTTGATTTTCATTTTTTTTATGTTTTCATCATTGTCACGAGCAACCCCACTTATTATTGAGAATATTTTTCTTGATTGTGACCATATAGGTGGATGTATAGACTTTGAAAAAAGGATTGAAAAAATCAAGAGAAAATATACTTCAAGAGAAAAGCTAATAGATGATCTTGAAAATATAAAAATATCTCTTGGGCGAAATAAAATGTTTTATACGATTACGACAAAAAAAAATAAAGCAAGAATTTATTTAGAATTTGACCCTGTTTTGACTCTGGGAGATATCATTATTTCTTCAAAAAATAATATAGATTTGTCGGGATTTCTTTTGCCAAAGAAAGGAAATGAGTTTGCTCGAGAGAATATCCCGGTACTAATTGAAAAATTAAAGATATTTTTGGGAACAAAAGGGTACGAAAAAGCAAAAATTAAATATGTAGAGACACTTAAAGACGGTCAATTTTCAATAAAAATTTACATTGATGAAGGTTCGATGCAGATATTAAAAACAGTAGAAATTATATCCGACAAAAATCTTTCTGATCTTATCTCTCATAAATTTAAAAAATTTGAAGGAAAATCATGGGATAAATCATCTTTTGATGTAGAGGTGTCAAACATTGTCAATTTTTATCAAAACGAAGGTCATTATCTTTTTAAAATGGAAATAAAAGAAATAAAAAGAGATATGAATGATTTTATTACACCTGTCCTATTGATTGATTTTGGGCCGAAGTTTGGGATTGATATTAAAGGAAATCAAACGATTCCAAGCTTTGAGATTATAAATACTCTTAAAGAAATGTTTTTTGAGAGAAGAGAAAAACTTAACAAAGCACAAATTGAAAAGGTAATTCAAGAATTATATTTTAAAAAGGGTGTTTATTTATCAAAGATTTCTATTGTTAAAAAAAATTTTGTATCCGAAAATATCTTAAGAGGTAGAGGAGTGATAAAAATTAAAGGTGGCCATGAGGAAATAGAGGGGAATAAAAGACAAGAGGTCGGGCATTATTTTATCAGTATTAAAGAAGGGCATCGGTTTTTCTTGGATGAAATTAATTTTAGGGGTAATAAAAGATTTTCAAAAAAAGAGTTGAAGAAGTTTTTTTATGAAAAGGGAAGTTTGCTTTCAAGGAGAGGGTATTTAGATGAGCGTAATGCGATAGATTTTGTTGAAAGATTAAAAAAGATTTATCTTATGGATGGATTTGTTTTTATTAAAATTTATCGCCCTGAAATTAAAAAAAACAAAAAAAATAAAAAAGCTAAGATTCTTTATAGAATTGTTGAAGGAGAAAAAGTTCTCTGGGATAAATTTAGCTTAAAAGGAATTCCTCTTTCAACTAAGAAGATTATAATACAAAATATACAGAATAAAGAAGGAGAGAATGTAAACTTAATCGCCTTGAGAGGAGATATTGACCAAATCGAAAGAAATCTTAGGGAGGAAGGATATTTCTTTTCTGAAATTTTAAACAAAAACTCAACAAATGTTATTCAATACTCAAAGGATTATTCAGGGGCCATATTAAATCTTGATATTTTCTTAGGAAAAATGATGAGGTTTAATGATGTTGTTATTGTCGGTCTTGAAAAAACGCATTCAGATGTTATTGAGAGAGAGGTTTTTTTAAAGAATAATGATAAAATAACTCCATCAAAGATTGATGCTCTTCGATATCGTGTTTCAAAGCTTGGACTCTTTAGTTCGGTTTCAGTATCGCCATTTTTGATTGACCCTTTAAAAAATCAAACCAACATTTTGATTTCTGTTCGTGAGAAAAAATTTGGATTTTTTGAATTTGCTCCCGGATTTAGATCTGATATTGGTTTTAAAGTCTCTACGACATTAGGTCATAATAATCTTTTTGGGGAAAATCATGCGATAACTTTTAAATCTCAAATTAACCAAAGACTTGATTCTGATTCATTCGATGAAAGGAGATATCAAAATAAAATCTTAGAATTTAAAACTTCTATAGGCTACGATTGGCGTTATTTTCTTTCTTACTCGATGGATATATCGACGCTTTTTTCTTTTTCAAGAAGGCGCTTTAGGTCATTTGATACGGATATAGCGCGCGGATCTTTGACCTTGAGTAAAAAATGGACAAGTCGATCTTCCGGCACAATTCGATATCAGTTTGAGCATAATAAGCAATTTGATGCGATAAATTCTGCCGATGAAGGAAGATTCTCGCTAGGTTTACTTATGCCGGGAGTGACATTTGATTTTAGAGATCGTGAGATTAATCCTTCATCCGGTTCTCTTTTTAATTTTTCCTTTGAATTTGCAAGGCCTTATTTGGGATCTCAGGAAGGAGAAAAATCTATTCGCTATGATAAAATGATTTTTCGAAATGCTTTTTATTTTCCCTTGAATAAAAATTTGGTTTTGGCCCTCTCATTTAATACCGGAGTGCAGAAGAATTTGAGCCGTGAAACCCCCATTCCCAATATCAAGGTCTTTCGCTTGAATGGGATTGATCGTATTCGAGGCTTTGCAAGTTATGAAATCAATCAGCTTGATATGGCCGATTCGGGCCACCTTAATATCGATGATGTGGATATTGATGATAAGCTTTATTTTGTCAATTTTAAATTGGAGCCCCGTTACTATTTGTCGGATTCTTTTGTTTTTTCCCCTTTTTTGGATGCCGGAAGGCTCATGATGCCTCCTTATAGACCTTTTCATTTGAAAACGGCTTTGGGGATGGGCCTCAAGTTTGTCACTCCCGTTGGAGTATTGAATTTTGATTATGGCATGAAGCTAAAAAGAGATTCTTTTGGAGAGGGAGAATCTTTGAAAAAAGAGAGCTTTGGGAGATTTCACTTCACTTTGGGGGTTTTTTAGGGCCCACCGATGGTTTGATTTGGTCGGACTCATCCTGTCTTTCCAAGGATACGATGCAATGCGCTATTTCTCGTAAGATTCTATCTTCAAGGCGTTGACGATGTCCGTAATGGGGATTATAAACAAGTGATTTGGAGTTTATGTGGTGATCAAACAAAAATCGTTTTATCCGAAACAGGCTTCCTTAGACTCAAAATGGTTTGAAGTGAATGCAGAGGGGAAGGTTGTGGGAAGATTGGCCAGCAAATTGGCTTCTATTCTCAGGGGGAAATGCAATCCCGGGTTTACCCCAAGTGTGGATTGTGGGGATTTTGTGATCGTGACCAATGCCAAAAAGGTTCGTTTGACCGGCAATAAAATGGAGCAAAAGAAATACTATCGTCATTCCGGGTTTATCGGGGGATTGAAATCAAAAAAGGCCAAAGAGCTTCTTGAGAATCGCCCGGAGTTGGTGATCGCTAAAGCCGTCAAGGGCATGTTGCCCAAAACGGCACTGGGAAGAAAGCAATTAAAAAAATTAAAAATTTATTCCGGAAGCGAGCATCCCCACGTTTCTCAAAAGCCTGAGCGTTTGGAAATATAGGTGAATAGTAAGCGACATCATTATTTATCCCATACCGTTGGAAGAAGGAAGGCTTCTGTGGCCAGAGTCTTTATGGCTTCGGGAACGGGAAAGATAGAGGTCAATAAGAGGCCTCTTCAAGACTACTTCCCAAAGGCAACGAGTCGGTATATCGTCAATCAACCTCTCAATCTTTTACAGATTTCCGATAAATACGATATTAAGGTCAGCGTCTCTGGAGGAGGGATGACCGGACAGTCGGGGGCCATTCGTCTTGGAATCGCAAGGGCCTTGGCCGAGATTGACCCCAACTTGAGGGCAGAGTTGAAAAAGGCCGGGTTTCTGACCAGAGATTCTAGAAAAGTGGAAAGGAAGAAATATGGCCTTAGGGGTGCAAGACGATCTTTCCAATTTTCTAAACGTTAAAATCCTCCTTTTTTTGATCCCAGTGAATGAGGACCGTTATTTATGGCATCAATCAGAATCAGGGGTGCCAGGGTTCACAATTTAAAAAATATAGATGTCAATATCCCCATCAATCGAGTGACGTGTTTGATAGGGCCCAGTGGTTCCGGAAAATCTTCTCTGGCTTTTTATACGCTCTATAACGAATCGAAGCGTCGGTATCTCAACTCAATTCCGGACTCTCTTAAATTTTTTTCAGATAGGCCTCTAAAAGTTGATGTAGATGAAATAAGTCCCGTTTTGCCGGCCTTTGCCTTGGCACAAACAAATCCCATTATGAGTTCGAGGTCTTGTGTCCTTGACGTCATTGGATTGTTGGAAAAACTACAAAAAATTTTTTATT
Source organism: Bacteriovoracales bacterium (assembly GCA_026713835.1). Lineage (GTDB taxonomy): Bacteria > Bdellovibrionota > Bacteriovoracia > Bacteriovoracales > Bacteriovoracaceae > JAPONP01. Next base: position 41,592 of record JAPONP010000067.1, read on the forward strand.
TTTTGGGATCTCAACATTGCCCCGTCCATGATCTGCCCTACCGCCACCTTATGCCTTCGATGCAATTGAGGAAGGCCTTTTCCGAAAAGGGGATGAGGCCACAGGAGAGCGATGTTATTCATCTTTTGATTGGTCGTGAGGAGTACAGGGAAATATATGGAGGGAGAACCCACGCACCAAGGTCTTTTTGTCCAAGACGTAATGAAATAAGGACATTTGATGAATCGGATGATTTTTATGAAATACTTCGATTTAGATTCGGAAAATTAGAGATGTTGGACAAAAGGTATGATGAATTTCTTAAACTGAAGAATGGGCAGGAGCTGATCGCATTTCAAAAAAGAAAAAAAAGGGCCGTATCGATAAAGTATTCAAAGCAAATGTCATGTCCTAAGTGCGGCAGAATGGCTTCTACCGGGAAATTACAGCATTATTCTCCCTATAATGCTCTCGGAGCATGTCGCTCTTGTTCGGGGCATGGGGCGATTCTCGTTTATGATGAAGAAAAGATATTTCCCAATCTTAACATCTCTTTTAAAGAAGGGGGAACAAAGATATTCAACTATAAAAGATTATCCGTTTTTGAGAAAAAGTTTATTAAGGAAATAAAAAATGCCGGTTATTCTGAGAAAACTCCTTTTAAAAATTTTTCTCAAGAGACTTGGGATCGGATTCGTCATGGCGGTAAGGACTTCCCGGGCCTGGATGGGATATTTCAGCGACTTGGGAAAAAGCGATATAAAAAAGATATTCGGATTCTCTTGCGAAGTCTCCAAAAAGAGAAAGAATGTGAGGAATGTGAGGGAACTAGAGTTGGTGAAGAAGCCCGAAATACTCGAATCATTTTGAGCCAAAAATCCTTTTCGTTTCAAGAAATTTTAAAAGGTTCATTATCTGACTTGGCTCAATTTACTATTGGAATTGTTGATGAGGGGCGTTTTGAAGATACCCATTTAAGGGCCATATTAAAATCAGTTCTTTCATCTTTGAAAACAGCTTTGAAAATTGGCTTAGGTGAGTTACCTCTCTTGAAAAAATCAAAACTTTTAACTCCTGGAGAGTATCAAAGATTGCTTATGGTAAAATATCTTTCTTACGAAGGATCAGGTTCCCTTTTTATTTTTGATGAGCCATCTCTTGGTTTGAGTGGGAAAGAACAAAAAAAGTTATTTTCAGAGATTTTAAAACTTAGAAATAATGGGAATACTATTTTACTTGTTGAGCACTCGGATATTTTTTGTCGTTTAAGTGATGAAGTTATAGAAATGGGTAAAGGGTCTGGGTTCGAGGGGGGAAGAATCGTTCATCAGGGAAAGTATTTTGAGAAATCACCTGCCAGGCCATCTAAAGAAGAGGTGTCGTACTGCGAGGCCTTTCCCAGGAGAAGTCCCTCATCATGGATTATTGTCAAGGGACTCAAATGCGATCAATATGCCAAGAAAGAAATGAAGATACCGATCGATTGTGTTACTCAGATAAAAGGAGATTCTAATTCGGGAAAATTTCAACTCATTATAAAATCTTTACCGATTTTAATTAAAAGACATCTTGAAGATATTTATAAAAGGGAAAGTTTTTATTCTTACACTTCTTTGCGTATAGAAGGAGATATCCGAAATGTTTATCTTATCGATTCTAATGTCGGCAAAGTGACGGGGCGATCGACGGTTGGCTCTTTTTTGGGCATTTCTCCACATATAAGGAAATACTATGCCGATCTTCCAATATCAAAAATGATGGAGCTTCGGCCGGGACATTTTTCGGTCAATTCTCTGTTGGGGCGATGTTCAACTTGCGAGGGAAAAGGATTTAGGGATATCGATATGGTTTATTTGGAAGATATCCGAATCCCTTGCGATGATTGTCAGGGAAAAGGGCTAAAGGGCCAATATGCCTCTCTTTCTGATGGACGTTTGACTTCTTATGAGACGTTTTCCCTTCCCATGAGTAAGGTCATGACCTATTTGAGATTGACCCCAAAAATCCGTCGAATTTGGGAATACGTTCAATGGCTCAATTTGGACTACCTATCCCTTTCAAGGCGACTCAACACCCTTTCCGGGGGTGAAAGACAAAGAATCAATCTTTTGGCCTGTTTGGGGCAAAAAATTGAGGATTCCCTTCTGATTTTTGAGAATCTCTCTTTTGGGTTATCGGAAAAAGAGCTCGTTCGATTGGGGGGGCTCTTGCGCCGAATTTGTGCCCACTCGAACTCAATAATTATTGTCGATGACCATCATTTATTTGGCCATATAAGCGATTATACTATTGATTTCAATAGGTTATAGGCTTCTGACCCCTGCCTGATAAAAAGAGTCAAGTTTTTCCCACATCCTCCGAAGGGATTATCAGATTTTGCTGTGGGGTTAAGACATGATTCGATTTGCTCATTTTCCATTTTTTTACTTTTTTATCATCTCATTTTTCTCACTCATTCAATTCAAGGCCTTTGCCACTTCTTTTGCTTCGACCACTGTTCAAAAAAAAGTGGAGAGTTCGGATGTTGTCGTTTTTGGCACCGTTGTTAGCTCTGATTACATCCGAGATAACTTAGGGGATATCGCCACCGAAATTACTCTCAATGCCGATCGATTTGCAACGCAACCTCAATTTAAGAAACCACTTTCCTCCCCTCAAAGGAATTTTACGGTTCGATATCCGGGTGGAATTTTAGAAGGGATAGGTCAAAAAATACCGGGTACCCCAGAGTTCGTTATTGGGGAAAAAGTTGTTGTTCTTCTTAAGCACAACTCTTCTCGAAAAGGGTTTTGGGTTCATAATTATGCCGCAGGTAAATTTTCGAGAATAAAAAAGGGTGGTAAAGAATTTTTGGTTTCATCTATTTTTTCTGATCAGCTTGGAGTTGGACTCATTTCTGTTTCCGATTTTGATAGGATATTAGACGATTTTCGTTTTAAAACCTCGTTTTCTCCAAAAGATTCCGGTGATGAGAAAAAAATTGTTATTGCAAAGAAAGAGGAGAAAATGGTTTCTCGTGAAGTCGGTAGTCTCCAAGAAAAGAGAACCATACAATCTAGTGATGAGGAGACTCCTCCTTCCCATAGTGAACAATTTAATTTTTATTTCTTGATTTTAATTCTTATTTTTATGGGATCATTATTTGTTTTTATCACTCGGTATCAAAAAAGTAAGTAAAAAGGTTATCAAGTGAAATATCAATTTACATACAAACGTTTTCTTTTTTACTTAGGGGTCTTTATCATACCCTTATCAACTTATGCGCTTGTTCAATTGAGGGGGAATAGTGGTGGTTTCAAGGGGCTGCATTGGGGAAGTGATCAAAGGAATTTGGATATCCATGTCAATCCATCTAATAGTCAGAGCATAAGTGAAGGTACTATCGAAAATATCATCGACTTTTCCCTGAGCCAGTGGAATGGAAACGGAGATATTGAAACAACCCGTCGAAGTTGGGGGGATGGAGCGAGTGCTGAAAGAAATGATCTTTATTTTAGCACAGATTCGGACTTCGGCCCCAGTGTTTTGGCCATTACGAGACTTAATTATTATTCAGGAACGGGAAGAATTTTTGCGGCCGATGTAATTGTCAATGATAATGCAGATTTTTCTGAAAATGCAAATGCTCCGGGAGGGGATTTTCTTGGAGATGTTCTGACTCATGAATTTGGTCATTTTATGGGTTTTGGCCATGGACAGGTTCAAAAATCTACTATGACTTACGTCGCTTTTAGGGGACAGCATATTCTCCATTCCGACGATAAAGAAGGGCTCAATGCTCTATATCCACTTTCTTCAAAATCGAGAGGAACTTTAAAAGGAGTTGTGGGAAGAGCCGGCTCAAACCGAGGTGTTTTTGGGGCCTATGTCAAGGCGGTTTCTTCTACAAGTGGAAAAGTTATAGCTTCGGCAGCGACAGAAAAAGACGGCTCTTTCAATATCAAGTCCCTTCCCATAAACGATACCTATTATCTCTATATTGCCCCTTTGAGAAAAAATGCAGGACCTCCTTCATATTATAACAGTGCCAGCTTTAATTTTTGTAATAATGGGGCCGATTGGGTGGAAAGTTATTCTCAAAGATGCGGAGATGAAGAAAGAGGTCATCCCCAGGGATTTAGATTATCGAGTGACGGGGAAGTCCTAAATGTGGGGGCGATAGGGATTCGCTGTGAATTTGAAATTCCATTGGATTATTCTTCAGGGGGCTCCCATTCCATTAACTTGGTTCAAAGCAATGATCAAGAGGGGGCCTATGTAGGGGAGGTACGGACGGGATTTTTTAGTGATACCTCTATCAATGCCAATAGTTCTCTAAGCGTTTTAAATAATCAATCTCGAAGGGTTAAGGATACTTATGTCGTCGATCTTTCAGATTATAACCCTGACGCCGAAAAGGATCTTTTTCTCGATATAAAGATCGTGGCCCAGGGTGTTTATTCTCCGCTGAGAACTAATGTTTTGGTATGGAAAACTCCGTCCGGTACCCTTCCGTCGGATGGTAATTTTATTGGTCGGTATCCTAATTCATGGGATAGTATTGATGCGATACAGACCCCTAATTATATTTCGGGAACTGTAATGACGGACTATAACCTTGATCGAAGTGGCAATTTTATCGTTCGCGTTCCTTTGGACGAGACCCAATCGGATCAGAACCGTTTTACTATAGAGATTGTCCCTCAGCCCCTCACACGAGGGCTTCCTACGGGGATTTATCTCAGTGATCTTTTTCCGGCGGCAAGCACTTTTACCCCTTCTAAAAAACACTACCTGATGATTTTAACCGTGAGCGAAAGAGAAGAAGGGAATTATTATATCGTCGAAGAAAAGGCCCATCGCTCCTGTACGGAAAAATTGAGCGTAGACGGCCTGGGAGAAGATGAGAGCGATTCGGACGGGGCCTCTTGTGGTGCTATAGACCCTCAAAATCCAAACTCGGGAGGTGGCAACTTTATTCTCATGGCCTTAATGGGAATTTTGATGGCATTGATAGAACTCAGGAAGAGAAAGGCCCAAACATTTTTCGCTTAGGATAGGCTCTTATATAGGCCTTAAATGACTTGAAATTTTTCCCAAATCCACTCTATAATGGAGGATATGCGTCTTTTATTTGCCATCGTATTATGTACTTTTCTATCCCCCTCCTTTTCTCAAAACTTGATGAAAGAGAGAATTTGGAAGTTGGATGGTCGAAAAAAATCCATCTATCATAAAAAGGGCGTTTTTCATTTGGGTTCCCAAGAAAACGCCTCCCGTCTTATGGGGATTAGGCATTCCTACGGTAAAGTTCGAGGTTATGAGAGGATCGTCTTTGACTTTGAGACGAATGGGCCGCCGAGAACTTATGGGCATCTATCGGAATCCAAAAGAAAGCTCTATATCGATTTTTTTGACTCAACCATCGACCCCTCTGTTCAATTTCCGGGTAAAAGTCGCTATGTAAAAAGTGTCAATTTTTTCCCGGATGGCGAAATGTTATCGGCTGAGATCACCTTTAATGATAGTATCGATGCAGAGATGTTTTTTCTTACGGGAAAAGGGCGTTTTATTATCGATGTGAAATAATCGGCCCCTTCCTTTACTACTTGCTTGTCGTTTTGACGGCAACGCTATCCCCTATCATAATCCCTTCAACTTCAAAGGATAGGTTCTTTTTGCCGATTTCTAGAGAATGGAGAATGGCAATGGCCGAATGATCTTCTGAATAAACGATTTTGAGTTCTCCGATCTTCACTTTGAAATTATACCGTTTTCTCATCTCATAGGGATTTATCTGCGAGATAGCTCGAAAGACATCTAGGATAACCCCTTCCCGAACGCCTTGATTTTTTCCCATGCTGATATAAAAATTTTTTAAAGGTTTAACATTATCCTTAAGAGAAATATCTTGGGAGATACTAAAAACGATGGGCCCTTTTCCGTGAGTTTCAAAAGAGATCATCAAAAATAACCAAAAAACAAATTTTTTCATCTTTGGTGCCCCCTTGAATCCAATGACCTTCCGTTATCGCCAGGAAGAATCTCTCGATGAGAGAAAAAAGATGAAGGGAAGATCGTGCCGCTTTTGCCCCCGGGTCGGAGTACTAGAAAAAGCTCTCCAAGGAGCTTAGGGGAGTGATTTTTTCTATGCGCCCAAAGAGGGCCTTGCCCACGATTTTTGTGGCCCGCATTAAAATAATATACTCTTCTCCCTCTTGGGCCTGTAAGAGGGGAGGGGCCCTAAATTCCAGGCAAATTTTTTCAATCCAATGCCCATTCCAGGCCCCGATGAAATGGAAGCTGGCCCACCCCTTCCCGGAATCCGGAGGGGAGGCCTTAAGGGATGATGATGTGCAGTGCGCTATCACGATGATTTGAGACATTTTGGTCCTCCGTTCGGATTGTGCAAAAATTAGGCCTTTGTCCCTTTTCACAAAGGGTTGATTTTGTTATATCTTGGGTGTAATCACCCAACGAACAGACGATCAGATGAGGTAAAAAATGACAAAGAAACTGGAAACAGTGGGCCAGCTCTTTTTAGATCGTGTCCATAAATCCTCTTTTCATCAAGCCGTGGGCCATTTTGATGGTTCGCAAATTCGATACATCACCTATCGGGATTATAAAAAAGTCATCCAATCCCTGGCGATGGCCTTTAAAGAAGCCGGGGTGATTTCCGGCCAAAAGGTTGCCATTCTCAGCAATACACGAAAGGAGTGGCATTATTGTGACCTTGGGATTATGACGGCCCGTGGAGTGACCATCCCCATCTACCACACCTACACGGGAGAGGAGATCAAATACATTTTTAAACACTCCGATAGCAAGATTTTGGTCGTCGAAAATGATGAACTTTTAAAAAAGGTTCTCAAGGTTCAGGGCGAGTTGGATGGTCTCACTCATATGATCCTCTTGGATCAAGTTTCCACATCCTCTCGGGAACAAATCAAATCCGATATAACCGTCTATACTTTTGATGAGTTTTTAAAGCTCGGTGATCAGGCTTCAGAAAAAGATCCAGAATTTTTTCAAAACAATATCAAGGCCCAAACAGGCGATGAAGTGGCCAGTATTATCTACACTTCGGGAACGACCGGCGAACCTAAAGGTGTGGTGATCACCCATGAGGGTTTTACGGTCATGCTGGAAAACGTTCGTCAAATCTTTGGCGGGTCTTTGAACGAAAAGGATCGGACGTTGACCTGGCTTCCCCTCTCTCACGTTTTTGGTCGTTGTGAATCCATGTTTAATTTGATGTTTGGCTGGGAGATGGTCTTTTCCCGAGGCATCGATCATTTAATCGATGATTTGGCTGAGGTGAAGCCCACGATCCTTATGTCCGTTCCCAGGATATTTGAAAAAATTTATGCTAAAATTATGGATCAAGTGGAAGCCGGCTCTCCCGTTAAAAAGGCCATTTTCAAATGGGCCGACAAAACTCTAACCCATTACCACGATAAATTGAGTCGAGATCTTTCGCCCTCTCCCGTAGAAGTTCTTCAGGCCAAGGCGGCCTATAATTTGGTCTTCAAAAAAATCTACAATCGATTTGGGGGCCGAGTACGCTATTTTATTTCCGGTGGGGCCCCCATTGCGGTAGAAATCATCAAGTTTCTTAAAAACGCCAACCTGATCATTATCGAGGGTTATGGACTGACCGAAACCGTGGCCCCTTGTACGGCCAACCCTACGGAGAAACAAATTCCTGGGACGGTGGGGATTCCCATAGGTGATGTAGAGATCAAAATTGCCGATGATGGAGAAATTCTCATCAAGTCTAAGGCTCTTCTCCGAGAGTACTATAAGAATCCCGAAGCGACAGCTGAATCCATCAAAGAGGGTTGGTTTTATTCCGGTGATATCGGCGAATTTACTCCCGAGGGTCATTTAAAAATTACGGATCGTAAAAAGGATCTCATCATCACATCGGGAGGAAAGAATATAGCTCCTCAAAAAATTGAGAATATGCTCAAACTTCAAAGGCATATCTCTCATCCCGTCATCATTGGAGATCGCCAAAAATATCTCACGGCCCTTATCGGAATCGAAAAGGAAAGCTTTGCTCAGATGGAAGAAGAGCTTGGAGATAAGACTTTAGGTGACTTCAAGGCCATTGCGACAAATGCCAAGGTTCACGATCTCATTGAATCGGATATCGCCAATGTGAATAAGGATTTAGCGAGCTTTGAGACGGTAAAGAATTTTTATATCGTTCCCGAAGAGTTTACGGTAGATAACGGTTTTGTGACCCCTTCTCTTAAGGTGAGGAAGAAAAACGTTATCAAAGCATACCAAGGGGAGATCGATAAAATGTATTCGGTTCCATCGAAATCCTAACTCAGCACTAATTAAGAGGAGTTTCTTTTTATGGCAAGGGTTACCATTGAAGATTGTTTGGAAAGAGTAGAAAATCGCTACGAACTCGTCCATTTGGCGGCCAAAAGGGTCAAGCAACTTAGGGAAGGGGCCGAACCTTTGGTCAAATCGAAAAATAAGGAAGTAGTCACGGCCCTCAGGGAAATCGCCAAGGGAAAAGTGATCCATTCCCCCATCCAAGAATACGATGGAGAAGAATTTTAGTAACTGCTCGCACCTCTAGCAAAAACTGTAATAAAGGCAAGGTAACTGTTCTCCACCCGGATAAGATTGGTAGGAGGCAACGAGGAGCGACCGAGGCGTGCTTCCTGCACGTCGCAGGGAAGCGACGAGGCAGTCGAC
>JAPONP010000068.1 GCA_026713835.1 Bacteriovoracales bacterium
CAAGGGTACAGACGACTCCAAGAAGGTCGCCTCCGCCGAGGGTTCAGACGACTCCAAGAAGGTCGCCTCCGCCAAGGGTCAAGACGACTCCAAAAAGACCGACCCCACCAAGGGTTCAGACGACTCCCAGAAGGTCACCACCGCCGAACAGGGGCACTGAAAGGCCAAGAATCAAAAAATCGGAAGGCCCACGAATCAAAAAGTCGATGAAACCGCGGGATCGATCGTCAAAACCTGCCCCCAAGGTACGAGTCAAGGCCAAACGCCCGGACTCCCCAACAACGGGTAAAGATCCCGAAAGGACACGGGTCAAGAGGTCGAAGGGGCCGCTCGATAGGCCGTCTAAAAAATCTCGAAGAAGGCCTCGAGGGGACGAGTGGGATCGAGAGGAAAAGAGGAGGCACAAGCATAATAGGAGGCGAGAAGATCGACTTCATCGCAAGGAGATTGAAAGGCGACGACAAAGGCGAATTCGTCGAGAGGAGGAACGCAGGCGACGACAGGAACGTAGGCTAGGACATAGAGATTGGGCCATGTGGCACTGTTTTTTTAGAGGCGGCGACTACAATCCTTTTACGGGTATGTGCTATTACGTTCCCTATTATCGCCGAGAAGAAGAGCTTGAGAGGCGACGGGTAAGACGGATTCTTCGAGAGGAACGTAGGCGACAAAGAGAGTGGGCCATGTGGGATTGTCTCTTTAGGGGAGGGCATTATAATCCGCTTTTGCGTGTATGCGACTACCCCATTTACCATCCTTACCCTCCCCACCACGACCATCACCCCGCCCCTCACCACCATCCTGCCCCTTCGGACAACACCCCTCCTCCTGTCCAAACTCCCTCTTCAGATATCGTCATCGGGGATTCCGGTGCGAGTACCACCGATCAAAGTATCGATGGATGCCCCGGGGGAGAAGGCCCAGAGGGAATGATTGCCGGGACGCTTGAACTCGTCTCAACACTTGTGGAACAGGACGTATTCGATGGGCAAGATCAAATTCGTCAAATGGTTGCGGATGCGGCGAAACATCCCGATAAGGAGGGAAAGATCGCCCGGTTTTTATCTTTCCTCGGTCTTTCCCTTGAAAATAAGGACGATTTCATCGAAGAGATGGCCTATTTTATGGAGACCGAAAATTACAAGCGCTATCTTGCGGGCATAGAACGTAGTGCCGAGACAACATTGACTTCAATCCAGTCGGATAGGTTGTCCGATGTTTTCAAGGAGGCAAGAGAGACTTTGGTCAAGGCGTTTTTGTCAACTCGCGAGTTATCCCTTGCTTTACCGATGGATGCTTCGGATGTGGATGCCGGATGTGATCGCTTTTCGCACAAGCAAAAAGAGGGGCGAAGAGAAATCATCGTCGGGATGCTAAGACTTGTTTCTAATCTCGTTAAGCAGAACGTCTTCGATGGGCAAGATCAAATTCGTAAGATGGTTGCCGACATGATGAAAAGCTCCGATGAAAAGGAAAAGATCTTCGGATTTTTGTCTTTGATCGGAGTCTCCCTTGAAAGCGAAGATGATCTCGCCCGAGAAATCGCCTATCTTATAGGGAGTGTCGATTACAAGCGCTATCTTGCGGGCATAGAGCAGAGTACTCAGACGACGTTGACCTCGGAACAATCCGATGAGCTGTCCTATATTTTTGACGGTGCGAGGGAAGCCCTGGTTGAGGGACTTTTGTCAACGGATGAGTTGTCCACTCTTTTTCCAAAAGACTCGGAGTAGTTTCGGGTCGTCTTTTTAGGGAGGGGCCCAAAACCCAAGGGCCCCTTTCTCTTTCTTTATTTGAGAATGTCTAAATTGGAGAATACCCGACCTTTGCTCACGGGAAATGTCATGTCATTGCCGTCGGATGGAGAAAGTTATCACCATTTAACTTGAACGAACTATAATATATGATGAGAGTGGAGGGGGTTTTCTTGTGGGCGCTTATAAGAGAACTATCTATTTTGTTAATCCTAGATTTCAAATAAAGTTTTCCCTATTTGTTTCCAGTCTCGTCTTTTTTTGTAGTCTTATCTATCCCATTATTATTTATGAGGGCTACGATCATCCTATTGAAAAAACGTCGAATACAGAATTGCTGGAGCGTCTTATGAGTGCCAAATCGGATATCTTGCAGCTACTCATATTGCTTCAGATTATTTTTTTTATTCTAGTCTTTATTATTTGTATTTTCCAAGGGCATAAAATAGCCGGTCCCCTTTATCGATTAAAAGAACATCTCAATGGAATCAAGGCAGGGGAGATACAAGAAAAAATTTCTTTTCGCAAAGGAGATAATTTTCAAGAACTCGCAAAGGATTATAATAGTGCAATGGAAGCGGTCAATCGAATCATGGCAGAGAAAGACCAAAGATTTGAGGAGCTGAATCGATATTTGGCCAACCGTTTGGCCAATGCAAGCGAAGAAGAAAAAGAAATCTATAGGGAGATTTTGCATAAGATATCAAGTTTTCAAAAAGAAAATCGATCAAAATAATGAGAATAATTTTATTGATTTTTTTTTCTTCACTCCCTTGTTTTTCTTTTAATCAAAATCTATTTCCAAAAATTGAACGGAGTAAAAAGGATATTCAAAGCGGTCGTATATTATCTCAAGTACTCAAAGATCTTAAATCAAAAAGAATTAGTGCCGTGTCGGTGAGAAGTCTAACTCGACTTCTCAAGAAAAAGAATACGGTTTTTTCTCCCTATAAGGGATGGATTGAGGATATTATTGCCGTTTCAAAAATTAAATCGATCAAAAAGTTTAAACCCTGTGAAAATGTTTTAGAGAAAGATCGAAAAGATGCCCTTTATAAACTTCTTGATAAGTATTGTTATTTGAAATTTATTAAACTCTACGCATATATGCCAAACAAATCGTTTGAAGTTTACGGCAAACACTTGGAGGAATATCTTCCTTACTACCTTTTTCCCCTTAGGCGCGAATTTATAACATTTTTAAAAAGAATAAAGGGTCGGGGAAGTTTTGAGCGTATGGTTTCTGATAGAGTTTTAAAAGTTTATGCTAGAGAGGCCCAATCCTTTAATGTGCGAATTTTGCCTCATATCTTAATTACCTCCGATTTGACGAGCTATATCCAAAAAACAGGGCTTTGGGATAAAGAGTCGAGATCTTTTTATCAAAAAAAAATGTCGGCATTGGCGAAAAAGATAGGGGCGATAAATTCTGCACAGAGCCTAAATAGAGTACAAATCGAAGAGGAATTGAATAAGTTAATCGATATATCCAGAAGAAATATAAATATCATCAATCAAAATTTTGCGAGAAGATTATTTATCATTACGGGAAGGAAACTTCTTGCAGGCGGTCGTTACCCTTTGGCCAAGCACTCTTTCCGTGAGGCTTTATCTTTGGCCGCTGAGGAAAATTATAATGATTCACTTTTTCTTTATTTATGGACCGATATATTGAATGAAAAATATACAGAGGTGAGCAAAATCATCAATGAATTGGATATCCACGGAAAATTTGAAAATTTGGATTCGAGACTAAAGTTTTGGGTTGCTTACACATCTGAAATGACGAATAAGAAAAGATTAGCCGAACATTATTATAACAGCGTTTTAGAATCTCATCCGATGAGTTTTTATGCGGTTATGTCGATCAAAAGACTCAAAGTCATATCAAAGAAAATCAAAGATGAGATAAATGTGGGGGCCATAATAAATCCCGTATATGCTTCAGCTTCTATTCCCTTAGAGGAGTATTCCGATAATCTTATTACGGCTTTCAAGAGAATTAAAATCTTTAGTGAATTGGATCAAATGGATTTTGTTAGCCATGAGAATCACTATATTTATCGATCTCCCGTGAGGGAATTATTGAAAAATTATTCCATGTACCCGGTTTCAAGCTATGAAGAATTAAAAGAAAAAATTGTACTTCACATGGTATCCATACTACACGAAGAACAAAATTTTCTTAAAAGTTTTACAATCATTTTAAAAGGTATTGAGGCCGGAAGACATGATCTCAATTTTGATTTTCTAAAAGCCCTTTTCCCAAAGCCTTATATGGCAGAGGTCAAACGTCTTGTCGGCCCAAAAATTGATCCCTATATCATTATCTCTTTGATTCGCCAGGAAAGTGCTTTTAACCCCTTGGCCAGAAGTCGCGTTGGGGCCAGAGGGTTGATGCAGCTTATGCCTGCTACGGCGAGAAGCATGGGCAGGAGAATTTCTTCGGGGGCTTTAAATAATGCCAAAACGAATTTAAAAGTTGGGATTCGATATTTTATTAAGCTCTACAAAAAGTACGATAGAAATCTTATCTATACATTGGCCGCTTATAACGCCGGTGAAAATCGAGTCAAACGTTGGAAAAGAGAGTATTTTAAAAATCGCTCTCTCCTTCACGATATTGAGGCCATTCCCTTTAAGGAGACAAATCTTTATGTCAAACTTATTTTGAGAAATCTTTACTTTTACAAACTTATCGACGGTTACAAGGAAGATTCAGAAATGGTGAATAAGATATTTGATGTCAGTATCGCAAAGAATGTCTTATCATCTTCTTAGGGAAGTCGAAAGTGGCCTCACGGTTCACCCATTTTAAAATATCGATTAAACATTGAATTTGAAATGAATGATATCGCCATCTTGGACAAGATAATCTCTGCCCTCTTGTCTCAATCGTCCCATTTCTTTGACTTTCTGTTCGCTCTGACATTCCAAAAGATCATTGTAGTGGTAGATATCGGCCTTGATGAACCCTTTTTGAAAATCGCTATGGATGATGCCCGCACATTCCCTTGCCGTCATGCCATTTTGAAAAGTCCAGGCCCGAACCTCTTTTTCTCCGGCCGTAAAGTAAGTCTTTAATTCCAAAAGATCGTAGGCTGCCTTGGCCAACGTAGCGAGCCCCGGTTCTTTGAGCCCTATTTCTTTTAAAAACTGGAGTCTTTCTTCAACGCCGTCAAGAGAAGCGATTTCCGATTCGATCTTCCCACAGATAACGACACAGCCCGAACCCTCCTCTTTTGCATGGGCGTAAACCCGATCCACCCATTGATTTTTGACGGAAAGGGAGCTTTCATCCACATTGCAAACGTAAAGGCCCTTTTTCATAGTGATGAGATGAAGATTGGAGGCGGCCTCTTCTTCTTCCTTATCCATGGGCATGGATCGGGCAGGTTCCCCTTTTTCCAAAGTCGATCGCAATCTTTCGAGTATCGGCTTTAAAAAGGCGGCCTCTTTTTGAATATCTTTGTGGTGTGATTTAAACATTTTGGCCAAGGATTCATATTTTTTATTGACGGTTTCCAAATCGGCTAAGCACAACTCGATATTGATGGTTTCGATATCGGAGAGAGGATCCACCGTTCCGTGGACATGGACGATATCGTCATCGTCAAAGCAACGCACGATATGAAGAAGGGCATCGACCTGTCTGATATGCCCCAGGAATTGATTGCCAAGCCCCTCCCCCTGAGAGGCCCCCTTGACGAGACCGGCGATATCCACAAACTCCACCATAGCTGAAATCTTTTTTTGAGGCCGGATAAGATCGGCGATCCCTTGGATTCTTTCATCGGGGACATTGACGATGCCCACATTGGGTTCGATGGTGCAAAAGGGATAGTTTTCTGCTTGGGCCGGGGCCGATGTCAAGGCCTGAAAGATGGTGGATTTGCCCACATTGGGCAGACCGATGATCCCACAGTTCAAACCCATTTTATGATTCCCCGCCTTTTGGGCCCGAAGCCATGGTATGGGGGCCGTTAAATTTCGAGGCGGCCGATTCAAACCCGTGAACCAAACAGTATTCGATGCCCTGAGAGGCCCGCTCAAGCATATCTTGTAAGGCGCTTTCCTCTCCCCTCCCAAACGGAGAGAGAACCCAATGGGAGACATCGCCTCCCGAGGGTCTTGAGATACCGAGGCGAAGTCTTTTGAAATCATGGCCCCCCAACATTTGGGCCGTGGACTTGAGTCCGTTATGTCCGGCCAAGCCGCCGCCCTTTTTAAAGCGGACGGTGCCGAGAGCCAGATCGATTTCATCGTAAACCACGAGGATCTCTTGTGGAGAGATTTTAAAAAAATGGGCCATGGGGGCGACGGATTCTCCGCTTAAATTCATCCATGTCAAGGGGCGGAGAAAATAGACTTTGTGACCGCCGATATTATGGTCTGAGTAAAGGCCTTTGAACTTTTCCTTCCAACGAAGCTCGGAGGCAAAGGAGAGGTGATCCATGGCCATCCACCCCACATTATGCCGGGTTTTTTCGTATTGTGATCCCGGATTTCCCAAAGCGACGACCAGTTTGACCATGCTTTTTTAAAACCTCTTAGACAAATAGAGAACTCACGGAATCGTGATTAAAGGTTCTATGGATGGCCTTGGCCAAAATTTCAGCCGTGGAGAGGACGACGATCTTTGGGCATTTTTGGGCCTCTTTTGCAAGGGGGATGGTGTCCGTTACGATGACCCCATCGAGGGCATCGGTCTTTGAGATCATTTCCACGGCCCGGCCTGAAAAAATGGGATGTGTGGCACAGGCATAGATTTGATTGGCCCCATTTTCTTTGATGGCCTTGACCCCTTCGAGAAGTGTTCCCGCCGTATCGATCATATCATCGATGATGATGATGTCTTTTCCTTGAACCTCACCAACCACATTCATGGCCTGGGCCACATTATGTCCGGTCCTCCTCTTGTCGATCATGGCAAGACCTCGGGAGAGTTTTTTGGCATAATGCCTCACCCTTTCGACCCCTCCGGAATCCGGTGCCACACAGATCGTCTCTTCACTCAAGAGATTGGTTTTGATGTATTTGAGAATGACGGGAGAAGAGTAGATATTGTCAAACGGTATATCGAAAAAACCTTGAATTTGTCCGGAATGGAGATCCATGGTGATGACTCGATTGGCCCCGGCCACGGCGAGGAGGTCGGCCACGAGTTTGGCACTGATGGGAGTGCGGGGGCAAATCTTTCGATCCTGTCTGGAATAGCCGTAGTGGGGGATGACGGCGGTGACGGAAGCAGCCGAGGCCCTTTTGAGGGCGTCTAAGACCACCAAGAGTTCCATCAAGTTATCGTTGACGGGAGGGCTTGTGGATTGGATGACGAAAACATCGGCTCCGCGAACATTTTTTTCGATTTCGCAATGAAGTTCCCCGTTGGCAAAGGTTTTCACTTGGGGGTCAACCAGGGGAACGTCGAGGAAAGACGAAATATCCGTGGAAAGAGAGGGATTTGAGGTTCCCGAAACCAAAACGATTCTTTTCATGATCGCCCCCGATGGCCCTATCCTAAGGATATAACCTAGGCGCGGTCATTTTTGAAGTTTTTTCTCATCCCATGGGACCTCAAAAGGTAACTGCTCGCACCTCTAGCAAAAACTGTAATAAAGGCAAGGTAACTGTTCTCCACCCGGATAAGATTGGTAGGAGGCAACGAGGAGCGACCGAGGCGTGCTTCCTGCACGTCGCAGGGAAGCGACGAGGCAGTCGA
>JAPONP010000069.1 GCA_026713835.1 Bacteriovoracales bacterium
GACATTATGAATAACCTCAACCTACCGTACCCTCGTCTCATGGATGAGGCGGTTCCAAAAAATCTTAACTGCCTCGATTGAATGTGAAGCTACCGATCTACACCCGGGCCCACGTGAGCGCTCTCAACCAAAAGCTCCAAGAGAGCGCCGAAGATATTTTGCGCCGTGACCCCCAAATTTCTTACAAGGGTCTTTTGGCCGAGGCCCACCTACAAATTCCCGAGTTACTTTCCGATGACGGAAACTCTCCGCCCGCCCTCAAACAGGTCGAACACGACATCCTAAATACCCTAGGAGAGGTGGGGTTGCCCAAGGTTCAACAATTTCTCAGCACCGGCCAAATCCCCACCCCCGGATTATTGGACGGTTTCCATCTCAATATCTGGGGTGCCGGCTCCTGTGGGCTCTCCTTGGCCTACCTCTTTTCTTGCCACGGTGCCGAGGTCGTTCTCAACGAAAGGAGGGGAAAAAATAATTTTCTTGAGGCCTGTTCCCGAACGCCCAATATCTCCTGGAAGAGATTTCGAGAAACGATGAGATCCGTTTTATCCGAAAAAGACTTTTCCCAACTTGACGATAGCATTATGGAGCATGGAGGCGTGATCGATCCCATAAGCCAAAAATTGAGAAGCTCAATCGGAGGCTTTCAGGAAGCCTTATACAAACAGGTGGCCCAAAAAGGCGTTGACATTCGCCTAGGCCGAGAGGTCTCACCGAAAAGACTTGGGGATTCAAAGAATTTTGATATACAGGTCGTGTGCACGGGAGTTCATGCGGCCGAACAAATCCCCGGGAATGACCTGGAGCTTTTTTCATTTCCCGACGGCATCGGAAAGATATTTATTACAACGACCATGTACCCCACTGACCGGGACACGGGATTTTATCGAGTGGAATGGGAAGAAAATCAGGACGTTCCTCCCCACGGCCCCGTTTCATGGCGTCGAAAAAATATCAACGTCCAGCCTATCAACATTTTCCGAAACGAAATTGAACGATTTATTTTTAACTTAGAAAAGAAGGGATCGCGACTAAGTGATATTCAAAAGGCCCGCTCGCTGCTCAACGAATCCCAGATCGCCCACGTTTTTTATTTTGGCAATCAGACGCCTTCCTATCATCACGACGTAGGCTCCGAGCAATACCCTTGCCTGACGGAAAAAATAAGTATCGGTTCCTGGATGCTTGCCCGCTCCATTAGCTTCGATGATAAAAATGGACCCGTGGCCTTCTTGGGGGATGCGACGGGAGGGGCCCATCCGCTGGCGGCCATCGGTGCCTATTTGAGTTTTAAAAATTCTGTGGATCTCCTCAAGCATTGCGCTTGTCTTCACAACTTGAAATCTATCGCTCATAAGATCCCCCATGATTCTTATTCCACATTGACCAAAAAGATTTTGTACTGGACAGAGTATAAAATGATTCTCGACCGCCTGATGGTTTTTTTGCAAGCACGTCTTTGTGCCCATTACTCAAGATTAGAGTAACTGCTCACCCATTTGGATGGCAGTTACATTGCCTTTATTACAGTTTTTGCTAATGGTGGTCCGAGCGAGACTTGAACTCGCACGCTTGCAAAACAAGCACGGGATTTTAAATCCCGGGCGTCTACCGATTCCGCCATCGGACCGTAAATTAAAAGCTCAATAGATATTAAACAAAAAACGATGATGTGTGAAGTTGCAATGTGCCGCCCCGAAGGCATCAAAAGGCCCTTGGGGTCTATATCCGAGGAAAAAGTTTACAATTGCGATTTAAAACAGTATTGATACAATTGTGTTTTGTTTTCAGACCAATCCTTCGCTTCACGAATGCGAAAATAACTTAAAGTGAAAAACTTCCGGGTCAAAAAGTTATTCTTGCCTCTTTTGCTCCTTCTTACGATCACGTTGGTCGTCTTCTCCCTAAGGCTTCTCTCCCCTCACCATTCCTACGATATCGTGATCGGCGTTCCCAATTGGCCTTCGGTTCGGGCCCAGGCCCATATTCTCAAAGTGCTCATTGAGGACAATTTTGCTCTTAAGGTCGAGCTGCAAAACGGGACAAACACGGTCATCTTTGAGGCCATGCATAGGGGGAAAATGCACGTCCACCCGGAAGTTTGGCTTCCCAATCACGCCAATCTTCACAATAAATTCGTCCGGGAAAAAAAGACGGTGAAGTACTCTCTCCATGAGATTTCGGCCAAGCAAGGTATGTGCATGACCAAGGGAACGGCCAAGCGCACGGGACTGACCCATCTCAAGGATCTTTCTCGCCCCAAGATGGCCAAAAAATTCGACACGAATGGGGATGGGAAAGGAGAAGTTTGGATAGGGGCCCCCGGCTGGGCCTCCACCAATGTGGAAAAAGTTCGCGCCAAATCCTATGGATATGCTAAAACCATGAAACTTAAAGAAATGGACGAAGTTTTGGCGTTGGCCGAAGTAGGAGGGGCCATCGTCAAAAAACAAAATATCGTCTTCTTTTGTTATTCTCCCCATCACATATTTAAGTTATACGATCTCGTCTTCCTCAAAGAACCCCCCCACGATCCATCGAAGTGGAATATCCTTCAACCGAAAGAGGATTCGGATTGGCTTCAAAAATCCTATGCCGACGTCGCTTGGAAGAAGACCTCTTTGCATATCCATTATTCGGTTTCCATGGAACGATCCTACCCCGAGGTCGCCAATCTCTTGGGTCGCATCGATTTCGCCGCCGAAGAGATTTCGGACATGACCCATGCTCTTGTGGTTGACAAGCAATACCCAAGGGACTTTGCCAAAGCATGGATCGCTCAAAACGCCAAGCGAGTGGATTCTTGGCTAGAGTGATGAAAGATCATAGGAAAAACGACAACGACGGCAATAAAGAGAAAACCATCGTTTTAAAAGAAGTGTGGAAGGTTTTCGGCCCCCGTTGTAAGGAAGCGGCCGAGGCCGCCAAACGTGACGCTCTCACAAAAGAAGAGGTCTTTCATCGTTTTGGCTGTACCGTGGGATTGGCCGATTGTTCTTTCGACGTTTTTCCGGGAGAAACATTTTGCATCATGGGACTTTCCGGCTCCGGAAAATCCACCCTCGTTCGCCATATCAATCGCCTTATAGAACCCACATCGGGTCGGATTCTCGTCCTTGGGAAAGATATTTTGGATATTGGAAAAGAGGAGTTACGTGCCATGCGCTCTCACCACATCGGCATGGTCTTTCAACACATGGAACTTCTCCCCCATTGCAGTGTGCGGGATAATGTTTCCCTCCCCCTCCGGTGGAGAGGAGAATCCAGGGCCCTTTGTTGGGAAACCGCTCAAAGATGTTTGGATTCCGTGGGTCTTGAAAATGAAGGAGAGCGTTTTCCCCATGAGCTTTCGGGAGGAATGAAGCAACGGGTGGGGATCGCCAGGGCCCTGGCGGCCGACCCGGACATTCTCCTTATGGACGAGCCCTTCTCGGCACTCGATCCTCTCATTCGCACCCAACTTCAAGATGATTTTATCAAATTGTCCATAGCGCTCAAAAAAACCACGGTCTTTATCACTCACGATTTTTCCGAGGCCATTCGCCTGGGCGATCGCATCGCCGTAATGAAGGACGGTCGGGTCGTTCAAATAGGAACACCCGAAGATATCGTCATCAACCCTATCAATTCCTATGTGAAAGAATTTGTGGAAAAAATATCAAAAATCAAACTGATGTCGGCCAGATCCATTATGAAAGATATTTCAAAATATCCCCCATCCTTTTATGGGGGCACGATCAATCTCTCTCCCCGCGTTCCCTTCAACACCTATATCGATCGACTGATCGATATAGCATCGGAAACGGATGCCCCCATCATCGTTTGTGATGAAGAGAAAAAAGATGTAGGCGTCATCGATAAAACCATCCTTCTCAAATCTATCCAAAGGTCGTAAGTATGGATCAAAGCAAAGACTTTCACTCCAACCACTCCAATCACTCCAAAAAACTTCTTGAGCAAGTGGGAACCTTTGTCCGACGCAATGAAACCTACTACAAAAAAGAGTTTTCTAAGATTCAAAAAAGTGTGGACTTTCCTTTCTCTTGGAATACGGCGGCCGCTCTCTTGGGCCCTTTTTGGAACGCTTCTCGAGGATTATGGGGAAGTTTTTGGTGCTTTTTGCTCTTAGAACTCTTTGTGGCCGTTCAAATGGGCCGTGTCCTTTGGCATGAATCGGAAACGACAAACCAAACTCTTTTTATTCTGATTTTTCTCCTCCTCCTTACGATCAAAATATGGGAAGGATTTTTCGCCAATATCCTCTATGAAAAACGCTATCTAAGCTGGTTGATCGATCCCGATAGGGTTTCATCGGGGCAAAAAATGTCCCGAGCGGCCCTGGGAGGACTTTTTTTCCTTTGCCTCTATCCCATGACCATCTTTCGATTCGCCGTCACAAACCCGGATGAAATCTTGTCGAGGTGGACCCATGGGTTTTTGGGAGACAAAATCCCCATCACCCTCCCCCCTTTCAAAAGAGAGTTTTTTTCCGTCTTGGCCAAATGGGCCGACGGTGTTTTTGAATGGCTTGCGGTAAACTGGAACGGTCTCTTTGAAGGCATCACGGCTGCCATCATCTCCGTTTTGGGGGGCCTCGAGGCCATCCTCATTCAAACCCCTTGGCCCGTCACCCTCTTTTTAATTCTCATCCTCGCTTTCCAATTGGCCGGAAGGCGAGTGGCCCTCTTTACGGGAGGCTGTCTGATCTATCTTCTCCTCATGGGACTTTGGGAAATGTCTATGATGACGGTGGCCTTGATTGGAACCGGAAGTGCCCTTTGTATCCTCATCGGCATTCCCATCGGCGTGGCCCTTGGAAGAAACTCGAAGGCCAACGCCTTGGCCGGGCCGATTTTGGATTTTATGCAGACCATGCCGGCCTTTGTTTATCTTATCCCCATCATCGCCTTTTTTGGGACGGGAAAGCCTCCCGGCGTTTTGGCGACCATTATCTTTGCCATTCCTCCCATTATCCGACTAACGGCACTGGGAATACGCAATGTCCCGGGCCCCACGAAAGAAGCGGCCAGGGCCTTTGGATGCTCGGAATGGCAACTCTTAAAGGATGTGGAAATCCCCCTGGCCATGCCTTCCATTATGACGGGAGTCAATCAAACGATTTTGATGAGCCTTTCCATGGTGGTGATCGCCTCTTTGATCGGGGCCGAGGGGCTTGGAGCGCTCATTCTCGAATCCCTCCAATATGCGGCCAAGGGGCAGGGGCTTTTGGCAGGCCTTGCCATTTTATTTTGTGCCATGACCATCGATCGCATCACTCAAGGGCCCTACCGCAAATAACGGTCTTCAAAAATCGTAGGGAAACGGAAAAAGTTTCCCTACAAAAAAATTTTCCTGCTCAAGTTGACCCCCTTAAAAGTCGATAAGGATAGGGTCAACGAGGATATCAAGGAGGAACCTTATGTACGATCTCTTACAACTTGAAAAACGCGATCTTTTTGCTCTTAATCCATTTCAATTGAGAAAAAAGGGAATGGTTTTGGGAGTGATCTTTGCCAAAGGGATGGATTCCATTCCCATTCAATGCCAGCACAATAAATTAAAAAAGATTCTAGACAATGGAGTCAAGGTTTTCGAGGCCGCTTTGGAAGGGGGAGAGACCCACTTGGTCAACCTCGGTCAAATCCAAAAAGACCCCCTTTCCGGCAGTATCCTCCATATTTCCTTGCATAAATTGGAAAAAAATCAAACCACCGGCTTTTCAGTTCCCATCAAACTCGAAGGGGAGGCCCGGGGAGCGAAAGAGGGGGGAGTGCTTCGCCAACTCCTCGATAAGGTCACAGTCACGGGGCTCCCTCGCAATATTCCCGAATCCATCACGGTTGATGTGGGATCTCTGGGCGTTTCCGATCAACTCACTTTAGAGAACATCGTACTCGATAAAGGATTGAGCTTTGAAGAAGGAGAAGATCTCACGAGGCCCATCGCGGCCTGTTCCGTTCCAAAACTCTCTCCCGAATCTAGCGCCGAAACCGCAGGGGCGAGCGACGAAGAGACCAAGGGTCAAGAAGGCCCCGAAGGCAATGATAAAGATCAAGATAAAGGCAAAGGCAAAGACGGAGAGAAGGGCCGTTCAGATGGCGGCAAGGAAGCCGCCTAGGGCATTATCCTAGCCTAAGGGCCTATCCCATGAGTTCAAAAGAACCGGGAGTTTTCTCTCGGCTTTTTTGACCATTTCCCACAGAGCTATAATTTTATAAAATGAGTTCTTAAACCTTGTAACTGCTCGCACCTCTAGCAAAAACTGTAATAAAGGCAAGGTAACTGTTCTCCACCCGGATAAGATTGGTAGGAGGCAACGAGGAGCGACCGAGGCGTGCTTCCTGCACGTCGCAGGGAAGCGACGAGGCAGTCGAC
>JAPONP010000070.1 GCA_026713835.1 Bacteriovoracales bacterium
CAAGGAAGCGACGAGGCAGGCGACTGCCAAGATTGCCGGGGGGTGAGCAGTTACTAAAAAAGACGATAGATCATGGGCCCTACTCATAGAGGCGCACAAAATCTCCCTTGATGATAGAGCCCCCCGAATGGAGGATGGCGACGGCACCGTCGGGGCCGAAATAATCGATCACCTCCAAAGTTCCCTTGAGTTCCCCTTCGGAAACTCCGATCAAAGTTCCCGACTGGGGATCGTAGATTTCCGTCCCTTCCGTCATGACCTTCATGACATCCCCCAGTTGAATCCCGGATTTTCGACCGGCGCTAATATAAATTTTGGAGCCGATAATTTTGGCCACCCTCCCCGTCCATTCCGTTTTTCTTGCGGCCTGGGCGATGAGAGGGAGGCCCTTTCTCACGGCCTTTTTGACCACATGGCGAAGAAGTTGCCTGTACCTAGACAAATGCGAACCCTCTTTTTTCCTTTGATAGAACCGAAAATTCTCTTTCCTATAGCTTCCCTCAAGGATTCGATGGGAAACCTCTCTATTGGAATTGACATCGAAAACACGAATCTCAACCTTGGCCTTGGCTTGAGCTAAAGATTTTTTAAAAAACCCCGCCTCATCCCTATCGATAAAGGCCCTGGCATCGATGACTCTCCCATAGATGATAAAACTTATTCCCGATAACTTCGCCGACTTGGCCATGGCGGCCAAATCGCTCCCGGCCTGAGTGTAGATTTGCCTAGAAGGCACAAATAAGACCCTCGTCCCTTCGGGATTGACCAAAAATTCCTTAGAACGGGAGAGCCCTTTTTTCAACTCTTCCGTGGCCACCTCTCCAAGATCCATTGGAGATTTAGAGGATTCATTGAAAAAGGGAAGTAAAGATATTTTTTTCCGAACAAAAGACGCAGGCCTTGGGGCCGAAAATTTGGGCCCACCTCGTAAACGTTGATCTCCGTATCGGGAAGAGAGAGGGGCACAGGACGTTAGAGTCAAAACACAAATGAAGACAAAAATCACCTTCTCATGATAGGCTTCTTTTTTTTTCAAGTGCCTCCTCCCATCGCCACCTTTTTTGGTAAAATTTGTAACTGCTCACCCCCCGGCAAGATTGGCAGTCGACTGCCTCCTACCAATCTTATCCGGGTGGAGAACAGTTACCTTGCCTTTATTACAGTTTTTGCTAGAGGTGCGGGCAGTTACTAAAATTTTAAGTTGGAAAAAGTCGTCTCGCCTCTCCAAATAAATGCGTTGACCGCTTTTTAAATTTCGTCCACGGATTCCATTTAAGATGTTTCCCAAGTCGAGCTTTGACCCCATGTATTCCACAATAATTTGAGACTGATTTAAAGAAAAAGTATCCAAAAATGTTTTGGCCCGATACCTTTTGCCCTGGAGGGTCAAAAGGTCTCTCAATTCCTGTAACTCCAAATAACTCCCGTGGCCCAGGACGGCAACGGGAACTCTATTTAAATTTCCGGGAATCTTTGAAAGAGAAGAAAGGATGTGGGGAAACTCGGGGCCCACTCGCCTAAAAAGTCGATCGGCCATTTTATTTCCCAACGAATGTAAAGCCTTTGACACGATGGTTTCCTTTTGAATCGACATTTTTTCCGAATAAACGACGGTATTGAACATAAGATCCGTCACCATCAGGTGGCCCTTCGACTCCACCTCTTTGCGCCCCAATTCTTTCAATTCAGGGCCTAAGCCTATACTCAAATCCAAATGAACCCATACGGCCCCGAGCAAAGTCTCGATGGCCCTTTTGCGGTTTCTTAGGCGAAAGAGTTCCCTTTCATCGAGTTTCAAATGGGTTTGAATCCTTTTAAGATCCAAGGAATCCGTCGAGACGATATCACTTCCCATTTTCCCCAGGGCCTGCTTTAATTTTTTCACAAGACGACGGTCAAGGGGGCGATAGATATCCCTTTTGTCCTCCACTCCGATATGCTTCCAATCCCCCCCATCTAAGGAGAGATTAAAAGTCCAATAGATCTTCCCAACCGATCGCTTCGCCGTCTTCTCCGCAAATCGAAAATAGATCCGTTCCAATTTATCTCGGTTGACCTTTCCCTCCATCTGAAGATAGCGAAGGTCGGGATTTTTAGTGGAGTGCTTGACTCGACTCACTTTAAAGGAATCGAGGATATTTAAAATTTTTCCAAAATTTCTTTGGGTTTTGAGCCTGCTCTTTCTAAGGGCCCTTCGATAGGCCTTTTTCTGGGACTGGGTCTGCCCATTCTTTCCTTCTCGGTAGGTTTTTTGGAGCCTCTCTCGAATCGGCAAAAACTTTTCCTCCAAGGCCCGGTCGTATTTACCCCAAAAGGCCTCACCATCCAGGCCCAAAAAAGACAGTTCTTTTGAAAGGATATCCCTAACGGCCAAATAAATGAGATGCTCTTTGACTTCGGTCAAAGAGTCGTTTCGAGTGACGACAAAACTAGATTTTCCCTTGAGGAAGCGGGCATGGGCACTCGAAGTCAAAAGAGCGATGAGAATGAAAAGGAAAAGGATGGGAGCGACTTTCCAAGTCCTCATCCCGAAACTCCAAGACCTAGGCCTTCATCTTCTTTCGATCCCAAAAGAAATTCCACACTGCACCCACTCCCACTCAAGATGTCTTTAACCTCGGAAGTCATCCGAGGGGTTGGGCTCACATAGTAATTTTCCCCCAAAGAAAGATGGGCCCTCCCCTCGGGGGTTTGCATCACCATGGAGACGGGAACCGCCCCTCGATAGCTCAAAAGAACCTTCTGTAACCTTTTGAGGGACTGTTCATTCAAGCGACTCGTATTCAAATGAAGTCGAATTTCTCTGACCTCTTTATCGCTTTGATCCTTGAGTTTTCTTATTTTTGCAGGGAAAAACTTCCGTGGGGATTCACTAAAATTAACTTGACCGCTCACGACCAAAGGATCATCGCCTTTTAAAGTCTCTTCAAACTCGGCAAAGGCCTTGGGGAAGATGATGCAATCGATTTTTCCCGTCAAATCCTCAAGGACACCGAAGGCCATGCGGTCGCCTTTTTTCGTAAAAAGTTCCTTTTTGACGGTCATCATGCCCACCAAGGTCATATCCTTCTTTCCATCTCCCGGCATTTCGCAAACGGTATTGATGTCCGTAGGGGCCATCTTTTTCAATAGATCGAGATAATCATCCAATGGATGGCCCGAAACATAAATTCCCATAAGCTCCATCTCCAAATGAAGCCTTTCCCTCTTATCAAAATCTTGAACATTTTCGATATTGAGAATGTCCTCGGGAGACTGTTGAACCTGCTCCTCGCCCTCAAAATCAAAAAGATTTCCCTGTCCTCTCTCCCTATCCTCTCTCTTCTTGGCAGAAAAGGCCAAAATGATATCGAGGTTTTCGAGCATCGTTTTTCGATTCATCTTTTTTTCGGCCTCGTCAAAGGCCCCCACTTTGATGAGAGATTCGATCATCCTCTTATTGAGGGCCTTGAGATCCACTCTTTCACAAAAATCGATCACTCCGCCAAAGGCCCCTCCCGCCTCTCGCTCCCTTATCATTTCCGCCACGGCCGACTCCCCCACGGTCTTGACGGCCCCCATACCAAAGCGAATCTTTGCGCCCAGGACATTAAAGGACCAAAGGGACTCGTTGATATCGGGAGGTAATATCTCAAGACCAAGATTTTTGGCATCGCCGATGTAAGAGGTGATCTTGGCCGTATTGCCCATCTCTGTAGAAAGGAGGGCCGCAAAGAAAGGGGCCGGGTAATAGCATTTCAAATAGGCCGTCTGGTAGGCGATCAGAGCATAGGCCACGGCATGGGATTTGTTAAATCCATATTCGGCGAATTTGGCCATGAGATCAAAGAGTTCTTTGGCCTTGTCCTCATCAAAGTTTCGCTCCCTTGCCCCTTTGGCAAAAATGGCCCTATGTTCATCCATGACCTCCCTTTTCTTTTTTCCCATGGCCCTTCTGAGAATATCGGCTTGCCCGAGGGAATAGCCTCCGACGATACGGGCTATATTCATCACCTGCTCTTGATAGACGATAATCCCGTAGGTCTCTTTCAAAATGGATTCGAGTTCGGGGAAGACAAAACTCATCTTCTTAGAGCCGTGTTTGATCTCGATAAAATCATCGACCATCCCGGAGCCCAAAGGTCCCGGGCGATAGAGAGCATTGATGGCCGTAATATCTTCGAGAGTATCGGGTTTGATCCTTTGGCAAAGCTCTATCATGCCCCCGGATTCCAATTGAAAAATTCCCATGGTCTTTCCCGAGGAGATGAAATCGTAAACCTTCTTGTCATCAAGGGCTATGGATTCCATATCAAAATCGGCCAGGTGATCCCGACGGATAAACCGGGTCGCCTTATCGATCACGGTGAGGGTTTTAAGGCCCAAAAAGTCGAATTTGACGAGACCGATTTGCTCGCTAAAATCCTTATCGAATTGGATGACCTGCTCCCCCTCCCTCCCTCTAAAGAGGGGGCAGTAGTGGACGAGGGATTCATTGGTGATGATGACCCCTGCCGCATGAATGGAAGCGTGTCTTAAAAGTCCCTCCAGTCGTTTTGAAATTTTGAGAACCTGGCGAATCTTGGGGTCTCTTTCCTCGAGTTCTCTCAAGCGGGGCTCTTTTTCCAAGGCCTTTTCGAGGGTGATTCCCAACTCCTCGGGAACCAATTTGGAGAGCATATCCGCTTCGCTATAGGGGAGATTAAAGACCCGACTCACATCTCGAATCACGGCCTTGGCCTGCAATTTCCCAAAGGTGATGATTTGACCGACCCGATCCTCACCGTATTTATTCATCACATAGTCGATGACCTCGGATCTTTGATCCTGGCAAAAATCCATATCAAAATCCGGCATGCTGATTCTTTCGGGATTGATAAAACGCTCAAAGAGGAGATTATAGGGAATCGGGTTGATATTGGTGATCTCTAAGGAATAGGCCGCCAGGGAACCGGCACCCGAGCCCCTGCCGGGCCCTACGGGAATCCCCTTTTCCTTGGCCCATTTGGTAAAATCCGAAACGATGAGGAAGTATCCCGCAAAGCCCATATCGATAATCATCTCCACTTCCGATTGCAAACGATCCACATAAGTCGGACGAAGGGCACTCTCCCAATCATCTCTTTGGATAAGATCTTTAAAGTGGGGGCCTTGAAACCTTTTTTCGAGACCTTCTTTGGCCATTCTTCTCAAGTAGTCGTCTTGGGCTTCCCCGGTTTCAATTTTAAAATCCGGGAGATGGTAGATGGGATTTCCCCGGTCGTCCGTCCACTTAAAATCCACACGGCATTTGTCCGCAATCGCCAAGGTGTTGTCACAGGCCTCGGGGCAGTAGGAGAATTGCTCCCGCATAATCTCGGCCGACTTGAGGTAAAACTCATTGGTGGAGAGCTTCATCCGATTTTCATCCTCCATGGTCTTGCCCGTCTGAACGCACATGAGAACTTCTTGGGCCGAGGCATCATCGGGATGAATATAATGGCAATCGTTAGTGGCCACCACGTTGATACGATTGGTTTTGGCAAACTCCACGATCTTTTTATTCACCAAGGCCTGTTCTCGAAGACCGTTTTCCTGCATCTCCAGGTAAAAATCGTCTCCGAAAAGATCGTGAAGTTTGAAGATGGCCTTGTGGGCCCGATCGTCTTGACCCGTAAAAAAATTATAGCCCACCTCTCCTTTGAGACAGGCCGTGGTGCATACAAGGCCTTCGCCAAATTCTTTTAAAAGCTCGATGTCAGCCCGGGGCTTATAGTAAAACCCCTCCATATAGGCCTTGGAGAGGAGCTTACATAAATTCCTGTAGCCCTCATTGCTCTTACACAAAAGAATCAGGTGATGGATATTGTAGCGCCCCTCTTGTTCGTCTTGGGACGCGAGTCCCCCCTCCCTCTTATGTCCTTTGGGAGGCCTTCGATCGAACCGAGAACCCGGCGTAAAATAGATCTCCGAGCCGAGGATAGGCCTGATCCCGGCCTTCTTGCAACTGGTGTAAAAATCGATGGCCCCAAACATATTGCCGTGATCCGTTTGGGCCAGGGCGGGGAGCTTCAATTCCCGGGCCCTTTTGATCAAGTCGGGGATGCGAATGGCCCCGTCCAAAAGGGAGTATTGGGTGTGCAGGTGAAGGTGGACAAAGCTCTTAGGGTTCGTCTCCCTCAATGAAAGTTCATCGGTCATGGCAGTGCCCCTCTCTTTGGGGGCATGATAAAACGCAGGCCCCCTTCTGTCACTTTGCAAGAGGACAAAGACGGTTAAAAGTCCCTAGACCATAAGCATTAGTTTTGAGGAGAGGGAGCGGGGGATGTCTGTGACTCCGGCCCTTGCTCTTGCTCCGGCCCTTGCCCCGCCGAAGGTTTTTCCCCGGAGGGAACGGCGATGCCCCCTTCCTGCCCCTTCGGCCCGCCTTCTTTCATGGTGTTGATGGGGGCGGCCTCGTCGTCAAAGAGGCTGGCCCCCCGGCCCTTGCCTCGAAGATTGGCCAAGAGCAAGGCCAAGGCGAGGAAAATGACGGACAAAAAAGTGGTGGCCCGCCCCAAAAGATTGCCCGGTCCGGGTCCCGCAAAAACTCCCTGGGAGCTGGTATCGCTAAAAAAACCGGCCTCGGCCCCTCTCCCAAACTGCAAGAGAACCACGATGATGAGGAGGATGGAGACGACAACATGGGTAATCGTAAGGGCCAAAATCATAGTTTTTTAGTTGTACTCACGGAAATGGGGCCTGTCAACGCCCCTCTCCGGCGCAAATGGAGACCAAGCTCCTAAAATCCGAGGGGCCGAGGGAGGCCCCCCCCACCAAAGCACCGTCAACGGACTCGACGGAGAAGATATCTTTGGCGTTGGCCGGTTTCACGGAGCCCCCATAGAGGATGGGGCACTCCAAGGCCCAGGCCCCGAGCTTCTTTGACACGGTTTCTCTGATAAAAGCATGGGCCTTGCCGATCTCCTCCGAGGTGGCACTGAGCCCGCTCCCAATGGCCCAAACCGGCTCGTAGGCCAAGATGAGTTGATCCGGGTCGGAATCGAGTCCCTCAAGCCCTAGGGCGATTTGCTCTTCCAAAACCGAAAATGTTTTTCCGGCCTCCCTCTCCTCCAGGGTTTCCCCCAGACAAAAGATCACGACGAGTCCAAAGGAAAGGGCCCCCTTGGCCTTGGCCTTTAAGAGGGCGTCGTCCTCCCCAAAGAGGGTGCGCCTCTCGCTATGGCCCACGAGACAAAAATGGGCCCCCAACTCCTGCAAGGCCTTAGGGGAAATCTCCCCGGTATAGGCCCCTTCACCCTCCCCAAAACAATTTTGGGCCCCGATGGAAAGGCCAAGGTCACGAGTCTTGGCCAAACATCGCTCCAAGTGGAGAGATTGGGGGGCGATCCAGGCCTTGACCCCCTCGGCAAGAGGACCGGCGGATTCCAAGGCCTCAAAAAAATCATCGATTTCTTCTAGGCCTTGGTTCATCTTCCAATTACCCACGATATATCTCGTTCTTTTCTTTTTTCCCGCTTCTTTTTTCATCGTCACCTTTCCTGCTGCACTATCCCGTGGACAGATTTTTGCCGGGCGTTTTTGAAAACTCCCGAGGCCCAAATTTGAGGGCCCTGATCCCCGGCAAAGACTCGCCCTTTTCGATAAACTCCAAGGCCGCTCCCCCTCCGGTGGAAAGATGATCCATCTCCTTGGAAAGTCCGCTCAAAGCGACGGCCCGCACGCTATCGCCTCCCCCCACCACCGTGTAGGCCTTGGAGGCGGCCAATATCCGGGCCATCCCCAAGGTTCCTCCCCGATAGTCCTCCTCTTCAAAAAATCCCAAAGGCCCGTTCCAAAAAATCGTCCGAGCCTTCTCCAAAATATCCCCGTAGCGTGCAAGGGTTTGGGGGCCTATGTCGAATCCCGTAAAGTCCTCCGGTATCTCTTGGCCCTCTTTGACCTCTTCCCCTTTGGCCTGGGCCCTTTGGCCCAAATGATCCGAAGGCCATTCGATTTTATTCCCTCCGTCCTTTCCCAAAAGATAAGCGGCCTGCTCCACATCCCGGGCCGAACAAAGCCCTTGGCCCACCCCAAGACCCCGGGCCTTGAGAAAGGGATAGGCCATGGCCCCTCCGATGAGAAGCTTTTCCACCTTGGGCAAAAGGGTCTTGAGGACGGCCATTTTACCCGAGACCTTGGCCCCTCCCACCACGGCCATAAAGGGTTCGGGAGGGCGTCCGAGGAGAAGACCCAAGGACTTCACCTCTCGCTTGAGCAAAGACCCCCCGTAGCGGCGACCCTCAAAGTAGGCGTTGATGCCGTAGGTGGAGGCGTGTTCCCGGTGACAGGCCCCAAAGGCATCGTTGACGTAGATTTCCCCGTACTTGGAAAGGGTCTTGGCGAAGGCAGGATCGTTTTCGGTTTCTCCCGAATGAAATCTCAAATTTTCCAAAAGAACGATTTTGGTTTTGGGAAGGGACAGGAGGTGAGAGATGGCCCCATCGAGGCAACTTTCCGTGAGAATAACCTCCTCTTTCAAGGCCTGGGCGAGGTAGTCTCCGATGGGGGCGAGACTCAACTCCTCCACCACCCTTCCCTTGGGACGGCCCAGATGGGCCATGAGGACAAGGCCTTTGACCCCTGCCTCCAAAAGAGTTCGTATGGTGGGAAGGGCGCAGTCGATGCGAGAAGAATCTTGAATTTTTCCGTTTTGAAGGGGAACGTTGAAGTCGAATCGGGCGATCACCCGTCGGCCCAAAAAACGGCCCTCTTCGCAATCGTCCACATAACGCAAAGGCATGGGCCTATCCCCTTTTAGACCCCATAAACATCGCCAAATCGATCACCCTATTGGAAAAACCCACCTCGTTGTCGTACCAAGCGCTGAGCTTGGCCAAGGGGCCCACGATTTTGGTGAGGGGAGCATCGTAGATGGACGACTCCCTCCTCCCTCTAAAATCCTGGGAGACCAAAGGCCGATCCGAATAGGCCAAGATGCCCTTGAGAGAGGATGAGGCCGCTTCCTCCATGGCCTCATTGATGGAGGAAAGACTTGGAGACCCGGACAGATGAACCGTGAGATCCACTAGGGAAACGTCGGGCGTGGGCACGCGAACCGCACCCCCGTCAAATTTTCCCAAAAGGTGTGGGATCACCTCTCCTACCATCGCCGCAGCACCTGTACTCGTGGGGATCATATTGAGGCCTGCGGCCCTGGCCCTTCGCTTATCCTTATGGGCCGAATCCAGGGTCATCTGATCCAACGTATAGGCGTGAACCGTATTCATCAGGGCGGCCTCGATTCCAAAGCCCTCGTCCAAGACCTTGGCCAAGGGGGCCAGGCAATTGGTGGTGCAACTGGCATTGGAAACGATGTGATGGGTTTTTGGATCGTAACTTTCGTGATTGACGCCCATGACGAAGGTGGCGTCAAGGTCTTTTCCGGGAGCGCACATAATGACTTTTTTCACGGAGTCTTTGAGGTGGGAGGCCAAGGCCTTCTTGTCCCGAAAGATGCCCGTGGCATCCACCACCGTCTCCACCCCCCTCTCGGCCCAGGGGATCTCGGAGGGGTTTTTCTCATCGAAAAATGTCAGATCCTTCCCGTCGATCCGTAAGGTGTTGCCTTCCAAATGAATGGTGCCGGGATAGACCCCGTGGACGGAGTCGTATGTGAGCAAATGGACGTAGTTGTCGGGGGCCCCGGGATTATTGCAGGCGACGATCTCGATCCCCTCGGGACGACGCAAGGCCCATTCCCGAAGGATTGTTCGCCCGATCCGTCCCATCCCGTTGATTCCGATACGAAGAGAAGTCTTTCCCATAGATGATCGTTTTTATCACGCCTTGGGCCTTTCGTATATGAGAAAAAGATGAGAAAAAAATCAAACGGGGGCGTCTTTCCTACCTATTCCACCTCTTAACCGAATCTTCGACCCGCTCCCGAAGAAGCTTACCCGTACCGGACTTTGAGACCCTCTTGAGTTGATTTTCCGTGAGGGCCCTCAATTGATTGTCGGAAAGGGCCTCGATTTGTTCCCGGGTCAATCGACGAACCTGAGTGGGTGTGAGGGCCTTGATATGGGCCGGGGTGAAGGTTTTGACCGCACGATCCCCCATACTGCGTAGAGGGAGTTTTGAAACTTGCGCAGGCTCTAAAAAAGAGAGCTCCACGTCGTTAAATCGTTTCGCTTGAGCAGTGGAAAACTTATTGCTTCGGATCGCACTCAGTCGCGCCGGATCGGAAAGGGCGCGTCTCTGGGCCGCATTCAACCCCTTGATTTTTTCATAGGGCAAATGATCGACCTTCCCTCCACTCCTCAATGCGTTGAGCTGAGTTCGAGTCATCATTTTGAGTTGATTGGTGCCTAAGGCCGCCACATTTTCTGCACTGGAGAAGAGGGCCGTGGTATGGTTTGCGGAAAGACCTCTCACATACTTATCGCTAAAGGCCTTTTGACTTTTATGGGCCACATTATATTTTTCGATTCGAGCAAGAAAACGCTTGCGCGAGGAATGAGTCTTTGCCATCGCTTCCCGAATGGGGCCGGACTTGGCCATTAACTCCAATTGATCATCGGAAAGGGCCGCCACTTGTTCCCAACTCAACCGACCGGCCTGTTTTGGCGTGAGGGCGTTCATCTGTTCGGGAGTCAAGATTTTTGTAATACGCTCTCCCATCTTGCGTATGGGAACCAATTTGGGAATTTGTTCAGGCTTGAGGAGGGAAAGCTCGGCGTCGCTAAATTTTCTGGCCTGAGCGGCTGAAAATGTATTGTCTTGAATGGAGGCCAAGCGCTTGGGATCGGCCAGGGCCTGTCTCTGCGCAGAACTCAGCCCCTTGATTTGACCATAGGACAAATCGTTGGCCTTGCCGGCATTTTGAAGGGCCTCCAATTGAGAGCGGTTCAGACCTCGAAGTTGATTGGGTTTCAAGGCCTTCACATTGTCTGCCTTTGAAAAGAGAGTTGACATTTGTTTTGGATTTAAGGCCGTGATTTTAAGACCGGCCACTTGATCCGGAGCCAAACGAACCAACTGCTCCGGAGTGAGCGCCCTCGTTTGGGCCACCGTAAAAGACGTTCTCTTTTGGACGGCCTTGCCCACTCGATCGAGAAGGAGCTTGCCGTTGGGGTGAACCTTTAGAATCGTCCCGATTTGAACATCCGTCAAGGCCCTCAATTGATTGTCGGAAAGGGCCGTGATCTGTCCCTTGCTTAAGGATCGCAGTTGATCCCAACTCAAGGCCTTCATCTGCTCGGGACTGAGGGCCTTGATCTGATCCCCTACTTTTTCAAGGGAAGTCAACTGTCGAATTTGTTCCGGTTTGACGAACGTCAGTTCAGCCGCATTGAGTTTGTCCACGTCGTCGGCCCAACCCGTACCGCCTCTTTCAATAGAGCGAAGGCGTCTCGGATCGGACAAGGCCCGTCGTTTCGCATCACTCAGGCCCACAATTTGATCATAGTTCAAATGTTTCCCATTTCCCGTATGTCTCAAAGCCGTCAGTTGATCCGTACTCATGCCTTTGAGTTGACCCGACTTCAAGGCCTTCACGTTCTCTACTTTTGAAAAGAGTTGCGTAATTTGCTTTGACTCCAAGGCCCCGATTCTTAAAGCCCCGACCTGATCCGGACTCAAACGCAGAAGTTGCGGCGAGGTTAAGGCCCTGATTTGATTTGCATTCAAGGCCCTCAATTGAGCGGGATTGAAAAGGGCCAACTGATCCAGATCCAAGGCCTTGATTTGAGCCGGACTCAGCCCTTTGATTTGGTTTGGAGTTAAACCTTTGATCTGTTTGGGACTCAAGGCCTTGATCTGTTTGGGAGTGAGCTTTTCTATGGAGCTATTGAGTTTTTTGCTCAGCCTTATATATCGCGTTTTTTTCAAGAGCCCAAGAGCGGCCACCGGGGGAATGGTAAAATCTCCCACCACTCCACAAATCGCTCTATTTCTCGCCTTCCCATTGAGACAGCCAAAATCCTTAAACTCTTGGGCGAGAAAACTTGCAATCTTATCGTAAAGCATCTTAGCGATGCCCCCACCCACTCCCGAAGCCGCTTTGACTCGGCGAAGAGGTCCGGGCCCTTTGGCCCTCTCGTAGGCCTTATCGTATTCATTTGTGAGATAGAGTTTAACGGATTCTATATACTCCGAGGTCTCTTGACCGGTTTCCATAGGGTTCGTGGCACTTTCCCAAACCCATTTCAAGGCACTCCATATAAAGAGGAGGAAATCTTTGGCCGATTTTAAAAATCCCGCCCCACATCCGGCGAGAAAATCAATCACATCGAGTTGCGCAGGCTTTCCAAGGTTTTGACAATCGAGTAAATCCTTTTGATCCACCGATTGACAGATATTTGAAGAGGGATAGTTCAATTCACAAAGGAATTCGGAACTGATTAAAGTTAAAAAGGGCAAATGGGGTGCCGATTCCGGGCCACAGTTCTCTCCCACACAGCTCTCCTCGACTTTTGAATCGCCACTTCCCACAAATTCTGCGTGAGCGTTATGAACGCCCAGAGAAAGTAAAAGAAAAAGACTAAATACTATGTTCATTTCTAAACCTCTTGATATTTGATGGTTTTGAATCTCTCTCGACGAGACCCTTGCTCCTATTGGTCAGCAAAAGCTGAAGTTTTTTATCATTTGAGTAATAATGATATTCCACAAAATGGACAATCTTTTGAGTTTTGTCCATATAGGAACCGGCCAATCGAACGCTCGTCACACCATCCGTCGTCTTCAAATTCGTCTTACTTATTTTCCAATCCTCCACCCCAATCATAGCGAGCATTTTTTCCTTGTCCTTTTTCAATTTCTTGAGCAAATCCTTGGTGAATTTTTCGCCTCTCGATTCGCTAGCACTTGATCTCACGGTAAGTCTCGTCCCCTTTTTTGATTTATAGATCGAGACATCATCGTATTTCTTATGCAAGTTCCAACTCGCAAAGCAAATTTGTGAAAAGACAAAGAGAAGGCAGGGGCCGAGTACTTTTAACATGATTATTTCTCCTAAATAAACATTAGATGCTTTCCCCATTGTACTAAAAATAGGGAGAAAAGGGGGAAAGAAGGCAAAAAATACCCTTGTTAAATGATTCACTCAGGCTTTTAAATTCCTACGGAAAGGCCCATAAATTCTTTTTGAGACAATTCAACATCTTTGTTGAAGATTGGAAAAGGGGCCCGGGCGGTTTTTCTCCAGGCCACAAATCTATATGAAAAGGTTCCAGGGCCCTTTGGAGGATGGCCTTTCGCCGAGAAGACAGAGAAGGTGATTCGACTCGGGCCAGCTTTCTGGCCTTATTTCTAAGTGAATTGCTCAGGATACGGGATTCCGTGATTCTTCCCTTGTCCGTTTTTGAAAGTGCAGTGAGAAGGGAAACAAATGGCCCCACCCTGTGAGTTTTTTCCACGAGATAAACGATAATGTCGGCGTGATCCGACGGTACGAGTCTCAGCAGTTTTTCGATCTGTTTGTCATTTGGATTCAAGGCCAAAAAGGCATCGAGAACTTTTACCCCCGGAATAACATCCCCTAAAATGAGCGAATGATTAGAAAAACGGTCAAAAGGGAAAATGGGTTTTTTGGCAAGAGATAAAAACTCATCACTGCTCTTTGCGCTCACGAGTTTGTGTTCAAGAAAGACCCTCTTTATCCTATCCCCTCCTATCATTTTTTGGGCCCTTTCCATCTGCGATGGAGACGGATTCAATCTCAAAAATAATTGAAGGGTCTTATTCGTAATAAGCCACCGAATGTCGCCGGCCTTTCGGCCCTTAAAGACGAACTCCAGCCAAGATAAAAACTCCCCCGGGTCTCTCGTACGCAAGAGTCTCTCTTCGATGAGTTCCAAGCGACGAGTCGTATCATTTTTTAGAAAGCTCAAAAGCCTCTTTTCCTGCCCGTATGTCAAATTGAGCTTTAATATCTTATTCCACTCTGTTTTTAAGACCATTTTGGCCAGACGGGAAGGGGCCCGTGGGGCGAAATGACTATCGGAGGCGATCACTCTTACGATCCAATCATCGATGAGATTTTGGGACAAATCCTTATCCAAACCCAAAAGGGCCAAGGCCTCTTTTTTGAGCTCTTGGATCTCCACCGGATTTGCCGAAAATGACCTATTACGATCCAATGAGTCCTTAAAGACCTTCATGGCCTGGTCATCCTCCCCCGCCAACACGGTATAAGCATTGAGAATACCCTGGGTGCCAAGGCCCCTTCCCGTAAAGGGTCTAAAGCGAACTCCCTCCTGTCCCTTGAGGGCCCACCATGTGGAAGTGTACTTAACGGCCACCCTGGGGTTAAGCCTAAAAACGTCCTTGTCCGTTATCTTATGTTTTTTTAAAAGACGCCTAGTCCTAGAATCTTCGAGATCGATATAGCTCCCTTTTCGATCGACTTCGACTTGAATGAGAGACCCCTCATCTTTTACCGGAAGAAATATCGCCGAATCATAAGGGTTTTCGGAAACGTAAACCCCATGACCTGCTGCGGATGTCAATATGTCAATCTCCATCCCCATAAAATACTTATAGAGTCCGTCCGTAAACTCTCCTTGGGCCAACAAATTATCTCCACTTTGCTTAGACTGCCACCTATAAAAGATTTTTTTGCCGTCAAACCCTTCGGCCAGACTTTCTATGATCTCCCTTTTCTTTTGATCGCTTGCCGAGAGGGCGAGCGAAGCCTTACAAAAAAGAGAGAGGAGAATAAAGATAAAAATCTTCATAAAATACCTTTTCCTATCGCAAGGCCCGCAAATTCTTTTTGAGGCAGTTCAACATTTTCCCCAAAGGTTTGCGAACGGGCCCAGACTGTTGACTTCCAGGCCATAAATCGATACCGAAAGGCCCTAATGCACTTTGCAACTCTGCCCTTTTCTCAAAGCTAAAATCGGCCAATCGCTCTTTTGGGATCAATTCCTTGACCCTCTCTTTAATGATATCTCTAGACTTTTGAGACTCAACCATTATTTTTCTCTCTTTTTTTGGAATCTTTGAGAGGATAAAGAGAAATTGCTCTATATCATCGCTCAGGAGCAGGAGGGAAGCAGCAATAGAGTGACGTACCGATGATCCGGCAAGACCCAAAAGTTTTGTGATGTCTTGATAGTTCGGATTCAAGGCCAAAAAGCCATCGAGAACTTCCGGAATCGAAAGAACATGGCCCCGTATGGAGCGAAGATCACCGGAAAGATCGAGATTGTAAAAAGGTTTTTTGAGGAAAGAGAAAAACTCCTCTATATTCTTTGCCCCCATAAGTTTATGCTCGAGAAAAACCTCCTTAAGGCTATATCCTCCGGCAAGTTTTTCGAGCCTTTTCATCTCCTCCTTAGAGGGGTTTAGTTTCAAAAACGACCGAACCGCTCCTTGGGTGATGCCCCATTCCATCTCGATATCCTTTTGACCTTCAAAAACAAATTCCATCCAGGATAAAAACTCTTCCGCACTTTTTGTGCGCTCAAGTTTTTTTGTCACGAGTTTTCCCCTTTGATAGGAAGTGTCCAAAAAACCCATGACCCTTTTGCTCTGTTCATTCGTTAAATTAAGATTTAATAGTCTGTGAAGCTTTTCGTTGGCGACAATTTTGGCCATCTTTTCCAGAACCTCACGATCCAATGCCCCGCCAAAGCGACGATCTAAAAACACTTCCGGGATCCAATCATCTATGAGGTCCAAAGAGGAGTTCTGATGAAATCCCAAAACGCCCAAAATGTCTTCTTTAAGTTTTTGAACCCGCTTGGGATTGGCCGAAGATAGGGGGTCAAGACCCAAGGAGTCTTTAAAAATGTTCATGGCCTTATCGTTTCTAGAGAGGCGAAAAAAAATGTTGGTGACATCCTTGGGACTCAAACCTTTTGTGGTAAAAGGCCTAAAACGAACCCCCTCCTTCCCCTTGATGGCCCACCATGTTGAGCCGTATTTAACGGCCACCCTTGGGTTGAGTCTATAAACATCCCTGTCTGTTATCTTGTGTTTTCTAAGAAGACGCCGAGTCTTATGATCCTCAAGATCGATATATTTTGCGTCTTTATCGACCTCCACTTGAATGAGCGATCCCTCATCATCTCCTCTTATAAAAGAGGATGAATCATACGGATTTTCGGAAACGTAAACCCCATGGCCCGCTTGAAAGTGCTGACGATCAATCTCCATTCCCATAAAATAATCGTAAAGTTTATCGGTAAATTCCCCTTGGGCCAACAAATTATCTCCGGCTTTCTTTGACTGCCACCTGTAAAAGATTTTTTTGCCGTCAAAGCCTTTGGCAACACTTTCGATGATCTTTCTCTTTTCTTCATCGGTTTGGCCAAAAGCATTTGAGCCTACGAGAGAAAGGAAAATAAAGATAAAAATCCGCATAAAATACCTTTTCCTATGGCAAGGCCCGTAAATTCTTTTTAAGGCATCGGATCATTCCTCCTAGAGATTTGATCTTTGGCATACCCTTGAGTTTGATATCGATACCAAAGCGCCTTAATTCTCTTTGAAGTGCTAGTTTTTGTCGGGGAGAAAGGGGTGCCTCGGCAAATGCGTTTGCTTTTGCCCTGACAAGCCCCTTATCTCTAGTAAACACATCATCAGAAGCAATGAGTTTTTTTTGCCAGGATGACATACTCGAGAGAATGAGGAGAAATCGATCGAGACGCTCGACCCTTTCAAGCAATCTTATACCGGAAACTATATGTCCATTATGGCCTTTGAGTACAATTTTTACCAATTTTTCGTACTGTTTGTCGCTTGGGTTCATCGTCATAATTTGCTTCACATTATGTGCTGATATATACTCTACAGAAGAACCTATATTGCTTTTGAGAGTGGAGAGAAATTCATCCACACTCTTCGCTCTTGCAAGCTTTCTTTCAAAAGACCTCCTTTGAACATCGACAAAAGTTCCCGTGGCCTTTTCCAAATGTTTCATTTGCTGCTCGGAGGGATCAAGATCCAAGAAGAGATCAACCATCCCTTTACCAAAGAAGGCGAGACTCTTCTTAGGACTTTGAGCTTTCAAATACGACTCCAAAAAAGCTAAAAAATCCTCCGCTCGCTTGGCCTTTTTAAGTTCCCTTTCGACGAGTCTTATCTTAAACTTGTCTGGATCCCCTATGATCCTTCCCGCCTCCTCTATCTGCGTTAGGGATGGATTCAAGCGCAAAAATGAATCCATGAGATTATCTCTCATAAGGGTTGAAAGTTTTTCCGGGATACTCCAATCAACACGGTCCATTTTCATCTTGGTTAAAAACCCATCTACCGTTTGAATATTTTTAAATCTTTTATCAAAAGCCTGTTTGTCATAGAGACGTTTTTTTCTGATTCTTCCGATAGAAAAATCGGCGATCCTCTTCACCTGCCCATCGCTCAGATCACTCTTTAAAATATCTTCAAATCCTGTGACGACGATAGCTCTTGCAAGTTGGTGAGGATCGATGTCTTGGGAGTCGATTTGGGATAATATTTTGAATATCCAACTATCCCTTGTAAGATGAGCATGAAGATCTTTATCCAATCGGAGAATATCCAAGACCTCCTCTTGGAGCTTTTCAAAACGGGCCTGATCGAAGGGCTTTTTTGAAAACTCCATATCCAGTGAGTCTTTAAAAATCTTCTCTCCTTTAGGGGACTCCTGGGCCAACATGGCATAAGCCTTAAGGATCTCATGGGCCTTCAAATGTTTCACCGTAAACGGTGTAAATCGAACACCCTCTTGTCCCTTGATAACCCACCATGTGTCATGGTATTTAACCGCTATTCGAGATTTAAGGCGAGTGATATCGCCCCGATCAATTTGAAATTTATCGAAGACGGCCAGAGTCTCCGGGTCACTTAGAGAGATGTATTTTAACTTTTCATCGACTTCCACTTGGATGAGCGACCCTTTATCATTTCCTCTAATAAATATGGCCGAATCGTAGGGGTTGTCGGAAACATAAAGACCCTGTCCGGCTGCAAAGTGATCGGCATTGAGATCCATTCCCATAAAATAATCGTAAAGTTCATCGGTAAATTCCCCTGCGGCCAATAAATTATCTCCGGCTTTCTTTGACTGCCACCTGTAAAAGATTTTTTTGCCGTCGAAGCTTTTGGCGACACTTTCGATGATCTTTCTCTTTTCTTCATCGGTTTGGCCAAAAGCATTTGGGCCTACGAGAGAAAGGAAAATAAAGATAAAAATCCGCATGGGGTATCCCTTCAATTTTCTTTCAGATAGGCCCTAAACTCTCGTTGATATTGCTCGATATAGGTTCTCATTCCTCTGAGATTAAAATTGACGGCCTCTTCAAGACTCATGGTCAAATCGTTCTCATTGGGATAGAGGCGGGGTGGAAGCCCTTTTCTCATCAATAGATAGTCTCCCAAAAGCCGAATACTTCTTCCGTTGCCGTCGAGGAAAGGATGAACACTGATGAGATCTTTTTCCATCACAATCACGGTTTCCAAAACCTCCCGCAAACTCTTGGCGGCCTGCAATTTCTTTTCCGTATTTTGCAAGATATTCTCGACGGCTTCGCCGACTTTTCCCACATCGAGGTAATAGGCCGAACCTTGATAAATGTCACCCCTCACCTTCTTGATGGTTTTTTCATCGACTCTCATATATTTATTTTTTCTTATCTGATCCAATTCATACTTTGTAAAATACCTCGATCCATTCTCTAAAAAACTCGACCCTCGATGCTCGATCTGATCGATAAGGTCACTTCGATAGCGTCCGATAAGAGAGCTATGGGGGATACCGGCCACCTCCTCATTTTTTTTAAAGGCCTTGTCCAATAATCTTTTAAATTCATCTTGAGAAATCTTCCCCGTCCGAAAACGCTCTCTAATTCTTCTTCCTTCAAAACCATGAAATTTGAGATTGCGAGAGCTTATGCGGTGAATCTCTCTTAGTAACGGCCCGTTTACTTTTTGATT
The DNA here is from genome assembly GCA_026713835.1 of Bacteriovoracales bacterium. Taxonomy (GTDB): domain Bacteria; phylum Bdellovibrionota; class Bacteriovoracia; order Bacteriovoracales; family Bacteriovoracaceae; genus JAPONP01. The sequence goes on from JAPONP010000070.1 coordinate 18,865, forward strand.
CTTCGGCAAAGAGTGAATAAATTTAAGTCCGTCAAACCAATCGTTAAAGGTCGTTTCCCCGTAATAACTCCAGGCATTGAGTTTGAGCTTGAGAGAGGCCTTCTTCCAATCCGGCTCATTGATGAGATTTCTGGATTCGATATTCTTGCTCTTTTTTAAAAGGATGGCCTCTCCCATTTGACCATAAAGACGAGAGAGATCCTCAAAATCCGTCTTGGAATCGACCTTGGAAAAAACCGCATCCACAAAACCGATTTCGGAGGAAAGTTTTTGCTTTAAACAATCGAGGCCCCCGGCACTATGGCCCGTAAGGGCCCAGAAAAAAAGAATGGAAAAAAAAGCACCTGCATTTAAAGACTGCATTGCCCCATGGCCTTTTGCAATCGATCGAGAATTTGATTTTGATTTTTCCCCTTAAGCTCCATGCTTATAACGGCCTCAATGACCACATCTTGCTCTTCCGGGGACAAATCTTTGAGCAATGGGAAATACAACCCATCGCCCATGATCCGGGCCCTGTTTTGGGGTTTAATGGAGACGACTCCTTTCAACTCGTCTAACTCGCTATTATTGAGTACGGCCCTGACCCTTTCAAACCCGGGCAAATCCCCCATCATAGCGCCGTTCGATATTTGCGGCAAAGCCTTCAAGACTTCCTTTTGTTTATCCGGTTCAAGTTTGGCCATAAAATTGATTAAATCCCCCACCTTTTCCTTCGGGTTATTCTCAAATAACGCCTTCATGGCCTTGGCGTAATCATTTCTTTTGGAAATGAGATTGATGAGCCTTCGGTTTTGCTTGAGTGCGACATCGACTCCCTTGAGATTTTTGGCCATTCGTACAAATTGGGCCCCCTTGACCGCAGGTCTCACCCCTATGAGATCGAGGAGTCCAAACTTCCAGGCCGCTCTCGCATAGGCATCGGCCTCCAAGGCCTTCTGCCAATTCTCTCTCACCTGCTCAAAACTTTGCTCATTTCCCACACTCTGAAGATAGGCATTGAGGGTGGCGGCCTGAAGCTCGCGATGTCTTTTGGCATCGTTTTGGTGGAAACTCGCTTCGGCCACGGTCATCCCCGCACCGGCGGCCAATCCGAGCCCCACCGCCGTCAGGGGAAGCGCTCCTCCGAAACTGGCCACGGTCCCCACCACGATTCCCGTTCCCAAAACCACATAGCTTCCCACGCGCAGGGCCGTGCGGTTTCTTTCACCTTTGGTAAAATTTTGAGCAACGGAACAAAAACGATCCGCGTATTGGGGGTTATTTCTAAGGACGTATCCCGCCGACAGGGGGTTACTTATCATCAAGTGGGCGATATTTTTTCGTCTTCCCCGAACCGTATCGTCTTTTTGCCTTTTCAATAAATCCTGCACTTGCCCTTTCGTTCGGGAAAGAACCTCCTCCATGGCCGCCGCAGCGTCATCTTTTTTGATGGGAGAGAGCATGGGAAAATCATCTTCATTTTTGAGAACCTTAAGCTCTGCCCCCCCAAATCCCATCCCCTTGAGGCGCATTTTTTCCAGTTGATCGATACCGGCTGCCTTTTTCACCGCATCCATTTTGAGGAGTTGCTCGATTGGGCTTGACGCCCCCCCCCATAAGTTTTCCAAGGCCAACTTTTTCATCCGCATAAGCTCTTTTTTCCGGGAAAAACGCCTCAGGCTTAAAAACATGGGGTGCATTCTCGACCTCTCGTCCTCCTCCTCCCACTTCTTTTTCAAGGCCTTCTTGTCTTCATTGTATTTTTGAAGGACGAGATTCATCTCTTCGATTTTGGCGTTGAGATCCCGCTTGACCTCTTCCGGGCCGACCCGTTTGGCTTGGGGTATGGGCACAGATCGTTGAAGGTTTTTGAGCAAGGCCTTGTCCTTATCGTCACAAACGTCTCCTTCGGAACTCACTATCTCAAACCCCCAAAGAGTCGCTTCCTTTTTTTTGAGACTTCCCCGACATAGCTCGGCCGAGAAATCCTTTCGTCTCCCAAACATTTGGGCAAAGGTTCCATTGGCCAAAAAACTCCTCTCAAGGGAATCGGAAATCAAATCCTTTTCCAACTGCTCTTCTACGATCTCTTGGACATCTTTGACCAAATGGGAAAGCCCCTTATCCAAAGGAGCCGTTGCCCCCCAAGAGGGACAGGGGGTATTGGCGGCATTCCCCAAAATGAGATCCAAGGACTCGCTCAAATTTCCCTTCGTGCCTAAGGCCGCCTCCTCAACACAGGAGCCAAAACTATCTTGGACGTGCATAAAGTTTTTAAGGGATTGGTACTGTCTGCCCAAAGGAGTGGCCAAAAACTTGGGGTCGTTTTCGTCGTATCGATTTTCCGTTCCCTTGAGCAAGGCCTCAAATTGCTCTCTATTGTCTTGAAGCTCGATATCCAAACACGGATCTTCGCTGTTTTTCTCACAGCCTTCCGCTTCCACGGGCCTATAGCTTTGCCAATGGAGATGAAAGGGGGTGATCGCCTCGTAGCGAGGGAGTAAATCCTCCGCTTTAAGGGAGGGAGAAAAAGAAAAGAATAAAGGCCCAACCAAAAGGGAGAAAAGATAAATCTTCATCGTCCCCTTATCGCCTATTTTGTTTAATTTATTTAATTTTTTGAATTGAATGGAAGCCCAACCGAGAGAATCCGTCGGCCTTTAAAA
>JAPONP010000071.1 GCA_026713835.1 Bacteriovoracales bacterium
CGAGGGACGCTTTGAAAAAAAGAAAGCGGATTCGGGTGGAAAGAACCGAAGCAAGAGAGGAAACCCGAGACATCCATCAAAGAATCGAGTTTCGTCCCGTAAAAGGCGGCAAGTTTAAGATGGGAGAGGGGGATAAGAAAACGGATGTGGAACTCACCCACGATATTGAAGTCATGTCCCACCCCGTGACCCAAAAGCAATGGGCGGAATTTATGGGGAAGAACCCCTCCCGTTTTGCCGGCGGGGAGGGGTCCCAAACTTTGGAAATAAACGGCAAGGTCATCACCATGCGCCCGGATAACCCCGTGGAACAAGTGAGTTGGTGGGAAGCCCTTGAGTTTGCCAATCGACTTTCTAAAAGTCGCGGGCTCAAACCTGCCTACGATTTAAGCGTGGTGCGCGAGGTTTCCGTCAATGCTCCGGGAGGAGATATCTACCTGGCGGAAGGTTTTAGGCTTCCGACAGATGCGGAACAAGAGTACATCCAACGTGCCGGGGGGACGGCGAAGGGGAAATACCACTTTGGAAACGACGAGAACGAACTCGAAAAGTATGCCTGGTTTTATGGCAATTCCAAGGTAACCACCCACCCGGTGGGGGATCGCCTTCCTCTCATTATAGACGGAAAAAGGTTTTACGATGTCATCGGCAACGTGTGGGAATGGGGTTGGGACAAGAGGGAATGGGTGAAAGGCCCCGAGGGGAAAAATCCCGTACACCCACCGAAGAATCACGACCTCTTATCTTACCGGGTTATTCGTGGAGGTAGCTGGGTGAGCGATGCACAATCCTTGCGTTCCGCACATCGCGCTAGCAACTTTCACGGAAACAAACTTTCCAGCATAGGGTTTCGCCTCGTGAGGACAATCCATAACCCTTAAGGCCTTCTCGCATCCACCCTATGCCCGCGCTCATTCAAGTCGATCTTTCTAAGAATAAAATCAACTCGCCTATTGAGATGGGCCGGAGCTTCGTCACGATCTCCCTTATTGGGTCTTGAATCTCCATAAAAAACACCGGTGATCTTTTTGGGGTGAACGCCTCTTTCGACGAGAGCATCGATGACCTTCCGAACCCTTGAGGCCGACAGCCCGAAAGCATCCGATCTTCCGCTCTGACTTTTTTCTCCTCGCTCAGAGTGACCTTGAACGAATAAAGACCATTTTCCGGTTCGCATGATCTTGACGAGATTTTTAAAAACCTCCACATTGATACCGGAAAATTCCGTGGAGCCCTTTTCAAAATAGATCTTATCTCGAATATGAGTTTTCACCCCTTCGGGCATTTCATAGATATCGGAGTTGTCGGCCAACTGAAATTCGAGAAGACTTTCTTTGATTTCCGCCAGTTCTTCGGCACTTTCCCGATTCACCTCATGCTTATCAAGAAATCCTTCGACGGTTAAAAAATCGATAGGGAAGGGGCTAATGGGGTTTGGGGTCTCCAATAAGGTGGGTTGATTATCCGGGGATTTGCCCAATTGAAAAACTTCTCCTTGCTTAAAATTATTTCCTCCAAAAGCATTGCGAATAGAACCCAGGGCCGACTCGTATTTGGCCGTCTCCGTTTTGGCAAAAGAAAGAAGGAGAACAAAGAATGTCAAAAGAAGGGTGACAAGATCCGAAAAAGTGGCCATCCAGGCGGGCAGACCGGGAGCACATTCCTCACATTTATGCTCCTCCTGCGCCTCTTCCGTTCCCTCGCTCTCCTCATTCGTCGCCTTATCCTCTTCGGCCACACCACTCTCCTTCTCCTTAAACTCCCTTGTCTTTTGTCACTCCTCATCCTCACTATCCCGTTGACTAAGGGGCAAAAAGGAATTGAGTTTTTCCTTGATAAAGCGAGGATTTTCGCCGGCCACGATGCCCAACGTCCCCGCCAGAATCATATTCATTTTGATTTGCTCTCTCATAGAGTGAACGCCAAGTTTATTGCCCATGGGAAGGGCAAAAGCGTTGGCCATCACCGCACCATAGAACGTGGTCAAGAGGGCCACGGCCATGGCCGGTCCAATAGAGGAAGGATCCGAAAGATTTTGAAGCATGATAACGAGACCGATAAGGGTTCCAATCATCCCAAAGGCAGGCCCATCTTGACCTATTCCATCCAAAACCTCTCGCCCCCTTTTATGTCTTTGCTCCATGGCCTCCATTTCCAATTGCATAATGGCCTGAATCACCTCCGGGGGACGATTGTCTGCGGCCAAAGTCATGGCCTTTTTGAGAAAGGGATCTTCGATGGGCACTTTTTCCAAGGCAAAGACCGACTCTCTCCTGGCCGTCTCCGCGAGGTTTCCAATCTCATCGATGACCTGCTTGGGATCTGCGGAAACGATAAATAAAGTCTTACTCGCATAGGTGAAGAGGGATTTAACCGTATCGATAGGCCATTTGATAAAGGTTCCCCCGATCACTCCTAGACCCACGACCAGAAGGGACGGCACATCGATAAAGATCACCAAATCACCACCGGCCAAAATGGCCCCGATAATAGCGACCAAAACGAGAACGATACCAATAATCGTTGCAATGTCCATGGCAAATCCGTTGCTCTC
>JAPONP010000072.1 GCA_026713835.1 Bacteriovoracales bacterium
GCCGCATAGTCGTTTAAAAGGGGATTGTATTTCATGGTACAAGAGCCCAGTGGATAGACGGCTTGATCGGGGCTTACGTTTTGCTCTCCGAGTTTTTGGTAGTAATCCAAAAGTTTCTCTTCCCCGTAGCGGGGAAGTTCTACGGAACCTTTGCGCAAGAGATTTTTGGGGATGGGCCAGGCCTTGGGCCCCGAATGTCCCGAACGCTCCGAAGGGGACGAATCGAAATGGGTTTCAAAAAATTGAAAGAAGGCTGTCATATCCTCTTGCGTTTGAATGTCGTTAAAAAAGACCATGAGGTGGTGGTTGCGTCCGTCGCCCACCCTCTTTGAGACGTTGACTCCGAGATGAAGGCCTTGAAGCCTCGCCTTTTCGATGACCTCATCACAGTCTCGCCCCAGATCCAAAACCCATTCATTCCAAAAGGGAGATTCCGGGTAGGTGGGAGAAAGTCCTTCGAGTCGGCCCAGCCGCTCAAAGGCTTCAAGGGCCCTGGTGCGGGAGAGGGTGAGAGAATCGTTCAGCCCCTCATCTCCCTTGGCCAAAAGGGCCGCACCGGCCATGGTGGCCACGAAGGACTGGTTGGAACAGATATTGCTGGTGGCCTTCTCCCTTCTGATATGTTGTTCCCTGGTGGAAAGGACGATGCTTTTGCAGGGGCGTCCCCGCCGATCCTTTCCCTCTCCCACCAGGCGTCCGGGAGCGCTTCGGATGGCCCCCTTTTGTCTTCCCGGAAACCTCATCCCAAAGACCCCAAGGCCCGGGCCTCCAAAATTGGGGGCCAGGCACAGGTGTTGCCCTTCGGCCACGATGATATCGGCCCCCTCCTGGCCAAATTCGCTGGGGGGTTTGAGTCCGCGGGAACACAGGTGAACCGGGTCGATCAGGGCCAAGGCGAGGGCCTTGGCTTTATGGGTGAGATCGGTGAGAACATCCACGTCCTCCAAAATCCCAAGGGCATTGACTTGGGAAAAGACCACGGCAAAAGGTTTTTCTTGGATCAGGAGTTTTTCGAAGGCCTTGGGCCCGCATCGTCCCGTGCGTCCGTCATGGGGGAGAAAGACGAAGCTCAAGGAGGTCTCTTGGGCCAAGGTGGTCAAGACCTCCCGGTCGCCGGGATAGAGGGGCCCACAGATCAGGGCCGGCCCCTCTCCTTGCCCCATCCTCTTGGCCGTGGCGATGGCCTCAAAGAGGCAGGTGGCCCGATCGTAGAGGGAGGCATTGACGGCTTCAAGGCCCGTGAGTTTGGAGAGGGCACTGGCATAGATCCACAAACTCATAAGGGTTCCCTGGGAGCGTTCCGGCTGGTAGGGGGTATAGGCCGTGGAAAGGCCTCGGATTTCGGCCACTTTGGCACAGATACCCGGGATGCTATAGGATTTGAGCCCGTCTCCTATGAAAGAGGGCCTAGGGCAGTTTTGGGAGGCGATCTCCTCCATGGTGTTCATCACCTCTCGATAGGAGAGTTCGGGGCCTATGTCCGGGGCCTTGGAAAATTGGAGGGAGTCATCGATATGGGAAAAGACGTCGTCTAGGCGGTCAAGGCCTAAGTCGGTCAGCATGGCCTTCCTATCCCCTTCCTCAATGCGGATATAGTGGGGGGCCAATTCCTTGAGGGGGGGAGGGGGAGTGGAGGGCATAGGGGTCTCCGTTGCGGTTTTTGGTTTTGATCTTCCGATTGCTTCGGATTCAAAATAGCAGAAAAACGCCTCGATTGACGAGGGCCCTTTTACCGAAACCGCTCAAAATATCCCCAAAGTCTCGCTATTGGCGGCGACCGCCTACCCTAAATCTAATACCGAGGGAAAGATACGAATTGTCATGGCCCTCAAATTCTAGTCTCGAGTTCTCATCGGCTTCTTGGAAAACCTGGTCATCTCCCAATCTGCGCAGAGTATAACCTAAGTCTAATTTCGCTCGAGGAGAGAGTTCATAGGCGACGCCCCCACGAATATGGAATGTGGTCTGTTTGTACTGATAGGCAAAAGAAAGATGCTCTTCCGTTATGGCAACTCCCTCGAGACTGTTCTCCATATCCGCTTCCCCTAGACCGACTCCGATATAGGGAACCCACTTGGTTTTATTGATAAAATCATAATAGATATTCAATTCTAATCCTCTGAGTTCCGTTTCTCCGGTAAGATCGACGTAGCCATTCAAGTCTTGAACCAATATCTTTTTAGGGTCTGTATAGGTGTATTCCACCGTATTGATATCGTAAGCGATCCAAAAGACTCGCCCCTCAACTCGAAAATTTCCCATCTGCTTTCCCACGGCCAAGTGATAACCCGGTCGATTATTATCCAACGCAGAATACCCTCCCCGGTCTCCACGGGGCGAAGCGGTCACATTAAAATTTTGCTCGACGCCATTATGGAAGCGAATCGGAGGCTCCATTCCCGCTGAGATGTACCAACCTTCAGCGAAGGCACAGGGAAGAACAACCAGTTGAAGAAAAGCTAAAAAACGAACCATTTTTGACTCCTTAACTTAGAGGGTGGGAAATAGCATTTAAAAGTAAAAGGTTATAGTCGAAAAAATCTTAATCGGCCAACCAATTTAGCAACCGTGTAAAAATGACAGGCTTCAATAAGGGGGGCCCGGGGTTCCGGGGCGGCAGTATGCCCTCGCCGAAGTTTTCAAAACCGGATTGACCATGCGACGTGGACAGCTGAATTCAACTTCCTAGTGCAACTCCAATATGGATTGAAAAAGGGCCTTTTGGAGATCGGGGGTACGGGCTTGAGTGAATAGGAAAAAGAGATACCGAAATGACATAATGACACTTGATGTTGTGTCATCTATGTGTCACCTTTTAATGACCCATGTTTTTTTGAACGCTAACAATGCAAAGCAACGTGAACAAAACGGCGCAAAAAGAAGTGCTGCAATGTGAGCGGCATTGGAAAAAATAAACCTGCGCCGCCTTTGAGTCCAAAAGAAGCAACGCTCCGTGGACAAATTTAAATATCGCAGCAATGACAGCAAAAAAGATAGGGGTCATTGAAAGATGTGCCACTTTGGTGCCATCCTTCAAATTAGAGAAGAGAGGCGACGGGATTTTTGATCTGTGGCTACTTGATTTTATTGAATTTTTAACTCAACGGTCGGTTAGCTCAGTTGGGAGA
>JAPONP010000073.1 GCA_026713835.1 Bacteriovoracales bacterium
ACATGACGAGGGTTACTTTATCGGATCGCTTAAAAAGCATCAGTTTTTCGCCTGTTTTTTCACTTGTTCTTGCTGGAGAAAAAACCTTTGGGAAGGAGTAAAAGTGACCCGGCCGTGGGAGGGCCTAAAGCTCGCCCAGGTTTCGTGAATGATTTTCCATTGGTAGGAAGAATTTTGTTTGAGATAGAGGGTCTTTTTCCCCGTGTCGGAGATATTTTTTGATCGGTAGTTTTGAATGAATCTAATCATAAGATGGTCTCTTTCTCTTAGGATTGAGATATTGGATATTTTAATCAGGGGTTTTCCGGGAGAGGCGAAAACGGCCCTCTTGTAGTTTCTAAATTGGGCATAAGTCCTTCTTCCCCTGACATTTTGGATGTTCTTGCTCCGAGGATCGTAAAAGGAAATATAGGTGGAAAAGTCTTCATCTTTCCAAGCCTTTAGCCAGCGGTTTAAAAGGTTTTCCAGTTTTTTTCGTCTTTTGATCCATTCCTTTTCCGGTAAGAAGTGGTGGTTTTCCGTGATGATGAAAGGGGTTTTTCCCAATTCCACAAAGCGGGCGATGTCTATAAGGTCTTCGTCGGTTGTGACCACGCAGCCCCTGGAGTCGGTTCCCGCAGAGATTCGTCGGTTATCGTTAGTGGCGTGGAGCCAGATGCCGCTGCCCGTTTTTTGAGCGGCGAGATCGAAAGGATTGGGGTAGTTGAGCACAAAGGCCCCGGCCCCATAGATTTCGCCCTCTTTTCCGTAGAGATCGATCAACTTTGAGGAGGGGCGAAAATCCGTTATGATATAGGGCCCTTCCGGGGTCTTTTTATCCCCCTGAATGTTCTTATTGCCGGAAAATTTTCCCGTAGCAACGGAATAGGATTTGATAAGGGAAGGACGAGAGCCCTTATTTTCGTAGAGAAAGAGTCGGTGCCCGTATTTTTCCACGACGATAATGTGATGTGATAGGAGAGGGTCTATTTTTAAAATGGTTGAGGGGAGAAAGGAAGACTCGGGCCCTAAGGCCATAGAATCCACCGTCATGGTCGCTATAATCGAGAGGAATAATCGTGTACAAATCCTTAGAACGCCCATTTTTAGAAAATGGTAATATGAAACGGTCGTCTTTTCCAATCATTTTAGGATATTTTAAAGCAGGATTTTCCCTTTTTTGAGAGAAAGGGGAGGTTTTGATATCATGAGTTAAAATGGGGGCTTTCTTACCAGGGGAGGAAGATCGTGAAGGTTCTTTTTTGGTGCACTGATTCTCAGTCCGTCACGACCAAACTACGCCAATTAAAGGGCGATTTTGAGTATTTATCGGTTTTAAGCCGAGAAGAGCTGGAAAATATTCTAGGAGAAAGGGAGATGTCCCTCGTGATTATCAATGGGGACGAAGGCCCCCATGATATTCAAAAAACGATTGGAGAACTCAAAGAGGAATATTCCCATTGTTCCTTTTTTATTTCGTCTTCGGATTCTTCGGACTCTCAAAAGATGAAACGTTTTCAGGGGGAAGAAATACCCATTGACGGTTTTCTCAAACGCCCTTATGAGGCCAAAAAGATTTTGGAATTGGCCGATAAGCATTATGCCCAATTGTTGGCCGACGATCCCGTGGATATGACCAAGGGAGGGACGGATATCATAGATGTGGAGGCGACATTTTGTGGTGACCTTGCCAAAAAAGCTCAGGGCGGTTCAGACTCTTCGCCTCAAGAGGGAGATTCTACGGAGGGAGAGGATGAAACCAAGGTTCTTTTTGGCCTTTCTTCTTCGGGGCAAGATTCAAAACCGGAAAAAAATTCTAAAGCAAAAAATATAGAGATGACTTCAATTCTGAATGTGGAAGGTCTCAAAGAGGAGGTGGCCTTAGAAGATCGAGACGATGAGGGAACGGTTGAAATCTATACGTCGAGCGAGATCAAGGCCCAGGATTCTTCGGAGACGGAGTATGATGAAGAAGACCAGGCCAAAAAGTATTTGAATGAGGAATCTATTGTTCTTAAAGAGGAAGTTCCTGAATTGGATATGTCCATGAATACGTCTCTTTTTTCATTGAACGACGACTCGGAAGAACTAGAGGAGGTGGAAGAAAAAGAAGAAAAGACCACTTTGCTTGTCCCGGAAGACGATGGGGATTTGGATGAGGACGCACTCGTTGATATCGGAGAACCCCAAGGGGGGGGAAGCGAGGGTCAAGAAGATCTGATCCCAGAAGATTCGCAAGAGGACGGGGAAAATAAGATCCTTTTGAATCAAGGCGGGGAGGATGAAGTGGGCGGTTTGCCCCAAGAAAAAGAGGGTGGAAAAGAACCCCCTCCTTTCTTGTCGGATACTTTGGAACAACCCGACATGGATTTGGCCCAAATGAAAAGAGATAGCGAAGATATCTCTCGCCATTATAATGATGATCTCCTTCACCTCAAGGCCACACTTGAGAGTTTAAAGGAGGATAGGGGGATGCTCCAAAAAAAACTCTCTGAGGAAGAAAAGAGGAGCAATGAATTGAGGTTTAAACTCAATAGATTACAGGCCGAATTTGATGAGGGCAAAATTGAAATCGTTTTCTTAAAAAAGAAATATGAAAAAGAATTGGACAATTTGAACTATAAGGCAAAATTGGCCATGGAGAAAAAGGATATTTTACTTGAGAAAAATAAGCAATTGCATCAAGAACTGGAAATGGCCCGAAACTTGAGGAGTTTTGATACAAAGAAAATCCGAGAGAGAGAAAAAGAACTGGAAGGACAATTAGAGCTATTAAAAATTGACTCGGAAGGACTGATCAAAAGTCGAGATAAGCTCATACTTGAGTTAAAGAGAAAGATCGATTTATTGGAGTTTGATTTTGAAACCGTATCTAAAGGAGAAAAAAAGGCCAAAGAAGATAAATACTTGTTGGAAAATCGCTTAGATCGTATTATGGAAACCCTAAGAAGAGCGATAGGAAGTATCGATGAGGACATTCTAACGGAAAATATTGAAGACCAAGACAAAAAATTGATGGGGTTTTAGGGCCTATATATGAACCCACCCGAATTGCAAGAAAAAATTTTGTTGGTCAACTTCCCCAAAGAGACGGGCCAGAGCTTTCTCAAGAAACTTCAAAAAATATTTTTCCCCACTCCGATCGATTTCGATCTCCTCTGTGAGGACGAGGAATTGAGTGATGAAAACTTGGGCGTCGATTATAGTTTTATTTTTATCTATGACGGCATTGGTATTTCCCGCTCAAAGGATTCCTCCCCCTTTTTAAAAGTGCGTAGAGCATTTCCCTTTTCAGAACTCTTTGTCGTGACTCATCGAAAA
>JAPONP010000074.1 GCA_026713835.1 Bacteriovoracales bacterium
AAAGTTTTGGACGATACTTTTGGAAACGATTGGTTTTTTCGATCCAATCTCTTGAATCCTTTCAAAATTGCAGGAAATAAGAAAAGTGATACAAAAAAGAGAGTGCTTCAAGATGCCCTCCCCACAGAGGCCATGGCCGATGCTTTGATTCCATCCACAAAGATATGGGGGAAGGCCTTATGAAAACCCTTGAAAAATGTTGAAACTTTGGATTGATCTTGTTCGATACCGGAAACGGAGAAGATAATATCGGCCCAGGCAGTGGAGTCCCTTTTTACCTTTTCCATACAGGCCCCTGTATGGGGGAAGTTTTTCGCAATCTCTAAGTTGCACCAGAGGATCGATTTTTTAAGAGGGTAAGAAATGAGATTGAACGGCGTCCCGAAGGCCAGTTCCATCACTCTTTTAACGGAGGCGAAATTATCCCCGTTGGAGTAAAACTCTACGGGAGTCATGACACAGAAGAGTTTTTTTCTAAAAATAAAAATCTCAAAATCCCTTTGGATCATCTCGGTGGATAGTTCCCTAAGATGATCGACTGATAATGTTTTGGTCGGTTTAACTGTTTTTTCCATACAGGCTCCTTTTTTAGATGATGTCCTTAAAGCGACATTGTTTTTTATTTCCCCTCTCTTTGATCCTTTTTGTATCGATTAAAAATCCTTTGCCTATTTTGAAAAATCTTCTTCGACTCCCCGTCTTTTTTTGTCTTTGAAGATTATTTTGTTTTTTAAAAAGAAATTTTTGTAAAAATTTCATAAACTCCCTTTTCGCTTTTGATCTTTCATTCGCCGGGAACTTCCCCACGCTAACAGAAGAAAAAAGAAAAAATCAACCCCTAAGCCATTGAAATCATTAACAAAAATTCGTGACCCGAAATCTTGTAACGTCGTAAAAACACATTTTGAAATCCACTAAAAATTGTGTTTTCACGAAAAATCGTGAGTTAAATTGAGATAAGTCTTGAAGAAAACATAAAATCCTTCACGAAAATTTGTTAAGGGGTTTAGGTGTTTACTCCAACAAAGTTTCGTGTTAGCGTCCGGATAAAGGAGTGCTTATGGAAAAACTAGTTGAACAAGAAATTTTAACGAAGGCCGCTCAAAACATCATTTCTTTTTTTATCCAAAAGAATAAGGACTGTGAGCTTTCCAATCAAGAGATTGCAGAAAAGGCAAAGGTTTCCCCAACCACTCTACGGGAGGCACGAAACGGAAAGCTAAAAAGCATCTCCTACGAAAAGGTTGTCCTTCTCTCAAAAAACTTGATCGGTCTTAAAGTTTATGAACCGGAAAGGATTAAAGATATCGCAGCTCTTGATTCTGCCTCCGATAAGGAAACATTTTTGAGGAGATTTTCTCACCTCTTTGAATATTCCACCATTGAAGTTGATCTCCAAAAACATCTGAATAGCTTTGAGAAAATGAAAATCTTTTGGGGTGCTTATTCGGCCTCAAATCTTGCCAAAGACTTTATTATCGAACAGATGGGTGAAGAGGGTCGCAAGGCCTTAGAGGAGTTATTGGAAGAAGGAATCATAAGGGAAGAGGATGGGATTTTAAAAGGCGTTACGAAAAACTGTGCCGTCTCCATTTATTTGGCCCAAAAGATGGCGCAAGCGTGTTTGACGAACTTTTCCCATGAGAAGAATAAAAAAGAAAGAAACTGGTTGAGTCATCAAAGCGAGAGCGTTAATGAAGAATTTTTATGCTACTGGAGAAAGAGGGTCAAGAGCTTTTTTGAGGAGTTTTGCCAAACGTCGAGACTACCCCAATACTCCGGGGATATTCCCTTTTACTTTCTCCAGTCCTGCGATACATTTTTAGAAAAACAAACCCCTAGACCTAAAGGAGAGATCGTACAATGAAAAAGCTAACGGCATTCATTCTTCTTTTTACATTAAACTTTTACGCCCACGGCACTATAGGCAGCTTGCCGCAGGATCATTTTACGGCATTTGACTCCTTCGGCCCGGAAGATTTAGAGGAATACCTTGAACCGGAAAGCGACGGGGGATACGAACGCATTTTTTTCCTCTACGAGGATGAAATTTTAGAGCTTGAGGGGGAGATTTGGCAGGTTGTTTTTCGGGTTGAAACGGGAACCGGGGGAGGGCATTGATGAAAGGAGCAGACGGTGGAGCTTAGGATGAGAAACGACATTTGCCATGTTCGAGGCGGTGGCGAAATGGGAGGAGGTTGAGATGTTGAGAAAAGATTTTTTCCTTGG
>JAPONP010000075.1 GCA_026713835.1 Bacteriovoracales bacterium
CTCCTCGCACCCATACCCTAAGAGTTTCACAAAAAACCTTCAAGGCCACGACGCTTCGCAGGAAAATGGGTGAAAAAATTAAGTGGTCAGAGTACTAGGACTCTCGTGCCTCTTTTGTTCCAAAAGGCTCGAAGACTGTGAGAAGAAAAAATCCCCTTTGAGTTAGCGTGTTCAAGACTAAAGATTCCCTCTCACAAGTTTAAACAAGAAAGGACTATTAGAATCCACAATCCCATCATGGATTAACCATTTAAATTCTGGCACTATAGACTCTACTAATTCAGATATTGCTAAGTCAGCTTCCGTAGGGAGCCTAAAACCCTCTGCCTGGTAGATATCTCCTCCCGGGGCATTGATCCGCACCTCTCCTTCAATACTCAAATCATACACCGGTCTAAGCCCTCGTTCTTCGGAAAGCCTATTGGCAAACTCCATTATCCTTCGCTCATCCCCTTTGAAAGGCTCATTTCCCATGAACCTTTCCCACTGCCTCTGAGTTATCTGAAGAAATTCATTTTCGCTCACCGGGACTTTCCCATTGCCTTCGGAAAGCTTATTGGCAAACTCCATCCCACTGCCTCTGGAGTCTTCTATCTCACGATTCAATTTCTCAAATCTTAGCACCTGCGTTTGGGTCACGGGCGTGGACACAACTTCGATGTCATGGGTGAGCTTGACCTCCTCTTGATCTCCCCCCTTCCTTATCGGTCGTTCACCCAATCCTCCCATCGTCGAACTTAAGACCTTATCCAAAGCCTCTCTCCCTTCCGGAATGTCTTGAACAAGTGTGGGCTTTTGAGCTTTCGTATTTGGCCTTAAAGCGAGCAAGAGTTTTTCGGCCGAGGCTTCGGGATTGTTAGCGATAGAAATTTTCTCGGAAGCCCGGGTCAGTTGAAAAACCAACTCCTCATTCCCACTGCTAACTTCCGTAAGCATACTTGCTCTGGCCGAAAGGCCCATCTGTCCTATCTGCTCCAAACTTTTACCCGTCATCCGGGAAAGATACCGTTGTCCTGCCGCAGTCTTGGCCAAAGTTCGGGCCGCACCCACGGCCAACGAACGACCGGCATGAGAATACTGACCGACGGCCAATGTCAAAATAACTAAAGATAAACTGAACCTTTTCATAAACCCTCCAATTTCAATTTATAATTGATGTTAAAGTGGATCACATCCAAGTCAATGCGTTTTGTAAAATTTTCAGGCCATGCCTAAGGTACGGGTATGTGGCCTTCCGTCTTGTAAGAACAATTCAATGTTCTCTCTCGGTAGCTACAAGCATAACGAACCAAGGCAATGGTCTTCTTTTCGGTATCGATTTGCTCGAAAAATGCAGGCAGGGGAAATTTTGAATATTCCAAGAATCCTCCAAATTATTGAGAATACATGAAGTCTATCGAAATTTTTCACCCGTACCTTAGGCATGGCCTGTAAAAATTACTCACCGCATTGACACAGAGTTCTATTCTCTAGTATCAAATCAATTATAAATTGAACTGAAATAGGAGAACTTATGAAAAAGCTCCGATTATCCCTGGTCATTTTAGTCTTGGCCATCGGCCAGTATTCTCATGCCGGTCGTTCGTTGGCCGTGGGTGCGGCCCGAACTGTGGCCAAGACCATGGCAGGACAACGGTATCTTTCCCAGATGACGGGTAAAAGTTTGGAACAGATAGGGCAGATGGGCCTTTCGGCCAGAGCGAGCGCACTTATGGAGGCCACCAAGGGGGATGAGAATTCGATTTCTCTGTTGACCGCAACTTCGCAGATAATCCGAAACTCTCGTGATCCTGAATTAGACGCCAAAACGCTTTTGGCTTTTTTAGATAAAAGCGTTCCTCAGAAGAACCGACTTTTTTTTACTCGGATTTCTCAGGCGAGAGAAGTTTTGAAGAAGGCTCGGAGGCAAGGGGCCGTCTCCAATGAACTCAGCGATAAGGGTCTTTTACCGGAAGATATCTATAGAGATATGGGCTTTCGGCCCGTTGAGATGATTGAGATGAAAGATTTTGGAATCAGTCACAGTGTAATTATGTCCAGACCCGTGACCCAAAAACAATGGGTGGAAGTTATGGGAAACAACCCCTCCCGTTTTTCCGACGGTAAGTATTCTACCACTATCGAGGTGAACGGAGAATCCATCAGGATCCGCCGGAATAGCCCCGTAGAAAATGTGGGGTGGCAGGATGCTCTTAAGTTTGCCAATCGGCTTTCCAAGAGTCACGGACTCGAACCCGCCTACGATTTAAGTGGTTCTTACGGAGATGTTCGGATCAATGCTCCCGGAGGAGATATCTACCAGACAGAGGGTTTTAGGCTTCCGACACCAGAGGAATACGGAAACATCATTCTCCAGACCCAAATCGAAAACGGAGGGCATTTCTATGGTCTCACCGGCAATGTGAAAGAATGGGATTGGGATGGAGAATGGGGTTTGGGAGACCTAATTCCCGGTAGCCCCGGCTCGGTACATCGCATTGTTAGTGGCGATAATCGGGTCAGCGACGATATACTGTTCCGCCTTGTGAAAACAATAAAGTAATTCTTTAGAGCCGTTACGCTTTTAGTTCCTAGG
Source organism: Bacteriovoracales bacterium (assembly GCA_026713835.1). GTDB lineage: Bacteria > Bdellovibrionota > Bacteriovoracia > Bacteriovoracales > Bacteriovoracaceae > JAPONP01. Next base: position 2,576 of record JAPONP010000075.1, read on the forward strand.
GCATTTAAAGTGCCCTAGGAATTTTTAAGCAAACCCTTTTAAAGAGCAAACAGAGCGCATCTCCTCATAAATCTGCACGCTTAGACGCACGGCGCATTCGATTTCAACAATTTGGAGGATTCTTAGAATATTCAAAATTTTCCCTTCGAAAAAGGAACCCAAAAAAGGGAAACAGGGTAACAGGACTCAAGGATTAGGGATTGTCCTTACGAGGCGGAACCCCACGTCGCTGCCGGTCCCCGAATACGAATCGCCGCCGTTGCGAACCGCCGAGCGCAAGTGCCGGGCGGAGTTGCTCCAACCACCGCCACGAACAACGCGAGACACCTCGGAGGAGCTACTCGGTACGTATACAGGATTTTTCAAAGGCCCGATAAATCCGGCCTTTTCTCGAAGGCTACTCAGTACGTATCCGGGATTTTTCCTCCGGGGGAGTTTATAACTCCACCGATCCCAACCCCACTCCCATACGTTGCCGATGACATCGTGAAACCTTCTTCCGTCTATAATGAGAGGAAGGCGATACCCCACCGGATGGGTGGTGCCACCGGAATTTTTATCAAACCAGGCATACTTTTCGAGTTTGCTCTCGTCGTTTCCAAAGTGGTATTTCCCCTTCGCCGTCCCCCCGGCACGAAG
>JAPONP010000076.1 GCA_026713835.1 Bacteriovoracales bacterium
AAAGCCCATGCCCGTGACGACGCCTCTCAAACGCATTCTCATCTTTGCGGCCCGCTTGACGGAGTCCCTCCATCTGACATTTTTGTGGTTTCCCCTCTACGCCCTCGCTCTTTTCATCATCAAAAGACTCCTGCCGGAAGGGCCGTTTCTTAAAGTTTGGCCAAGAAATAGCTATACCAGTGGGGCTTTGCTTCCCCCCTTGAGTGACTTGGATTTGACCATCCTTTACGACGCCGACAAAATTCGGCAGACTCATTTGAAAGAAAGAATTAGAAAATGCCAAAAACTCATCCCCCTTTTTAAGGAGGCCAACGTCTATCCTTTACACGGGATCAAGACTCTTTGCACCCATATCAACCCCTACGAACTCCAAAGAGATCAGGAGCTTCTCCACTATCTCCGGCAAAATAATCTTCCCTTTCCCTCTTCTGGACGAGGGAAGGCCCTGGCCTTTCTCTTTCGTGCCTTGGAGGCCGATATCGAGGCCCTTTCCCATTACCCCGATCTCAGAATCAAGAGATGGCGGAATTTGGCCTCCATCCTCGGACACCCCTCTTCCATGAATCGACCACTTGAAGATATCTTCGACTTGGCTGCTAAGCTCTCCCGAGAGGAAATAGATACGGCTCTCTTGAGGGAATTCATCATGGGCGCTCTTTCCTTTGAAGAAAAATTCGAGATATTTTGGCCATTCTTTCCGGTGAAATACCTCCTCTACAGTTTGGACAAAAAATCAGCCGTGGTGGCCCCCTATACGATCAGGCCCCCCACCCCCTTGGAACAAGAGGTTCTCGAGGCCCATCTCGACTGGGAAATCTGGGGGCTCTTCGGGCAGTCGGTTTTTGCCTCTCCTCAGCACTATGCTGCCCATCTGAATAATCTCAAAACCATCGCCTTCCATTATTTTGACAAGGCAAGACAGAAGAAATTCAACGAAGCCTTCCGCATTATTTCTTGCTATAACTCTTAAAAACTGAAAGTATAGAAATAAATCGGGAATACATAAAGATGGACGATTTAGAAACCAAACGCTCTACGGCCATAAAAAAAATCAATAGCGTTTCCCCTTGCTTTTGTTTGGCCAAATGGACTCAGGTTACCATACATCTCCAACACGGCCATACCCACAGTTGCCATCATCCGGTTCCCCACCACATCCCTCTCGAGGAAATTGAGAAAAACCCGGCCGCACTCCACAACACCGTCCATAAAAAGAAAATGCGAAAAATGATGTTGGAAGGAAGGCGCCCCCCGGAGTGTGATTACTGCTGGAAAATCGAAGATAGTGGAACGGTGAGATACTCTGATCGAGTCGTCAAGTCGGCAGAAGAGTGGTCTATCGATCGCTTTGGCGAAGTTCTCTCAAACGGATGGGAAAACGACATTTCGCCGTCTTATCTTGAAGTCAGCTTTGGTCATTCTTGTAATTTTAACTGTCTCTATTGTTTTCCGGATGTGAGTAGCACCATCTACAATGATTATAAGCAAAATGGCTCCTACCCAACGATCTACCGTAGTACGCTAGAATACAATAAGGAAAACCATCTTACCCCCATCCCTCCGAATGACCCCAACCCCTACGTCGACGCTTTTTGGGAATGGTTCCCTAAAATCCAAAACAAGCTCAAAGTTTTTAGAATTACCGGGGGCGAGCCTTTAATCAATCCTAATACATTTAAATTTTTAAATTACATTGTTGATAATCCGATGCCTAAAGCTGAAGTGGCCATTAATTCAAACCTTTGCGTTCCAGAAAAGAATTTTCAAAAATTTATTTCCTCTCTCGATCGAATAGAAATTGGTGAACATGTCCGCTTACTTAAAATCTACGCCAGCGTGGATACCTATGGGAAGCATGCAGAATATATTCGACATGGCCTTGATTATAACCTCTTTCTTCAACGCATCGAAATCCTTCTCGAAAGATATCCGTCTATTCTCCTTGGTATTATGTGTACGTTCAATGCCATAAGTGTTGTTAGTTTTAAATCTTTTTTAAAAGATTTGTTAAAAATAAAAACCGATCATTGTAATGACGATAAAACTTATCCTCCGCGACTTTTATTGGACACCCCCTATTTGCGCTACCCCCCCCATTTCACCTTGCGCATTTTGCCCCGGGAGTTTTCATTTTACCTTAACGATGCTCTCGATTTCATTAAGGCAAATATGCTTGTGAGTGAAGGTGAAAAAAAAATGGGCTTTATCGAATACGAACTCAATAGCTTTGAGAGGGTTTGCAATTGGTTTCATTCTCTGCCAAGGGAGGATGATCCCGAGTACCATGCCCTTCGTTACGATTTTTACCTAGCGATTCAAGAAACTGATCGGAGAAAAAATCTTAGCTTTGCTAAGATGTGTCCTGAGTATGAAGAGTTTTTATTAGAGTGCAAAAACTCTAATAACAAAAGAAGTAAGGAGCATCAAAAGAAAAGCGATGAGGCCATTCTTGCTATGAAGAATTATCAAAAAGCTCAAATTGACTAGTAAAGAGAAGAGATATTGAACAGATGTAAAAAATTAGCCTTCTATTTAAGTTCTGTTGTTGGACTTTTCATATTTTTTGAAATCATCTCTTTTACTGTGTTGCTCCTCACAGGGAATGTGCATTGGAACTATACGGAACAACTTAAAAGAACTTCAGAACTAATATTTCAAGGGCATCCTGAGTCAGAAACACTATCAGAAATATATGGAAATATATTTTCAAAAAAAGTGCCACATCCCTATTTTGCTTTTCATTATGGCGAGGGAGCCGATCTTTCTGGTTATGAGCTAGATATCCATGGATTCTTTGGGGAAGTGAAACTCCCCTTTTTTAAAAAACCAAATGATTTTGTAGTCGCCATCTTGGGTGGCAGTGTAGCGAGGCAACTTAGCGAATATATTTTAGGTAATAAAGACATTCTCAAAAGATTCAAAAATCATATAAAAAAGAATTTCCCCACTTCCAAAAATAAAGAGGTTAAAGTTGTGAACCTTGCCGTAAGTGGTGGAAAACAGCCGCAACAATTTCTTATAGCGAGTTATTTTCTTAAATATCTCGATTTAACAATAAACGTAGAAGGTAATAATGAGGCCATCTCCCCTCCCCTTGGATACCCCTTAGAGTTTCCTGACGGTGGACAATATATGTATATAGGTGGGATCAGTCTGGAAAGTAGGCAAATTCATCAAGAAAGGGAAAATATCATTATCTTAAGAAGATTGTCAGAGGTATCTAGACTAGAAAGAGATATTCCCATTTTAAAATTCAGTCATTCTTACTTCCTCATTCATCGTTTGCTCCAAGGTTTACTGGGGCGTAATATATTAAAAAACTTACACCAAATCAAGAAGAAGGATGTTGAGGAAACATACTTTTCCCATTTATATAAAGATAGAACAAAAAGTCAAGTTGAGATTTGGGAAAACTTCAGTTTACAACAATATAGGCTGTTAAAGGCTTATAATGTAAAAAGCTTTTTCTTCCTTCAACCTATCCCAATAATTCTGAACGCCAAGATATATTCACAAGAAGAAAAGGATAAATATATAAAGGATAACCCTGAAAAAAGAAGATTCTATAAGATTATAGCATCGAGGTTCCGGGAGTTGAATCAAGAAGATAAGCCCTTTTACGACTTAAGATATGTCTTTAAAGACGTCGCAAAAACAGTTTATATAGATGATTGTTGTCACCTTAACAACTTAGGTCTTGAATTTTTATTCGAAGAATTATTAAATAAAATATCTCCCTCAAACAATCATTCTAGTAAGATTAAACCTTTCAGCCCCTAAGAAAAGCCAAGTGATTCAAATATACGCTACATTTTTTAGAGAGAAAATCGAAATTTTATTTTTGATATTGACTGTATTGATATTCCTTTTCATTTTTTCTCTTTTATTTTTTGATACGAGCGCACTTTTTATTCATCCGGAGTATTATGAACGTTTTGCCCCTGCCGCACTAGCTCGAAATCCTGAGCTGTCTATAAATCTAGATGATTTAAGAGCTTTTTTTGATTATCATTCCTTTGATGGTGACGCCTCCCGGCCTCGATATTTCTCATGGATGTTTTGGGTTCTCGACACTAAGTTTAGATTTTTTTTATTTGAATCCATACCTTTCATTTTTCCGAGCATCTCCCTAACATGGTTATTTACATTTACTCTTCTGCCAATTTTTTTCTTTAAGTTCATGAAAAGATTAACTCTTAATTCAAATATATCGCTTGTCTCCACCTGTTTATTTCTTTGCTCCCAAGGGTTTTTATCAACTCATGCCATGCTTTTCCACTCGGCAAAACCAATGACACTCGTATTTCTTACCATAAATTTATATATTGCTTCCGTTATGAATGATCGCATTTTAAAAGGACTTGAAGTAAGGAGGGGTTTTTATTTTAAATGGTTCATTCTCTTAACCCTGTCTTTGTTTTGGGATGAACTTTTCTATATTTTTTTTCTTATAGCTCCCGTTTTATTTTATAAATCCATTTTTAGTAAAAAAAATTTCATACGATACGCCCTCTTGAATGGGGCTCTTTTTTTAGTATTTATTTTCATCACTCTTTTTATTATTCCCTACTATAGTGAGTTGCTCTTTGGAAATCAAGACGGATTTAATTTTATAGGGAACCTCACCAATACAACGTCTTTAAAAACAATAACTCTAAATAATATTTGGTATAATATTCAGGCTCTAGTGAATTCTCATATAAACTTTTCAAAGCATCCCCTATCATACGGATGGAGTGAAGAGCAGTCGTTTGCAAATGCAGCATTATGTTTGTTTTTTTTACTAGTATTTGTAAGTTTTAAATATCGAAAAGAAGCCCAATCATTCTTTTTAATGACCTTATCAATAATTATTTTCTTTATCTTTCAACAATTATTGCTTACCTCAGATGTTGCCAATGGCTCCCTGGACTATGGTGCATTTTATATGAGTTGTATATTCTCTCTCCTCTTCGCTGCTTGGATAGGTCTATTGTTGAACACTATTCAAATAAAGAAAAAATATCTACTTTATCCTCTTGTATTGCTCCTCTGTTTTGCAAGTTATCGCCATACTCATACAGCACTACAGGGCCATATTCTTAATACCTATAAGGGGATGGCTGCAAAAGTAGGTATTTTCAAGAACCGAATTAAAAGTTTTCCTTATGATTTAATATTTAAGGTTCATAAGAATAGGTTAAAACGATGCCAGGTTTTAAAAATTCTTAAAGATCAGCCTCTCAATAGCTATTGGCTTTTTGAAGAAGCAAAGTTATATCGATATAGGCAATCGTTATTAAAGAATATAAATAATCAAGAAAACTTAAACATAAAGACTTCGTGTAAATGAAAGAAAAACGAATTTTATTAGGATTTTCTTTATCTTTTTTTATATTTTCAAGGCTTGCGTTCTGGATAGAAAATGACTTCCTAGAATTCACAATCTTTTCTTTCTTAATTATTATATTGCTTTCTCTTGGCGTTTATTCTGTGAAACACTGCTTTTCGAGAAAAGATATTACCAAATGGGATATCTTTTTTACAACATCTTTTCTTATTGTAGGCTTTTTCAGTCGTACCTATCGGCTTTCCGAAAAATCTCTCTGGCTAGATGAAGATGAAGTTATCGGAGAAATACTTGGCTATTTTCATTATGGAGGGAAAGGATTTCTTGAAATCGTCAAAAGTACTGCACTATCACAACAACCCCCGTTGGACTATTTCTTTGAAGCTTTCAGTCTATTAGTTCTTGGTGAAAATGAATGGGGCGCGAGGGGGCATGCCGTATTCTTTGGTGTGGCGATGATAATAATACTCTATCTCTTAATAAAGTTTCTGACGAAGTCATACATATTCGCTTGTTTGGGAGGGTTTTTGGCTATTATAAATCCATATTTAATTTATTATTCTCAAGAGGGACGACCAAATTCTACCGCTTCTTTTTTTACAATTTTGTACCTTTTTTCTATTTCACACTACTTATTACGGCCTTTGAACAAATATCGCTTATATTTTGTTTTCAGCATTCAAACTTTGTATCTATTTGTTATCGGGATGCAACCTCCCGTCATTATTTGTTTAATCGGTCTATTAACCTTTTTGTTCTTTTACAAAAAAAGTGAAGTTAAGGAGAAACTCTACCTACTTCTCTTTTTAATTATTCTTTCTTTTGTAATCTACTCTCCCTACCTGTTAAATATTTATATAATGTCAAAAGATTATTTCAGTTTAGGAGTCGCAATCGGAGAAGGCTATCGTTTTTGGGATGTCATGAAACTCGTTCTTCATCCCTACACATGGTGGTTTTTTCCAACATTTTTTACAGCGATCTCTTTTACTATTTTTAAATATGTTCGATCTAGGTCTCTTTCACCTTACGATTGTTTCTTCTTTACTTTAAGTACTTTGTTCTTTCTTTTTATTCTATCAATTGTCGCCTCTTTTTATTTTTTTATTGACTATCTACTGCAAGAGAGATATATTATCGTAGCATTTCCAATCTTTATTCTCATCGCGATTTTATCTTTACAAAAAACAGTCCATGGACTATCATCCCATTGGAGATTCATAAGTTTACTTCCTCTTCTCTTATTACTGATCCCTGTATGGCAAAATGTTTCAGCAGTACCATCTTATTATGGTCATATAAATACAGTTATCTATCCAAGAAAGAATTGGAAGAAAATCTATCACTATATTGAAAAAGAGTCGTCTTTCAAGGATGTTGCCATCTTCCTTGATCTGTCTGGCCATGATGGGGGATGGATTCAAGATGGCCTAATACTACATAATGTCTATATGCCAAACCATGGCAGAAAAACAGCATATATTCATTCTCAACATTCAAATTTAGACTATATTCAATTTTTTAAAAAATTGACTTCAGGATTCAAAAAAGATATTAAAAATATATTCATTGTTATTGACCCAGGGTTTCATATGGAAAATTTATTAAGTTTTGAAAAAGTATTCTCAGATCAACATATGGATAAAGTTGATTTTTGCCGAGACTCCGCAGCATTGGTTGTGAAATTAAAAATAGCTAATAGTGTTGCAAAGACTTTGAATAATTTCTTCAAAGCATTAGAAAAATCGTTTGAAAATCACGAGGGCCCTCTACACAGTATGGTTCCTATTTATTACTCACTTGGATATTTGGGGATAAAACTCGACAATATTGAGCAAGTTCGTGAATACCTAAAAAAAATGAATACTCTAGGTGCAAAAGATCGTTTTAGAGAACATATGAATCACTTTCAATCTTTTTTAAATGAAAAGGATGTAATGAGTAAAATTAAAAGTGATTAATAGATTTAGGGGTTTTAGGAATTATGAAAAAGGCATTTTTAAGCGGAATTAATGGACAAGATGGTTCATATCTTGCAGAACTCTTGCTGGAGAAGGGTTATGAGGTTCATGGAATGATACGGAAAAGTAGCGTTTTTAATACTCAAAGAATAGAGCACCTCATTAATTATGATTATAAAAAAAATGATGGAGCCAAGAGATTTTTTATCCATTATGGAGATCTTATAGATGGAGCATCTTTAACTCGCCTTCTAAGAAGAATTGCCCCCGATGAAGTGTACAATTTAGGGGCCCAAAGTCATGTCAAAGTTAGTTTTGATATCCCTCTTTATACCGGAGATGTTGTTGCTTTAGGAACAGTAAGAATCCTAGATGCAATTATGGATATTGGGAGTAAGATAAAGTTTTATCAGGCATCTAGCTCAGAAATATTTGGAGAACAATCATTTTCCTATCAAAATGAACAAACCCCATTAGCACCAGCAAGTCCTTATGCTTGCGCCAAAGCATTCTCATATTGGATGACTATTATATATAGAAAATCGTATAACCTTTTTGCATGTAACGGCATTTTATTTAACCATGAATCCCCTCGTCGCCATGAAACATTCGTAACAAGAAAAATCACTCGAGCCATCGCTAGAATATTAAAAGGAGAGCAAGATATTTTATATTTAGGAAACCTAGATGCAAAGAGAGATTGGGGATATGCAAAAGAATATGTGTATGCGATTTGGTTGGCCCTTCAACAAGATCAGCCTGATGATTATGTTATAGCGACTGGGGAAAATTATTCGGTACGAGACTTTTTAGATGAGTCCTTTTCTCTTGTCGGCCTTGATTGGAAAAAGTATGTTCAAATTGACCCACGACTTTATCGACCGAATGAAGTTTCTTCATTATGTGGAGATGCTAAAAAGGCACGAGAAAAATTGAATTGGAAGCCAAAATGTAGTTTCCGTCAATTGGTTCGTTTAATGCTTGAAAGTGACTTGAATCTTGAAGGTTTAAATTTGAAGGACTTTGAAAACTAGGAAGAGAAAATGGATTTACATTGGGAGAATACAAACATTCAAAATAATCAAAAAATTAAAAATTACTGCAAGAATCATGTCACTGCTATCTTTTGTACTCTTAATGAGGAAAAAACAATAGGAAAATTAATCTATGAGACTAAGCCATACGTGTACGAAATTATTGTCGTAGATGGACATTCTTCTGACCAAACGAGAGAAATTGCCGCGAATTGTGGTGCAAGGGTATTTAAGGATAATAGAAAGGGCAAAGGAGATGCTATAAAGACCGGAATTGGACTGGTCAAAAGTGAGGTCATTGTTTTTATTGATGCCGATATGTCCCATAACCCTAACGATATCCCTAAACTAATTTCTCCAATCGTCTCGGAGGGGGCTGATCATGTTATCGCTTCTAGACCCAGGGGGGGCTCGGACGAACTCCATGGAGATATTGAAAAATTTATACGAATGATTGGAAGTGATATTATAACACTTGGAATAAATTATCGATTTGGGGTTAGAATAACGGACTCTCAAAATGGATTTAGAGCTTTGCGAAGCAATATTGCAAGGGAACTAAATTTAAAAGAAAATATTACAACTATTGAACAAGAGATGACAATTAAAACAATAAAAAAAGGATTTAAACTTATTGAGGTTCCAGTTCACGAATTTAAACGAGAACACGGAGGTTCTAGAATTAAAATTTCAAGAGTAGCCTTTAGATACGTTTATTCGTGGTTAAAGTATCTATTTTTTTAATTATGTTGCGAAACTACTTTTTATTTTTATGGCATATCTTCAAGATTAATTTTGCTAGTAAGTCACCTTATAAGCTCAATTTCGTTATTACAAAAGCTTGCAACTCGAGGTGTCAAAACTGCAATATTTGGCAAGTAAGACCTGAAAATGAATTAACCCTTGAGGAAATTCGAACAATTGCGAAATCATATAGGAACAATATACGTTGGCTTGAATTGACTGGAGGAGAGCCTACTCTAAGGCGAGATCTTGATAAGATTGTACGAATATTTTATAAGGAAAACCGACATCTTCTCTTTGTTCATTTTCCCACAAATGGCCTTCTCCCTTCTCAAATAGAATCGCAAGTAAGAAAAATCAAACTTGTTGGAAGCTTCAAGTTGATCGTGACGGTGAGTTTAGATGGGCCCGAAGAAATAAATGATGTTGTGAGAGGTGTACCCGGGAATTTTAAAAAATCCATAGAAACTTATAATCGATTGAAAAGAATTAAAAATGTCGATGTTTATTTTGGAATGACTCTGTTCAAAAGTAATTATCAATTCTTGGATAAGACTTATATCGATCTTAAAAAAGAAATTCCTTTGTTGAAAAGAGATGATCTTCATTTTAACATTGGTCAAACCTCTCAACATTATTATGAAAATAGCCAGGAACAAGAAGATATCAGTCCAAACATGAAAATGTATCGGAATATCAAAAAATTTAAGAGATCAAGCTTTACAATGCCTACGCCGTTTAATGTAATTGATAAAATTTACAGATTATTGAGCTTTGATTTTCTTCAAACGGGTAAAACACCTATCCCATGTCATTCGTTGAAAGATTCTATTTATTTATCTGAGAAGGGCTTTGTGTATCCATGTTCAATGTGGAATTTCCCTATAGGAAATATACGAGATTATAACTATAATCTAAAGAATATACTGAACCTCTCAAAAACAAAAAAAGCTCTTGAACTCATAGAAAAAGGGAAATGTTCCCATTGTTGGACACCATGTGAAGCCTACCAAAGTATCATTGGCAACTTTACAGGAGTATTGAAGGTTGCGATATTCAAAAAATGGCAGAATTTTTGCCGTTCGAGATGAGCTAGGTTTTTTAACGCTCAAGAAAACTTTCCCCTGTGGCGGCGTGCGCAATGGCGTGTCGGCTTCTCTTGAATAAGCTTAAACTTGAAAGTACACTTCTTGTATTGAGACTAAGTGCCCTATGGACATCATTACCTCCAACAATCAAGAAATTGCATTAATCTATCGAAAAAATGATTGGAAACCTGGGCTTCATTTTCCCACCAATGAAAAACACTTCATTCAGGTCGGTTGCTGGCATTACAATGAAGGGAAAATATTGCCTCCACACAAGCATAAGTTTCACAAACGTAGCGTCACAAAAACTCAAGAACTGATCTATATTGCCGATGGAAAGATTCGTCTTTCTCTCTACTCCAATAGGGGCAAAGAACTTAAAGAAGTCATCCTTGAGAAAGGTGACTTTGCTGTAATGTTTAACGGCGGACATGGATATAAAATAATGGAAAATAACACTCGAGTTTTGGAAGTCAAAAATGGGCCTTTTATTTCCGTTGAAGAAGACAAGGAACCCTTGTCTTGACTCGGAGCATTAAATTTATCAATCAATACGAACCTTGGATCGGGCCATTAGAGCCTAAGCTCTGCCATGACTACTTTCTTAAAGGAGGTTGGTTGACAGAGTTTCAAAAGACGGCAGACTTTGAGAACAAGATATCTAGTTTTGTTGGAGCACCCCATTGCGTCGTCACCGTGAATGGAACCGTAGCCTTAAGCCTGGCCTTAATGACTGTGGGCGTTGGCATCGATGATGAGGTTTTGGTTCCCAATCTTACGATGATTGCGACTCCCAATTCGGTACAACTTTTGAAAGGAAAAGTTGTACTCGTCGATGTTGAGCCAGAAAGTCTTTGTATGGATGTTAAATTAATTGAAAAAAATATCACAAAAAAAACAAAAGCATTACTTTATGTCTCGCTCAATGGAAGGAGTGGTAATCTGAAGCAAGTTCGGGAAATTTGTCAAGCCTACAATATTTTTTTAATCGAAGATGCCGCTCAATCTTTTGGCTCTTATCATAATGGTCTTCATCTTGGTCGTTATGGCGATATGGGCGTTTTTTCATTCAGTATGCCAAAAATTATAACAACCGGTCAGGGAGGAGCTATCATCTTTGATGAAAATAAGTATAAAAAAAAATTAAGAAAACTCAAAGACTTTGGTCGAGAAAATGGAGGACATGACATTCACGACGATATTGGATATAACTTTAAATTTACAGATATCCAATCCGTCATCGGCTTGGCCCAACTCGAAATGATTTCAAAAAGGGTTAGCCGAAAGAAAAAACTCTATTCGACTTATAGGGATGAGTTCTCTTCAATACCAGAAATACAATTTCTTCCAACAAACCTTGAAGAAACAACCCCATGGTTTGTCGACATATTTTTAGAAAAACGTGATGCCTTAATGGCCTATCTCAAGGAGAATTTTATCGGTTCACGTC
>JAPONP010000077.1 GCA_026713835.1 Bacteriovoracales bacterium
CGCCCCCAAAAAGGCCTCGTCCTCCCCGTCTTATGCGACCGGGCACCCTTCCCCCGCTGCGGGAAAAATACTGGCCGAAAAGGGCGTGACCCCCTCATCGGTTGCGGGAACGGGAAAGGACGGACGTATCACGAAACAAGATGCCCTCTCTCAAACGCCCCGACCATCGTCTCCCTCCCCTTCTCCCTCACCCTCCCTTCCCGGCTCCGGCACAAGGGAGATCGAAAGAAAAAAGATGAGCGCTCTTAGAAAGACCATCGCCAAAAGGCTCGTGGAGGCCAAGAACACCACGGCCATGCTCACGACCTTTAACGAAGTGGATATGTCGAAGGTCATGGAGCTTAGAAAAAAATACCAGGATCAATTCGTCAAAACCCATGGGATCAAACTCGGCTTTATGTCTCTTTTTACCAAGGCCTTGACCACATCCCTCTCCCGCTTTCCCGGAGCCAATGCCATCATCGAAGGAGACGACATCCTCTACCATCGGTACGCCGACGTAGGCATCGCCGTTTCTACACCCAAGGGTCTCGTCGTCCCCGTGGTCAGAAACGCCGAGTCCTTGCCCTTGCATGAAATCGAAAAGGAGATTGCCCGTTTGGCCGCAAAGGCCAGAGAGGGAAAACTCTCCATCCATGAGATGACCGGGGGAAATATCACCATCACCAACGGGGGAATCTTTGGCTCCATGATGTCCACCCCCATCCTCAATATCCCCCAAGCGGCCATTTTGGGGATGCATAATATCGTAGAAAGACCCATGGCCGTGGAAGGACGAGTGGAGATTCGCCCCATGATGTACCTGGCCCTTTCCTACGACCACCGCCTGATCGACGGAAGAGAATCCGTGGGGTTTTTAAAATCCATTAAGGACTTGATCGAAGACCCGGCCAAAATGATTTTGGGGTTGTGATGAGCGAGCGTTTGTAATGAGTGAGCAGCATAAATACGATGTCATCGTCATAGGCTCAGGCCCCGGAGGATACGTCTGCGCCATTCGCTGCGCTCAACTGGGACTTCGCACAGCCGTCATCGAAAAATACCCCACCCTTGGGGGGACTTGCCTCAACGTGGGTTGCATCCCCTCCAAGGCCTGGCTCGATAGCAGCGAACGCTTTGACGAAACCAAACACTTAGGCCTTCACGGCATTTTGGCCAAAGAGGTCGAACTCGATTTTGACAAAATGAGAGAGAGGGTCAAAAAAGTGGTGGCCTCCATCACCAAGGGTGTGGAATTTCTCATGAAAAAAAATAAGATCACTCGCTATGAGGGGATGGGCTCCTTGAAGGGCCCCCGAACCGTTCATGTGGAAGGCCCGGACGGGGGCGTGGATATGGAGGCCAAGTTCATCGTCATCGCTACGGGCTCAAAACCGGCCTCTCTTCCGGGGGTTTCCATCGATAAGGAAAGGATCATCACCAGCACCGAAGCCCTCTCCCTTCCCCAAAGACCAAACGATATGGTGGTCATCGGGGGTGGGGCCATCGGTTTGGAAATGGGTCAGGTCTTTTGTCGTCTTGGGACAAAGGTCACGGTGGTGGAATATGCGGATCGCCTCCTTCCCACCATGGATCACGCTTTGGGAGCGGAGCTTATGAAGGCCCTCAAAAAAAAGGGCATGGAGTTTCACCTCAAGACTTCCGTGGAATCCGTGGAGAATAGGGGAAAGACCACCGTCCTTCAGGCCAAAACCCAAAAGGGTGAAACCCTCGAACTTCAAGGAGACTATACCTTGGTGGCCGTGGGCCGACGCCCTTATACGGAAGGCCTTGAACTCGAAGCCATCGGAGTCGGAACCGATGAGAGGGGAAGGGTTGTGGTGGATGAACACTTGCGCACCTCCGTCTCCTCTATCTACGCTATAGGTGATGTCATCCAAGGCCCCATGTTGGCCCATAAGGCCGAAGAGGAAGGGGTCTTTGTGGCCGAGCATTTGGCCGGGCAAAAGCCGCATCTTTCCTCCGATCTCATCCCCGCCGTGGTCTATACATGGCCCGAAGTGGCCGCCGTGGGCCGAACGGAAGAAGAACTCAAGGCCTTGGGTCTTTCCTATAAGACGGGGATCTTTCCCTTCAAGGCCTCGGGCCGGGCCCGGGCCAGCGAAGAGAGTGGAGGTCTTATCAAAGTCCTCAGCGACGCCAAAACCGATGAGATTTTGGGCGTCCACATGATCGGCCCTCGCTGTGCGGACATGATCGCCGAAGCCGTCGTGGCCATGGAGTATCGGGCCAGTGCGGAAGACATCGGACGGATTTGCCACCCCCACCCCACCTTTACGGAAGCCTTTAAGGAAGCGGCCCTTGACGCCAGCGAAAAAAGAGCGTTTCATATCTAAGGGCTTGTCCTAAAATCCATTTATTTCATGACAAAAGGAATCGACCATGAAACTTATTTTTTGCGCTCTTTTTTCCGGCTTCTTATCCCATACCTCTTGGGCGAGTTGTTCCTACACGGCCAAACCCAACGAAACGACCCTGACCTTTACCGGTTATAAATTTACCGAAAAGGCGGGCGTTAGCGGAACCTTTAAGAAGATCACCTGGGATGTCCCCCAAAAGGCCCATGGGGATATCTCCTCTCTTTTGGCCGGGGCTTCCGTTTCCATCGACTCTTACTCCATCGATGCGGGCAATGCGGCCAGGAATAAAAATATCACCAAAGGTCTTTTTAAAAATCTCCCAAACGGGCGCACCATCAAGGCTTCCGTTCAAGATGTTAAAAAGGATTCCCTCACTTTAAAAATCTTACTCGGTTCTATCGAAACGCAAATTCCCATGAACATCCAAAGGGGTAAAGAAAGCGTCGTTTTGACGGGAACCCTCGATCTTCTCAAGGCCAAGGCCCACAAGGCCTTTCAAGCATTGGCCAAAATCTGCGGTCCCCTTCATAAAGGCAAAGACGGCAAGCGAAAGACTTGGCCTACGGTAGATTTAAAAGTGGATATCAAATACACCAAAAAGTGCAGCTAAGGGCCAATCCTAAAACCACCTGACCAGAAAACAAGGCAACGGATCCCAAAAGGGCCTTTTTCCCCCTTCGCTATTTTAAGGGCTTAGTGGCTTTGTGGCCCAAAATCCCAGTTTGGTTCATACTAATCAACAATAAAAGGTAGGGGGGAAGTTCTTGAAAAGAAAAATTGTTTTTTTCATCGTCTTAGCTTTGGGAAGTTTCCAGATCGGAGAAGAGTCGTCTTTTGGAACTAGTAAAGTCCCGGTAAGTACTGCAAGCATACCAGGGCCACTGCGGTAGGAAAGAGGGCCGACAAGAGGAGCTTTAAAGGGCTGATTCCATCGGGCCCAAAGGCCTTTCTCAAAATGCCAAACCCGGCCGGATTGGGGGCATTGGCGATCACCGTCAACCCACCTCCCGCGACGGCACCGGCGAGCAAATAGTATTTTTTGCTCTCCGAGAGTTCCACCAAAGAACCCAAATAGGTCAAGGCCGCATTGTCCGTGATCCCCGTCAAAGCCGCCGTCCCTATGTACAACGTGATCTCTCCAAGAGAGGTGAGAACCCCTTGCAACCACCAGGCCTGCTGATTCCCGAGGGTGACGAGTCCCGCGAGAAAAAATCCCACCAAAAGGCTTTCCTTCAATTTCAACTGATCTTGATATTCTTCCGTCACCGCCACAAATCCAAGGAAGAAGAGAAAAAGACCCAGGAAGAACACCGTGTAGTGGGCCGTATAGACCGTCAGGGCCAAAAACAATAGGTGGATCACCGTGACCCAAAGGGGAATTTTCATACCGGAGCGGGCCCTCTCCTCAAGGGTTCCTCCGAGTTCTTTCCTAAAAAAGAAGGCCACGGATAGGGTGGAGATAATACAGGCAATGGCCGACTTATAACCAAAGTTGGCAAACATATGGGACACCCCCCAACCCCATTTCCCCGCCACCATGAGAACGGGAGGGGCCGCATAATGGGTCAAGGTTCCTCCAATGGAAACATTGACGAAGAGGAGTCCAATGGTGGTGTATTTAAATTTTGTGGAAACGCCCTCCCCATAGAAGGATTCCAAAAGAATCAGGGCGATGACCGTCATGGCCGCAGGCTCCGTGATAAAAGAGCCCAAGAGGGGGCCCACGATGAGGCAAGTGATGTAAAAGGCCATCTTGGGGGGCAAGGGGATCAATTTGGAAAAGGCCCTCAGGGATTTTTCGGACAATTCGATGATGGGTTTGGTTGCGGCCATACACATGATGACGAAAACGAAGGCCGGTTCCGTGTAGTTCAAGTTTTCGAGATAATGCAAGGCCCCTCCGATCAAATGATGATCGGCATCATAGAGGGCAAATCCTTTTTGTATGGAATAAAAGGCAAAAAAGAAGGCCGCCCAAAGGCCAAAAACCACTTCGACCTCCCCTAGAAAATGGAAAAGGTTTTCCCTGACGGAGCCTTCCGGAAATTTATGGGCCAATCGATTGAATTTGGAAGCCAAAAAGGTGTGTACGACCGCAAGGGCAAATAGAATGGTTCCGGCCAGCTCGATGGGTGATGGATTCACGAAGTGTTCTCCATGGATCTTTCAAAGTTTTAGGTTAGCACGATGTGATCCAAGAAAAAAGAAGTAAAATAACCGTTTAGAAGCTATGCTAACCGTCATCGCCTATGCTGGCCACGGGGCAGGCTTCGATCTGCTCCCGGCAAAGGGCCCGTTCCTCCTCACTCACGGGCTGCCTTTTGACATAGGCATTTCCCTCATCGTCTTCGGCAAAAAAATCCGGCGCATCCCCGGAGCAAATGCCGCAGGCGATGCAGCCCTCCCCTCCCCCATCGGAAGGATCCGTACAATAAAACTCCCCGGGCCTATTTTGGGGGTGCTTGCAATTCTTATTGGACATGGGTTTCCACTTCCCCAAGCCCTTCCACTTGGAGATGAATACCCATTCCCCCTCGAAGCATCTCGGCCGCCGTGGCCGCTCCGGCCAAAACGAGGCTGCCTTTGGGGAGGATGCGCTTTCTTTCGGTGAGCAATCCGCAAAGCTCCACCACACTTTGGACGGGATCGCCGCTAATGGCCTTTGAATTTCCCTCGCTCACGATTTTTCCGTCCACCTTCATCGTCATGGAAAGATCGGCAAGGTTTAGGGAAGAAAAATCGGAAACCCAAGGGCCCGTGACGAAATGGGAGGAAGAGGAATTGTCGCTAATCACATCCTCCATGGAAAAATACTTAAAATGTTTATAGCGGGAATCCAAAACTTCCAAAGCACAGCAAACTCCCCCCAGAGCCGCCAAAACCTCCTCTCGGGTCACACTCCCTTGGAGATCGGAATTTATGAGAAAGGCCACCTCCGGCTCTATCTTGGGATGAATGAGGGTGGAAAGGTCAAGGCCTTCCCCCGCCTTAAGCTCCATGGCCCCCGTCAACTCCCCATAGAGAGGGGAGTCCAAATCCATCTGCCTGCGTTTTGCTTCGCTGGTCAGACCCATTTTAAACCCGAGCCTTTTTTCTCCCCGTTGCAACCGATGGATCATCCCCCTTTCCTGAATCCCATAGGCACAGGAGCGGGGAAAATCCTTTGTGGATGCACTCAACTGATCGATGGGACGACCCAAAAGCCTGGCCTCCGTAAGCCGGGCCGCCATCTCCTCCATTCGTTTTTCATTCATAACTATTCTACCTCAAAATTCCAATAGGCCGACTTTATTATAATGACATTGATTAAAAATATCTGGCCATTTTCCATAAAAACCGAATTATTTCCCCCATTTCCTCCTTCGGGTCGTCGAGGTAAAGTAGGAGAACACTATTATGAACTTTAGAACAGACCATCAGGGAGGAAATGATTATGGGAATGATTCTTAATGCTTTCTTATTTTTATCACTTATACTGACTTCTTGTAACTCGGATGATAAAGAATCCAACGTGGCCGTGACGATAAGGGGGGGGGATGAGGCCCAAAGTGATAACGACGAGACCGCCGTCGGTGCCGGTCCTTCGGCTTCCTCTCTCAAACTCAAGGTTTACAAAATCGGATTTTCTAGTTCCGGTGATTGCTCCAATCCCGTTGTCGTCGATCTTACGGGAGAGTATCTCGATTTTTCCAACAATCCCGATCTAGGCTCCGGAACGATCCCCGCCAGAAATTACAAATGCGTTATGATCGAAATGTCGGATCATATAAAATTCACCCCGGCCCAAGATGAGGGGGCCCATTGCACCGGGGGGACGGAGTACCCCCAGGATGTCTGCGTGAATGATGGCCTCGACCTTTCCCAATTCCCTGCAACCAAATCCCTCGACGGCACCGAACTTACCGGATGTCGGAGCGGTAACCAAGAGGATCGTCTTGTCATGTATCTTAGCGTTGAGTCCAAGACGAACGATTTTTTCAATACAAATAGCAGTAGTGCCGTAAGATTTTATTTCTTTCCTCCAAGAAGCCAAGGGCCTCTTCAACTGGACTTCGGTGGATCAACCTACGACCTTTACGGGGGATTCCACCTGATGAACTCTTTTAATGCCGCCAGTAATAACCTGGGCGTCTTTTATATGGATACCACGGGCAAGGTCGCCTCCGACAACACGAACTCGACCTGCGAAATCGATACTCCCGACTTTGGTTTTTATCAGATGAACGAGACGAGCGGATAATTACCAAAAAACGATTCCCAATAAAAAACGATTGAGGGAGACGGTCATTGCGCTCCCTCTTTTTTTTTGAGAAAGCCTGCATGGAGCCATGCAGCGTGACGTCTCAAGGGGAAGAGACGTAGGGGCCATTGGAAAAAGGGCCTAAAATATGGAATACTCCCCCTCGATGCTCCTCAAAAGAAAATTCTCTTTTTTCATCTCCCACTGGGGCAAAACCGAGTTTATGGTGGCGATGTCCAAAAAATTGCAATACCACGGCTTGGAAAAACTCTATCAACAAGGGCCCATGGCCTTCTGGCTCTTTTTTGTCCAATACCTCGTTCGAGACTCCATCATCTATATCTTTATTCCCATCATGATCGCCAGTTGGACGGTTTAGGAATCTTAAAAAGGAGACAAAATGATGACCAAGATCCTTTTCTATCTCTGCACTCTCTCCCCATGGGCCTTGGCCGTGACCCAAATCGAGGAGAACCATCCCCGTTTTGACAAGACCCCCTATGTGCTGCTCATCTCCATCGATGGATACCGCCACGACTATAACGAACTCTACCGTCCCCCTACCCTCATCAAGTTGGCCGAAGAGGGGGTGAAGGCCAAATCCCTCATTCCGGTCTTTCCCATCCTGACCTTTCCCAACCACCTCTCTCTCATTACGGGACGTTACCCGGCCAGGCACGGCATCGTGGCCAATCGTTTTTATGCCCCAAAACTCAAAAAAGCCTATAGCTATAAAAACCCCAAAGCCGTGACCTCGGCTTCCTTTTACTCCGGTGTGCCCTTGTGGAATTTGGCCTCCATGAACCAAATGGTCTCGGCCATTTATTTTTGGCCCGGCAGTGAGGCCCCCATAGGAGGGCATTTCCCCTCCCATTATATGCCCTATAAGGGCTCCACTCCCCACAAAGATCGAATCGATAAGGTCATCGAATGGTTCAAGCTCCCCCTTAGAAAAAGACCCCACTTTGTCTCCTTGTATTTTAGTGACGTGGATAGCGCCGGTCATGACTTTGGGCCGGAGTCCAAAGAGGTCAAAAAAGCCGTTTTAAAGGTGGATTCTTCCCTCAAAGACCTTTTTGGCCGATTGGATAAGCTAGGTCTTGAACTCAACATTATCGTCACCTCCGACCATGGGATGGGCCCGGTGGATCAGACCAAAAAGATCTTCATCGATAAAAGTCCAAAGATAAAAAAGCTCTTGAAGTCCTTTCGCATTTACGGAATGGGAAGTGGGGTGTTTTTCTACTACAAGGGAAAGGCCTCAAAAAAATCCAAAGCCGTGAAGACCTTGATGCAAGAACTCTCCAAATCCACTCGCTTTTATAAGGCCTACCGCTCTCAAAATCTTCCGGCCCGATTTCATGCCAAGGGCACCCTTCGCATGGGGGATATCATCGTGATGGCCGAACCTCCCTATTTCGTTGGAACCCGGCGTTTTTTTGGTTTACCCCCCAAGGGCATCCATGGTTATGAGACGAATCGCAAAGAGATGCATGGCATTTTCATGGCCCGTGGGCCCGGATTGAAAAAGAACCTCACGGTTCCGGGATTTGAATCCATTCACGTCTATCCCCTGATAGCCAAACTCCTGGGGCTTTCCTTTTCTCCCCAATCCATTGACGGAGATTTTCTCAAGGTGAAAGGCCTTCTTGCCGATCGGTAATTTAGAGCCTATCCTAAAACCACCTTATGTTAAAAACCCCCATCACCCCCCGCTTTAACGACACCGATGCCCTGGGGCACGTCAACCATTCCGTGGTGGCCACATGGTTTGAAACGGCCCGCCGCCCCCTCTTTTCCCTCTTTTGCCCAAGCCTTTCCGTTAAAGATTGGAACCTCATCGTCGTTCGCATCGAAATCGACTATAAGAAAGAAATCCTCTATCAAGATGATGTGAAAATCGAAACCACTCTTGAAAAAATAGGAAATTCCTCCTTCACCGTTATCCACCGAGTCCGGCAAAAAGATGAGCTTTGCGCCGAGGGAAAATGCGTTTTGGTTCACTTCGATTATCGCGCCAAAAAACCTCAAAAGATTCCCGAGGAGATTCGGGCGGAATTGGAAAAGCATCTCGAAAGGTAACTGCCGACCCTGAAGATCGCCACAGGGGCGAGCAGTTACCCAAAAAAATCGTTGCCCTTGTCGTCGGTGATGATAAAGGCCGGAAAGTTTTCCACTTCAATTTCCCAAATGGCCTCCATCCCCAACTCCTCGTATTCGAGAACCCTGACACCCGTGATGCAATCGCGTCCGAGCTGAGCGGCAGGCCCTCCGATGCTACCAAGATAAAATCCTCCGTGGCGGCGACAAGACTCGCTCACTTTACGGGTACGATTCCCCTTGCCGAGCATCACCAAAGAGGCGCCGAGGGCCTGGAAATCGGCCACATAAGGATCCATCCTCTGGGAGGTGGTGGGGCCGAAGGAGCCGGAGGCGTACCCCTTGGGGGTTTTGGCCGGCCCTGCGTAGTAGATGACGTGATCTTTGATATAACCGGGAAGGTCCCCCTCTCTTTCAAGATGCTCTTTCAGTTTGGCATGAGCGATATCCCTGGCCACCACGATCTTGCCCGAAAGGACGAGGCGGGTTTTGATAGGGTATTTGGTCAAAACACTTCTCACATGATCCATTCCCTTATTCAAATCGATGGAGACGGCCTTGGTCTTCTTAGAGCTTTGGGAGTTCACGGGCAAAAATCTTGCGGGGTTTTTCTCCAATTGTTCGAGGAAAACTCCGTCGCGAGTGATCTTGCCCTTGATATTTCTATCGGCGCTGCAACTGACCCCAATACCCACCGGACAACTGGCCCCGTGGCGAGGCAAGCGCACCACCCGCACGTCATGGCAAAAATACTTTCCTCCAAATTGGGCCCCAATGCCTATCCCTTGGGAAAGCTCAAAAATTTTTCTTTCGCACTCCTCATCTCTAAAGGCCCGGCCGTATTCATTCCCCTCTTTGGGAAGGTGATCGTAATAACCGGTTGAGGCCAGCTTGACCGTTTTGAGATTGGCCTCGGCCGAAGTGCCTCCGATCACCACGGCCAAATGGTAAGGGGGGCAGGCAGCCGTACCCAAACTCTTCATCTTTTCCTCAATAAACTCAAATAATGTTTTGGGGTTGAGAAGGGCCTTGGTCTCTTGGTACAAAAAACTCTTATTGGCCGATCCGCCTCCCTTGGCCACAAAGAGAAAATGGTATTCATCGCCTTTCGTGGCATAGAGATCGATTTGGGCCGGAAGGTTGGTCTTCGTGTTTTTTTCTTCGTACATATTGAGAGGGGCCAACTGAGAGTAGCGAAAATGGTTGTTTTGGTAGGAGTCGTAAACCCCACGGCTTATGGTTTCCTCATCGTTGGATTCGGTCCATACGGACTCCCCCTTTTTCCCCATGATGATGGCCGTCCCCGTATCCTGGCAGCCCGGAAAAACCCCTTCGGCGGCGATGATGGCGTTTTCCAAAAGGGAGGCGGCCACATAGCGGTCATTTTCGGAGGCCTCGGAGTCGGCCACGATATTAGCCAAACTTTGAAGATGATTCGGACGAAGAAGATGCATCACGTCCCGAAAGGCCTCTTCCGTGAGCAACCTCAAGGCCTCATCGGAAACTTTTAAAATGTTTCGACCGGCCACGGTTTCCGTGGAGACATGATCTTGGCCGAGAAGTCTATACGGCGTGTCATCTTCGCCCAATGAAAAGGGGGGGTGGTAGTGAAATGGTGGCATTTTCCTCTCCCGGATCAAGAGATTTTAAGGTGAAAAAAATCTTGATCGTCAATTCCGTAGGAGTAGGTCAGGAGGTTCCCGTAGAGTTCGTCTCTTTGCCCATCGGTCAAAAGATCCATCAACATCCTAAAACCTTCTCCACGATCGATAATTTCCTCTACTCTTTCTCTTCCCATATAATCCACAAAATGCCAAAGCAATAAAAGGGCCCAATCGATTTTTATCATCTTGATTTTGGCCTTTTTCATAAGGCCGCACACAGATCGGGGTATATGCCACTCCTCCTCCCGAAAATTTAGCCCCGTTTCACGAGAATGGATCCGGCACAGCTTGACGTAAAAGGCCAAAAGAAAAGAGCGGGAATAGCCGTAGGAACTATAGGTTTCCATTTCCATATCGAATTGAATCAAGTCCTGGGTCAACTGGAGATTGGTTTCCTCCGGGAAACGGTTCGTATGGGTATAATGAATGAAGACGCTGGCCAAACGATCCCGAAAACTTTTCCACCCGAGGGTTTTGACGATAAAATCGATCCTCTTATTGGTATCCACGTCCAAAAAGGAATTGACGATAAGCCGATGAAAGCCTCGATGTTGTTTGATGTAGTTGGCGATGAATCGGTGGGAGCGATCCGAGAAACGAAGGTTTTGACTTAAAAGATATGAGTAATGGGGATCTACAAAGATGTTGGGGAATTGAACCATAAGACAATGCTAACTCTAAGGGATGTTCATGACAACTCTTGATCAGCTATCGATTTAAAGATATCATGAAGGCAATGGATAAACTTCCACGCTATAATGAATGGTTCATAGATAAAACAGAAGAGAATTTACATCTTTTTTTAGAAAAACTCCCCTTTAATAAAACTCCCATAGTTATTTATTTTCATAAAGAAGAGCCCTCTCCTCAGCAAAAGCTTCAAATCATTGAGAATTACCTCAGGAGAAAAGGAATCAACGCCCGATTTCCCTACCCCGTTTATATCGTTTCCAACCAAGGTCTCTATTCAGATCAAATCAATATAGTGAGAAAACAATCTCAAATACCTAGGTATTTCTACCTCTTCAAAAAAGATTTCACCCAAAGGGAGCAAAAAAATTTCTATAAAGTTTCTCTATTTGCCGAAAAGGTACGAAATACCCCGATAGAGGAAGGTCTTCGCTCTATAGAGGCCACCAAAGATGAAACCAAAAGATCGTTTATGATTTCGAGAGAAGTCCAATACTATGAAAATATGTTGACATTCATTAGGATTCATAATGACGATTAGAAAAGAAGAAAAAAAAGATATTTCATCTTTAAACAACGATTTTGCGTTTCTTAGTTTTTTGGATATAGAAAAAAACCGTCTCCAAAAACTGGCCATCCTTTTTGAAACAAAAATACCTCAAAGCACTAAGCGCCTCAAACGACAAAATCTTTATCAAATCCAACGTGAACGTCGCAGCCAATTGAAAGAAAAACTTATCGGCATCGTTTCCCAAAAAAATTCATTTCTTCAAAAAAACCTTCAGACATTTTTTGATCAAATCTTTTTGTAAGATCACCGGGCCCAATAATAGACCATAAAGGCGTACATCCCCACGAAGGAAATGCCCAAAACTCTATTTAAGGCCCATCTTTTAAACGCAAAGGCAAAGAGAAGAAGAGAGGAAATCATTAAAGCGATCATTTCCCCCATAAAACTTCTCGATAGATCGATGCGATAAAAGACCAAAGAGCCCATGACCAAGGCCACATTGAAGATATTGGAGCCTATAATGTTGCCGACGATAATATCCAAATTCTTTTTTTTCATGGTGGCCAAAAAAGAGGTGAAAAGTTCGGGAAGGCCCGTTCCAAGGGCGATAAAAATGACCGATATGGTGTATTCCGAGATGCCAAGAAAGCGACATAGACTACTTCCTGAGCGAACAAGGGCCTCGCCTCCGACGTAGAGAAGACTAAACCCCAACAATAATTTCCCCACAAGTTTCGGCCAACTCACGACCACGGATCCCGAGGTCTTTTCCCGGTCATTCCTTTTGGATTTTTTCGCCTCCCCATAACTATGAAAAAGATAAGCCGCAAAAAAACCAATGAGCGCCACGCAAGAGAGAGGGTAGAGTTCGTCAAAGGCCAAAACGGCGCAAAGAAAGACGGTAAGGAGAAGGTGGATACCCGCCTGATAAAAGGTTTCCTTTTTGACGAGAGCGATCCTTTGAATCGTCATGGAAATCCCCAAGACGAGAAGGAGATTGCACACGTTGGAGCCCACGATATTGCCGATGGCAATTTGTCCCCGTCCGTTCAGGGCGGCCAGATGGGAGACAAAAAGCTCCGGCAAAGAAGTCCCCGTTCCAATAATTAAAAGTCCGATCAAAAGAGGGGAAATACCGAGGGCCTGCCCCACTTTTTCTCCCGACTCCAAAGCCAATTCGGCCCCGATATAGAGGATAACAAAGGCCAAAATTAAAACGATGACGGCCGTTTCTAAATTCATTCGCCTCTACTCTCGACTCAAGCGCATAACTCAATGGCCAAATCGATGATTTTCGTCAATTTTTCAAGATCGTCAAAGGCAATGCTTGGAAAAAGAGGGATTCTAAATTGATTGCGCTTGAGCTTTCGATAGGAGTCGATATCGTAAACGACTTTGAGTTCACGCAATCTTGCGAGAAGGGCATCCACATCGTAGCGATCGTCGAGATCGATGGTGGCCACGGAAAGGGAACGGTACTTAACTTCTTTGACGTAGGGGGAAAGATAATCTCGGTCTTGGGCCCAACCGTAGATGAGATCGGCCTTTTTTTGAGAGTCTTGTGCCACTTGGGAAAACCCCAAATTCCCAAGGGTTTTCACCGTCTCATTCAATAAAAATAAAGTGCTTAGACTTGGAGTCGTAAAGGTTTGGCATTTCCTAGAGTTTTCAATGGCCGTTTTGAGATTCATGATTTGGGGGATATAGCGTTTTTTATCCAAAGCCAGTCTCAAGCAATGCTCAATAGCTCGAGGACTCATGAGGGCCAAGAAAAGCCCTCCTTCGGAAGCGAACACCTTTTGGGGAGAAAAGAAGAAAAAGTCGATGGCGGAAACGTCGCAAGGGATTTGACCACCTCCGCTCGTCGCATCCACGGCCACCAAGGCCCGGCCCCCTTTCAACTTTTCGTAGCTATCCACCATAACCCCCGTGGATGTTTCGTTGAGAGTTGAGCAGATAAGATCGGCCCCCGGCACGGGTTCGGGGGTCAAGCCTTGGCCGTTTTCGGCCAAGATCTCGACACTTTCAATCCAAGGAACCAGAGAGTGGGACTTAAACCATTTGGCCGAAAATTCACCACAGACAAAATGGGCCGATCTTTTCTCCACGGCCCCCAAAGCCAGGGCATCGAAAAGAAAAGTGGCCCCTCCGTTGCCCAAGACGACTTCGTATCCTTCGGGCAGATTGAAGTAATCCGCAAGCCCTTCTTGAATTTCGCCAACGAGGTTTTTGACCCCCGGTTTCCGATGGGACGTTCCCAAAAGAGTCGGCGCCGCTTCGAGGAGACGTTGAACATTTTTCGTGGGAATGAGGCTTGGGCCGCAGGCCAAGCGGGGGTCACTTGGAACGAGATTCCGGGGAACGTCAAAGGCTTCAAACAAAACCCATTCTCCTCAAAATGAAAGTCGGGATCCTACGTCCCCTCCCCTAATTACCACAACCGGCGATCGAGGAGCAATGCTTGGCCGTGCCCTTTGAAGGCCTGAAAAAGGCAGGGAAAATCGGCCCACGCCATGGCGCAAAAATGTGATAACGGCTGGGTGCAAAACGTCCACGCCGCATCGTCAATACGGTTTTGGAAACTTTGGCGAGGGCATTGTGCCAAGAGTTCTCATTTTTCGTTATATCAAAATAAAACCCAATTTTCGGGTATCCGCTACCCTATCTTTTTTGCCGTTATTGCCGCAGTGTCAAATTTGTCCACGGAGCGTTGCTTCTTTTGGACTCGAATGGGGCCCTAGCCCGAATCGTTCCCATCGCTCAAAGTGATTGGTATCGCCATGCCTAGCAAAGGAGATGGGCCCTTAAGGACCGTCAAAATCGCTTGGTCATAATAAATTTAAAATGCAGTAGGAACTGGAAGCGGTCTTTCCATCAATCGAGATAGATCCCCCTGGACTCCAAAATTTCCTTGGTTTCGGCGGCACTCAAGGGCCCATAGCATTTAAACGTCATGGTGAAACCGGCCCGGCCCTGGGATTTTGAACGCAAGTCCGTGGAATGACCAAACATCCGGGCCAGGGGAACTTCGGCTTTGATGACTTCCTTATGACCCCTTGGCCTCACATCCAAAATTTTTCCCTTCCTGGAGTTAAGATCAGCCAAAATATCTCCCGTGTATTCGACGGGGGTCACGATCTCCAAGTCCATGAGCGGCCCCATCATGGTGGGCGATGCCTTCCGACAGGCTTCCTGGAAGGCCTGGGCCGCGGCCATACTATAGGAAAGGGGGTGGGCGCTATTTTCGTCGTAGTCGGATTCGAGCAAGGTGACCTTGACGTTGATCAGGGGGTAGCCGGCCAGGATTCCACCGGGCGCTGTATCCAAAACGGCCTTGTGGATGGCCTTTTCAATGTCCCGAGGAAGTTCCCTCGAAGGGACTTTGGACTCAAAGATCACTCCTTGGGGACAGGGGGCCGGTTCCACTTGGAGGGTGCAATGGCCCTTATGAACTTTGTCCCCAACCTCTCTTATAAATTCCCGAGACGCAGTGGCCTTAGCGCCCACGGTCTCCCTATAGGAGACCTGGGGTTTGCCCACGTTGATCTTGACGTTAAACTCCCTTCTCACGCGATCGATAATGACTTCTAGGTGAAGCTCTCCCATTCCGTGGATGAGGAGTTGCCCGGTTTCGAGATTGTTTTGATAATGAAAGGAAGGGTCTTCCATCTTCAATTGGGCCAATGTCTTTTCCAACTTGTCTTGATCGGCCGTGGTCTTGGCCTCAATGGCCGTGGAGATCACCGTTTGGGGAAACTCCATGAGGTCAAAGATGATTTGTTTTTGTTCAAGGCATAGGGTTTCCCCGGTAGTGGTCTCTTTAGGGCCCACAAGGGCCACGATATCTCCAGCCTTGGCCTCCTTGAGCTCTTCCCTTTTGTTGGCGTGCATTTTGAGAATCTTTTGAATACGCTCCCGCTTTTTTTTGAGAGGGTTATAGACGTTTCCTCCGGATTTAATGGTTCCCGAATAGAGACGAACATAGGTCAACATCCCCACGAAAGGATCTCTTGCGATCTTAAAGGCCACGCCGCTAAAGGGAGCTTGCGGGCCCGGTTCACGGGAGATTTCTTTTTGCCTCGTCTTGGAATCGAAGCCCTTGATGTCGCCCCTGTCGAGAGGAGAGGGAAGAAAGTGGGTGATGGCATCCAAGAGGGGCTGAACCCCTTTATTTTTAAAGGCCGAGCCACAAAGAACGGGCATGACTTCACTCGAAAGGGTGGCCTTTCTCAAGGCTTTAAGGATTTGGGCCGATTCCAATGCCTTTCCTTCCAAATAGTCTTCGGCCAAAGGGTCGTCGTAATCGGCCGCAATGGAAATCATTTCCTCCCTTAGGGTTTCGGCTTTTTCCCTAAGTTCGCCCGGAATGTCGCAAGCGGTGAACTGTTGCCCCAAATCACCGTCATCCCAAACCAAGGCCTTCATGTGGATGAGATCGATCACCCCCTTAAATCCATCCTCTTTTCCTATGGGGATTTGAATGGGGCAGGGTGTTTTATTCAGTTTGGATTTGATTTCGGAAACCACATGGTCAAAATCGGCCCCGATGCGATCCATTTTATTGATAAAGGCAATCCTTGGGGTTTTGTATCGGTCGGCCTGGGTGTGAACGGTCTCGCTTTGGGGCTCAACCCCCCCAACCGCACAAAACACACCAAGGGCCCCATCGAGAACTCGCAAAGACCTTTCCACCTCGATGGTAAAGTCCACGTGTCCCGGTGTATCGATGATATTGATCTCATGGCCTTTCCAAGAACAAGCCGTGGCCGCGGAGGTGATGGTGATTCCTCGCTCCTGCTCTTGGAGCATCCAATCCATGGTGGCGTTTCCATCGTGGACTTCACCCATCTTATGGGTGCGGCCCGTATAAAAGAGGATTCGTTCCGTGGTGGTGGTCTTGCCCGCATCGATATGGGCCATGATCCCTATATTTCGCAACGATTGGAGATAAGGAGTGCGGGTCGTTACCATTTGAGATGGGCAAAGGCCTTATTGGCTTCGGCCATCTTGTAGATATCTTCACGTTTTTTGACGGCCCCTCCCCTGGAACTGGCCGCATCGATGAGTTCATCGGCGAGTTTGTCGATCATGGATTTACCGCTACGGGTTCGAGCATGATCGCGAATCCAACGGATGGCCAAAGATTGTCGTCGGCCCGGTTTGACCTCGATGGGGATTTGATAGGTGGCCCCTCCTATTCGACGGGATTTGACCTCCACGGCCGGCTTCACATTGCTCACGGCCTTTTTAAATATCTTTAAAGACCCGTCGTCATTCATCTTTTTTTCGATACTTTTCATGGCCCCATAAAATATCTTTTCGGCCACGGATCTTTTGCCGTCCAACATGAGGGCGTTGATAAACTTGGTGATCACGATGTCCTGATAGAAAGGATCAGGGAGAACACTTCTTTGGACGGCCCGATTTTTTCTCGACATGGCTTCTTTCTCCTTACTCCATTACTTTTTGGATTTTTTCGTCCCGTATTTGGATCGGCGCTGATTTCTCCCATCCACTCCGGAGGTATCGAGAACCCCCCGTACGGTATGGTAACGGACTCCGGGCAAATCCTTCACCCGGCCTCCCCTGACCAAGACGATGGAGTGTTCCTGAAGATTATGCCCCTCACCTCCAATATAGGACGTGACCTCAAAACCACTGCTGAGCTTCACACGACAGACTTTCCTCATGGCCGAGTTGGGCTTTTTGGGGGTCGTCGTATAAACCCTCGTACAGACCCCTCTCCTTTGAGGGCAGGATTTAAGGGCGGGGGATTTTGTCTTGAGAAATTTCCTTTCCCGTCCCTTTCTCACCAATTGGTTAATCGTCGGCATCGTTCGCTATCCTTTTTCCACCCTTATATGTTGATCGATCCTAAATCGTCAAATTGACATTCTCTGTAACACCGGTTTCCTGGGGAACCCGGGGTTCCTCCTCCTTTTCGGAGGACGTAAAGTCTCGATATTTTGTCACTCCGGTTCCCGCCGGGATGAGGCGTCCCATGATGACGTTTTCCTTGAGCCCTCGGAGCATATCCTTTTTCCCCTCCAAAGCCGCTTGGGTGAGAACCTTGGTGGTCTCCTGGAAGGAAGCCGCAGAGATAAAGGAATCCGTGGTCAAAGAAGCCCTGGTGATCCCCAAAAGCTGGACTTCCCCCTCGGCGGGGCTTCCCCCTTCCGCCACGATGGCCTCGTTGATCTCCTCAAACTCGCCCTTGGTAATGGAATCTCCTGCGACCAGGGAGGTGTCTCCGGATTCCACCACTTGAACCTTCTTGATCATCTGTCCTACGATGACCTCGATATGCTTGTCATCAATGATGACCCCCTGAAGGCGATAGACCTCTTGGATTTCGTCGATGAGGTATCTGGCCAAGGCCAATTCCCCGAGGACACGCAAAATATCGTGGGGATTGGGGGGCCCATCCATAATGGGATCTCCCGCCCGAATAAAATCCCCTTCGTTGACGATCACATATCGCCCCTTGGGAATCGTATAGGTGATCGGCTCTTGTCCGTCTTCCGGGCGTATGATGACCCTTCTCGTTCCTCTCACCTCGCTGCCGAATTCAACGGTTCCGTTGATATCGGAAATTTGAGAGGCATTGGTGGGCTTTCTCGCCTCGAATAACTCGGCCACTCGGGGAAGCCCCCCGGTGATGTCTCGGGTTTTGGTGGACTCCCGTTGAACCTTGGCCACGGCGGAGCCCACATCGATAACCTCCCCTTCTTCCACCACGATTTGCGACCCCACGGGAAGCCTGTAGGAAGCCGTCCTCTTGGTATCGGGTACCACTACGGGTTCGCCGGAGTCATCGAGGATGGTCACTCTCGGGCGCAAAGCACCGTCTTTGGATTCTTGGATGATCCGAGATGAGATTCCCGTGACCAAATCCACTTGCTCCGTATAGGTACTGCCGGTCACGAAGTCTTCAAACTTCACCCGACCGGCCACTTCCGAAAGAACGGGAATGGAAAAGGGGTCCCACTCCATGAGTTTTTCCCCCACGTTGATCTTATCCCCTTCGCCAAAAAAGATCTGGGCCCCGTAGATGGCCGGATACCTCTCCTTTTCAACGCCCATTTCGGTTTTGACCACCACTTCGCCCACCTTATTGAGAACGATACTGGAGCCATCGGCCCTCAAGGCCGTCTTGACGTTATCGAATTTGACAAGCCCTGCGGTTCTCACTTCCGTCTTGTTGACCTGGGCCCCGGCCGTAGCGGTTCCTCCGATGTGAAAGGTTCTCATGGTGAGCTGAGTTCCGGGTTCGCCGATGGACTGGGCCGCAATGACCCCGACGGTCTCTCCCGTGGAAACGATGCCTCCTCGGGCCAAGTCTCGACCAAAACATTTCCCGCAAAAGCCGTATCGCTCTTTACAGGTGATGACCGATCTCACTTTGATCTGGTCGATATCTTCATCGAATATGGTTTCCATATCGTCTTCACTGAAAAGATGCCCCTGCTTGAACACGATGGTGCCCTCGGGATTGGCGATGTCAACGGCCGCCACTCGGCCCATCACCCGATTGGAGACGTGTTGGGTGATCTCTCCGGATTCGATTCGAGAAGTCAAAACGAGCCCACCATCGGTTCCACAATCTTCCGAACGGATAATGCCGTCTTGGGCCACATCCACAAGGCGTCTCGTCAGATAACCTGAATTGGCCGTCTTGAGGGCCGTATCCGCAAGACCTTTACGGGCCCCGTGAGTGGAGGAAAAGTATTGAAGGGTGGTCAGACCTTCCCGGAAATTGGAGGTGATGGGAGTTTCGATGATCTCGCCTGAGGGCTTGGCCATCAATCCTCTCATCCCGGCCAACTGCCTGATCTGAACCACGGAGCCTCTGGAGCCGGAATCGGCCATCATAAACACGGAATTAAACGAAAGGGCCCTTTCACTTTCTCCCCCCTCTCCGTCAAAATCTTCGTGGGAGAGGTTTTCCACCATCACCTTGGAGAGCTTCTCATTGGTTTGGGCCCAAACATCGACGATCTTGTTATAGCGTTCACCGTTTGTAATGGAGCCCTCATTGTATTCGGTAATCACCTTTCCCACTTCATCGTAGGCCTTCTCCAAAATGCCTTCTTTTTCCGCCGGTATTTCCATATCTTTGATATTGATAGAAATCCCCGCCTTCGTCGCATTGTAAAAGCCCATTTTCATCACGGCATCCGCAAGGAGAACCGTATCTTTGGCCGTCCCTTTGCGGTAGGCCTTATCGATGAGTTTTCCCAATTCCTTTTTGTCCAAAACCTTATTGATATCGTCGTAGCGAAGACTGGGGGGGATCACATCGTGGACGAACGTTCTTCCCACGGTGGTTTCGTGCAACTTCTCTTCGATCCGAACCTTGATCGGGGCCTGTAAATGGAGATGTCCCGTATGGTAGGCGAATTGGGCCTCGGCCTTTGAAGAAAAAACCTTGCCGTACCCTCTCGCAAAGGGGCGAATACGGGTCATATAATACATTCCCAAAACGATGTCTTGAGAGGGAACGATGATGGGGGTTCCGTCTTTGGGGGATAGGATATTGTTGGTTGACATGGCCAAAACCCGACATTCGATTTGGGCCTCGATGGAAAGGGGGATATGAACGGCCATTTGATCCCCGTCGAAATCCGCATTAAAAGCCGTACAGACCAAGGGGTGAAGTTGAATGGCCTTCCCCTCGATCAGGATGGGCTCAAAGCCTTGGATTCCGAGCCTATGCAGGGTTGGGGCCCTGTTGAGAAGAACGGGATGCTCTTTGACCACTTCATCTAAAATATCCCAGACCTCTTGCTTTTGTTGATCCACCATTTTTTTGGCCACTTTGATGGTGGTACAATGCCCGCGCTCAATGAGTTTATTGTAGATAAATGGTTTAAAGAGTTCGAGGGCCATCAACTTGGGAAGACCGCATTGGTGAAGTTTTAAGTTCGGCCCTACCACGATAACGGATCGTCCCGAGTAATCGACCCTTTTGCCCAAAAGGTTTTGCCGAAAACGTCCTTGTTTTCCCTTGAGCATATCGGAAAGAGAACGCAAGGGTCTTCTATTGGCACCTGTAAAAATCTTTCCCCGTCTTCCGTTATCGAAGAGGGCATCCACGGCCTCTTGAAGCATTCGCTTTTCGTTACGAATGATGATTTCGGGAGCGTTGAGTTCTTTCAACCTCTTGAGACGATTATTTCTGTTGATCACCCGCCTATAGAGGTCGTTGAGATCGGAGGTGGCAAATCGTCCGGCTTCCAAGGGAACGAGGGGGCGCAGGTCAGGAGGGAGAACGGGTATCACCTCCATCATAAACCACTGGGGTTGATTTTGTGACTTTTTAATGGACTCGATGATCTTGAGCCTTTTAATGATCTTCCCTCTGGCCAATTCCGTGGTGCAATCTCTCATATCCCGACGAAGGGTTCTATTTTCTATATCGAGATCGATTTTTTTCAACAAATCCTTGACGACTTCCCCGCCCATACCGGCCTTAAAAGTGATTCCACCTTCCTTGAGTTCGGTATATTGTTGCTCGGTGATGACGGTTCCGATATCAAGGCCTCCGTTTTGTCCATGGGTAGCCGATTCCGTGACGACGTAGGCTTCGTAATATAAAACCTTTTCCAGTTCTTTAAGGGAAAGGTCTAAAATGCCTCCAATTCTTGAGGGAAGAGAGCGCAAGAACCAAATATGGGCCACGGGGGTGGCCAATTCGATATGCCCGCTTCTTTCTCGACGAACTTTAGAGAGGGTGATTTCCACACCGCACTTTTCACAGACGACCCCACGATGCTTCATCCTCTTATATTTTCCACAAATACATTCGTAATCTTTGATCGGGCCAAAAATTTTGGCACAAAAAAGCCCGTCTTTTTCCGGTTTAAACGTTCTGTAATTGATGGTCTCCGGCTTTTTGACCTCGCCAAATGACCATTCACGAATGGTGTCGGGAGAGGCCATTTGGATAGAGATGGCCTCAAGGCTAATGGGATCTTTCGGTTTATCAAAAAAGTTTAATAAGTCCTTCATCTTGTCTTACCTTCTCCCTAATTTTAAATGGAAAAACCTCATGAAAGGGTATCATCCACTTGAGGTTCTTCCAATCTGATATCGAGGGCCAATGCCTGAAGTTCTCTCACCAAAACATTAAACGACTCGGGAAGTCCCGGTTCCAAAACCTTTTCGCCCTTGACGATGGACTCGTACATTCGGGTTCTTCCCACCACATCATCGGATTTTACGGTCAAAAACTCTTGAAGGGTATAGGCCGCACCGTAGGCTTCCAAGGCCCAAACCTCCATCTCTCCAAGGCGTTGCCCTCCCAATTGGGCCTTACCCCCGAGAGGTTGTTGCGTCACCAAGGAGTAGGGGCCCGTGGAACGAGCGTGAATCTTTTCATCGACCAGGTGGTGGAGCTTCAACATATACATGGAACCCACCGTGACCTTTTCCGCAAAGGCCTCCCCCGTAATGCCGTCGAAAAGAGTCGTCTTACCGTCGGGGTCGAGATCCGCAAGTTTGAGCATTTCTTCGATATGGCCTTCATTGCATCCATCAAAGACGGGTGTGGAAAAACGAACTCCCGAACTCATCTGCTGGGCCACGGCCCGAACCTGCTTATCGCTGGCCTTTTTGAGCCACTCCTTCACCCCATCGGTTTTGTAGATATTGTAGATAAGGTCTTTGAGCTTATGCATCTCCCGCTGCTCATCGAGCATCCACTTGATTTTTTCTCCAAGCTGCCAACCGGCCCAACCGAGGTGGAGTTCCAAGAGTTGACCGATATTCATTCGAGAGGGAACCCCCAGGGGATTGAGTACGATATCCACGGGATCACCGTTGGCCAAGTAGGGCATATTTTCCATGGGCAAAACATTGGAGATGGCCCCCTTGTTTCCGTGTCGCCCGGCCATCTTATCTCCGGGTTGAAGTTTGCGTTTAATCGCCACATAGACGACGACCTTTTTAATCACTCCCGGAAGAAGCTCGTCTCCTCGGTGGAGTTTGGTAATCTCTTCCTGGGCCTTGCTTCTCACTCGATTGATTCGGTTTCTAAGATCCGCAAAGTATTCGGATAATTTCTCTTCGAGATCTGCTTCCAAGGGAAGATAGCCGATAAGCTCAAAGGGGATGGATTTGAGGGTCGCCTCATCGAGTTCTTTTCCCTTGGGAAGAAGCTCCGTTAAGCCATCTTCCGACACCAAGACATCCGTGGTTTTATAACCTTTGAGCATTTGAACGATCTTTTTGATGGACGAACTTTGAATGGCCTTGATCTCTATTTGTTCATCCCTTCTAATCAAGGTCGTTTCCTTTTCGATGATGGCCCTGGATCTCGAATCCAGTTCCGCCCCTTCTCGGGTATAGACTTTGGCGTCGATGACAACGCCGCTCACGGAAGAGGGTGTTCTAAGAGATGAATCCTTCACATCTCCGGCCTTGTCTCCAAAGATGGCCTTGAGCAGTTTCTCTTCGGGAGAGAGCTGGGTCTCGCCTTTTGGCGTAATTTTACCGACGAGAATATCCCCCTGATTGATGATGGCCCCGATGCGGATGATGCCCGCTTCGTCGAGATCCTTTAAGGCCTCTTCGGAAACATTGGGGATATCGCCCGTAATCTCTTCTTTCCCGAGTTTCGTGTCTCTGGCCTCACACTCGAAGGATTCGATATGAACGGAAGTGAAGATATCTCGGTGAAGAAGGGTTTCATTGATGAGAACGGAATCCTCGTAATTGTATCCTCCCCAGGGCATAAAGGCCACGAGAACGTTTTGGCCCACGGCCAAATCTCCCCAATGGGTGGCCGGCCCGTCGGCAATCACGTCGCCGGCTTCGACCCGATCCCCTTCCTTGACGAGGGCCCTTTGGTTATTGCAGGTATTTTGATTCGTTCTTTGGTATTTGATCAATTTGTAGAAATCGACTCCCGACTCATTCTCCTTGAAGCGATCCCTTTGAATGACGATTCTATTGGAATCCACAAAGATGACCTTCCCGGCGTGTTTGGCAAAAAGAATGGCCCCGGAATCCTTGGCCACGATGGATTCGGCTCCGGTTCCCACGATGGGGGCATCCGTTCTCACCACGGGAACAGCTTGCCTCATCATATTGGAACCCATGAGGGCCCGGTTGGCATCGTCGTGTTCCAAAAAAGGGATGAGAGATGTGGCAATGGAAATCATTTGGGAAGGGGAAACATCCATCAAATCCACTTCATCTTGAGAAACCAAGGCCAACTCTCCCTTTCTCCTTGCGGGGATTTGCCCACCCTGCCATTGATCCTCCTCCTTACTGTCCCGAATGACCTGGGCGATCACCTTCCCCTCTTCCTCAAAAGCGGAAAAATAACCGATTTCATCTTTGCCCTTGACGTCTTTTCCTTCCTTTTTGATGACTCTGTAGGGCGTTTCGATAAAACCGTATTCGGAAACCCTGGCGTAGGTGGCCAAGGAGGTGATAAGGCCGATGTTTGGGCCTTCCGGCGTTTCCACGGGACACATCCTGCCGTAATGGGTGGCATGAACGTCTCGCACCTCAAAGCCGGCCCGCTCTCGAGTCAATCCTCCAGGCCCTAGGGCCGAAAGCCTTCTTTTGTGGGTCACTTCAGAAAGGGGGTTTGTCTGATCCATAAATTGAGAGAGTTGGGAAGAGCCAAAAAATTCTTTGATGGCGGCCGCAACGGGTTTTTGATTGACCAAATCATGAGGCATCATGGTATCGATTTCTTGAATACTCATTCTCTCTCGAACGGCCCGTTCCATTCGGACGAGGCCTACGCGCATTTGGTTTTCCAAAAGTTCCCCTACGGAGCGAACCCGCCTGTTACCCAAATGATCGATATCATCCACGAGACCTTTCCCGTTATTGAGTTCCACGAGATAGCGAATGGTCATCGTGATATCTTCTTTTGTCAGGATGGTGTAATCTACGGGGACATCGGTTCCAAATTTATAGTTGATCTTCATTCGCCCGACACGGGAAAGATCGTATCGACCCTTATCAAAAAAGAGGCTTTCAAACAGGGAGCCCGCAGCTTCCAACGTGGGGGGTTCCCCCGGTCTCAATCGTTCAAATATCTTAATCAAGGCCTCTTCGGAATCATTGGTTTTATCCAAAAGGAGGGTGTTGCGGATCTGATCGCCAAAATTGACGTTATCGATATAGAGGACTTGTATCTCTTTGATCTTGAGATCGATAAGCTCTTGAATCTTGCCTTCCGTTAGCTCCTCGTTGGCCAGAGCAATCACTTCTCCCGTCTTTTCATCAAATAAGTCCTTCGCCAAAATCTTTCCCACGGTTTCTTCAAGGGTTGTGGTGAGACCTGAAAGTTTGCCATCCTTCATTTTTTTGATGGTCAACTTGGTAAACTTTTTCCCCTTGGCGACGATGACCTTACCCTTGTTGTCCAAGATATCATTTGAAACGCGAACTCCCTGCAAGAGATTGAAGTCAACCACTCGTTCAATGGGTCCCTTCTTATCGAGGACGATTGTTTCCTTGTAATAAAACATATCCAAAATATCTTGTGTCGAATAACCTAAGGCCTTCAAAATGATCGTGGCATGGAGTTTTCTCTTGCGATCAATCCTCGCAAAAAGAATGTTTTTATGATCGAACTCAAAATCGAGCCAAGAGCCCCTGGCCGGAATGATTCTTGCCGAATAAATCAATTTCCCACTGGAATGTTTTTTACCGCTGTCGTGTTCAAAGATGATGCCGGGAGAACGGTGCAATTGGGAAACGATCACCCTTTCCGTTCCATTGTAGATAAACGAACCGGCTTGGGTCATAAGCGGGATATCGCCCAAATAAACCTCTTGCTCCTTGACTGAGGAAACGGCCCTTTGTTCATTTCCCTTGTCATCCGAAGCCATATCGTAAAAGACCAGGCGAACCGTCACCTTGAGAGCGGATTCATAGGAAAGTCCTCTCTCTCGGCACTCCTTTTCCAAATACTTCGGGGCCTCGAGGGCATAACTCACAAACTCCAAAGAAACCGTCTTATTGAGATTGTAGATGGGAAAGACGGAGAGGAAAACCGCCTGAAGGCCTTGATTTTTCCGACGGGCCTGGGGGATATCCTTTTGAAGGAAACCTTCGTAAGAGTCGAGCTGCAATTTCATTAGACCGGGGGTCTCAAGAACCTTTTGCGCTATCCCGAAGCTCCTGCGATACCA
This sequence comes from Bacteriovoracales bacterium, assembly GCA_026713835.1. Lineage (GTDB taxonomy): Bacteria > Bdellovibrionota > Bacteriovoracia > Bacteriovoracales > Bacteriovoracaceae > JAPONP01. The sequence goes on from JAPONP010000077.1 coordinate 25,725, forward strand.
AGAGTTGCGAACAAATACTTTTGTCATAGGCCATCCATCCCTTTAACTAACGTAAAAGTTGTGACGAGTTTAAATTTTTCAACACACCCACTCAACTACTTGAGCTCAACTTTAGCACCGGCGGCCTCGAGTTTCTTTTTCATCTCTTCGGCATCCTTTTTCGCAACACCTTCTTTGACGGTTTTTGGGGCCCCCTCAACCAGTCCTTTGGCCTCTTTAAGACCAAAACCCGTGATCGCACGAACTTCTTTGATGACGTTGATCTTTTTGGCCCCGGCTTCCACGAGAACGACGTTAAATTCGGTCTTCTCCTCAGCTGCTTCCGCAGCTTGTCCTCCACCGGCACCGGCCACGGCGACGGGAGCAGCAGAAACCCCAAATTTTTCCTCCATTTCCTTAACCAGATTGGCCAAATCCAAAACGGACATTTGAGAGATGTGTTCGATGAGTTGTTCATTTGAGAGTGACATTTCTATTCTCCTTACAGCGGCAAAAAGCCTTTTTTTATTTTATTTTTCGGTTGTTTTCCCGGACTCTGCGGTTTCTCCCTCGCTTTTTTCCTTCTCCACCCTAATGGCATCCAATGTTCTCACAAAAGACGAAATGGGGGCCTGCATAGTGGCCAAAACCGTGGCCAACATAACTTGTCTCGAAGGAAGTTTGGCCAAGGCAACCAAGTCACTTTCCTCTAGGGATTGACCGTTCAAGATCCCCTTTTTGAGGGTGATGACCTCGTTATCCTTGCCCGCTTCATAGATGGCCTTGGCCACGGCGGGAGCGTCCTCAAAGGCCAGGGCAATGGCATTGGGCCCTTTTAGGCCTTTGAGCATTTCCTCTGCGGATGTGCCCTGGGCCGCCCGTTCAAAAAGGGTATTGCGGGTGATGATGACGGCCCCTTTGGCCTCACGAACCGCCTTTCGGATTTCATTGGCCCGATTGGAAGGGACCCCTATGAGGTTCGTGAGAAAAACGGCCCGAGCTTTATCGATCTTCTCCTTCACACCTCCAACTATCGCCTTTTTTTCGTCGAGACTAAGCATATCGATCTCCTTGGAAGACCTTGGCCCCATAAGGGCTTAAGTTAGGGGCGGCCCTCATAGTCGGCCTCCCGCTACGACCGTCGCATCGTTTGTGTCGATCTTGACCCCGGGGCCCATAGTCGTGGAAATCACGAGGGATTTCAAATAGGTTCCCTTGGAGCTGGCCGGCTTGGCCCGGATGATAGCACCCGCCACGGCCTTGAAGTTCTCCAACAATTTTTCCTTTCCAAATGATTTTTTCCCTATGAGAACGTGGACGATTCCCGTCTTTTCCGTTCGGTATTCCACCGTCCCCGCCTTCTGGGCCTTGACGGCCTTGGAAACATCCGTCGTCACCGTCCCAAGCTTTGGGTTGGGCATGAGCCCCCTAGGCCCTAGGATTCGACCGATTCGCCCCACCTTACCCATCATCTCCGGGGTGGCGATCACCCGATCAAAATCCATCCATCCTCCTTGAATCTTTTGAATGATATCGTCGGAACCCACCACGTCCGCACCGGCCTCTTCGGCCTCCTTGATCTTTTCTCCCGACGTGATGACCACAACTCGGATCGCCTTGCCCGTTCCCGAAGGCATGACGACGGCCCCTCGGATCATTTGATCCGCATGGCGGGGATCGACTCCCAAGCGAAAGGCCACATCGACGGTTTCGTCGAATTTGGCGTAGCCGAGATCCGCAGCCAATTGAAGGGCCTCACCCACCGGATAGGCTTTTTGGGAATCGTATTTTTTGACTGATTCGAGATATCGAGGCGATCTTTTTCTCATCGCCATAATGTTGCTCCTTTCGGTTCAAATGAGAGGGCCCAAAGCCTTCTCTCCCGTTTTGGGTCAAACATCCCTAATAATCTTTGGCGAGTCCCATGGATCTCATGGAACCCTCCACTATTCGACAAGCGGCTTCCAAATCGGCTGCCGTCAAATCCGGTTGTTTTGTCTTAGCCACTTCTTCTACCACGGACTTTTGCACCTTGCCAACCGTTTCGTGTCCCGGTTTATTGGCCCCGGACTTGAGCTTGAGCTTTTGCTTGAGAAGGTAGGAAGCCGGGGGCGTTTTGGTGACGAAGGTAAAGGAACGATCGGAATAGACGGTGATGATCGTGGGCAACATCACCCCTGCGTCCTTTTGGGTTTTGGCATTAAAGGCCTTGCAAAAATCCATGATATTGACGCCTTTTTGCCCGAGGGCCGGCCCTATGGGAGGAGAGGGGTTGGCCTTCCCTCCGGGAATTTGCAACTTGATAAAACCTGAAACCTTTTTTGCCATAGTTCTTCTCCAATCCCCTGCTTACGAAATTAACTCGCCTTCTCAACCTGAGAGAAATCCAATTCCACGGGAGTCGGTCTGCCAAAGATGGAGACGTTCACCCGCAATTTGCCCTTTTCACTCACGGCTTCCACCGTTCCCACGAAGGAGGCAAAAGGCCCTTCCATCACTCTCACGGAGTCCCCTTCACTGAAAGAAAGACTCGTGCGCATTCTCTTAAATCCACCGGACACCTGGCCCACCATATAAGCCGCTTCCTCATCGCTAATGGGCGAGGGATGCTCCCTATTCCCTCCCAAAAAACCGGTGACCTTGTCCGTATTTTTCACCAAATGCCAGGTTTGCTCGTTCATAATCATCTTGATCATGACATAGCCCGGAAAATACTTCTTTTTGAGATTCCTCTTTCGCCCGTTGGCCACGGACACGACGGACTCTTCCGGGATCAAAATCCTCGAAAAATACTCCTTCAAATCGTAATTGAGAATCCTCTCCTTCAAAGCCTTGGCCACTTTATTTTCCTGTCCCGTGAGGGCATGGGCCACATACCACTTAAACTCCGGAGAATCTCCCTTGGCCAAATCCGGATCGTGGGAACCGTCCCCGGAATCCTCTCCGTCCTCGGTTTTCGTTCCCGAAGTCCCCTCTTCATTCTCCGGGGCCTCTTCCAAAGAGGAGTCTTTCGTTGCCAATTCTGCTTGCTCTTTACTTCCCATGTATAAATTCCGGTTTAAGGCCGTCTCCCTAGGGAACGGCGATTATCGGCTCCCAGGCCACTGCTACTGCTAATAGAGCAGTTCTAAAAATTCCTTGATCCCAAAATCAATAAGCCCAAAAAAGACCGCTATGATGGCCACTCCCACGACGATGACGGCGGTCAGTTTAAGGGTGGAGTCCTTGTCGGGCCAAATAACCTTGGTCAACTCCCCGTACACCTCCCGGAGATAACCATAGGCCCGAGTGCTTCTCAAAACGATCACAAACGTCAAAACGCCCACGAAGATACCGATGACCTGGGCCACAAGGCGAAAGTTTTCGACTTTAGCCTCAAGATCCGTCCACTCACTGATCTGATAGAGGAGCTTGATCAAAATGTTGGCCAAGATCAATGAAGCAATGGCCACAAGGGCATTGATCCATTTCTTGCCATCAGTTTCTCTGAGAGCAGGCATTAAACGATCCTTCGGGGCGAACCACCCTAATGAGAATTTTTTACTATAGTAAGCCAGCATTTATGCCCGATAAACCCCCAATTGTCCACCTCTTTTTCCCCTTATTTTTGCACGACAGGAAAAATTTTTTGATGCCCGCCTACTGCGCCCCGAGTCATAATCTTCCGACTCCTCTCAGGGCCAATAAAAAGCCGTCCCCTTTTCATTTACGCCCCTCTATGGGATAAAAAGGCCCTCAACTTTTTCGTTTGAGAAGTGGAATTCAAATCGGGGTGTAGCGTAGCCTGGTAGCGCACTAGCATGGGGTGCTAGGGGTCGTTGGTTCGAATCCAATCACCCCGACCATTTTCACCTAAAGGCCAAAAATTGTCCTCCAGCTCCCGAATGGGATGCGGAGCGGCGGTTTTGGCCTTTTTTTGTTGGCCGAAAGTGCGCGCCGCATTGTTTTCTTTGGGATTTGGAAAAAGTGTAAAGGATGTGTCTAGAATTAAGGTGTAAACTATGTGTCAGGAAGGACATGTGGCAAAAGAGCGGTCAATAGAACAATGGGGGAGTGTTCTATTGAAAGCACCTGCAGCGCAATGTCTGATACTGCTCTACTTCAAAAAGATTAAATACTATTCCATAACGTACTCATAAGCCCTATTGAGGTTTGTGAATAATCTTACGTCCATCTTCTGTTTCTTCTTCATAGGATTCAAGTTCGTAAGGAATATCATCGGTACACAATTCGTAATTTGTTTAAGTAGTCGAGGAAAAAGAATTTTTTTCGAGGATTAAGGCTGCCAAAAATCTTTTTGAAAAGAAACTCTTAAAGGAAGCCGCTTTAAAGTGCCGAACGAAAAAAAAGATTTCCAAAATCTTAAAACTGTCTGAATCAAATATCTTCGCGAAAATGAACAAATATAATATTTCAACGATAATGGAGGCTGAATGAAAAAGGTAAAAAGATTATTTGTTGTCGTACTTTCTCTCGTGATCTCGCCCTCTCTTTTTTCTTCTCAGGAAGAAAAAGGGACGCAGAATAGTGATCTTGATGATGGGGCCGTCCTCCACAAGATCGGCACTCAAAGCTTTAGCTATAATAAAGAGGGCGGTCATAGCCTTGGACTCTATACAACAAAAAGGAACGTCGAATCTTGTAGGATAGCATATGGAGAAGTTAAAATGCACTTCAAAATAGCTCACCTCATTGAAGAATTTTGCGTTAAATCAATGCCTTTTTGTGCAGGAGCAAGCTTCCTAATCGACCAGAGATTGAATGATATTTTTGGCCTCTTCTGCGTACTCTCTGGGAACGTGAACCCCTGCAGGAAGAATACCTCGTATTTCGGTGCTAGAAGTACCAGTAATCATATACGGAATATCCTTGTCTTTTAAGACCGACTCAATAAGTTCGATAAGAATAATATCTCTTGATTCGTAAATTTTGATATCCATTGGCTTTCCAAGGTTTATCTATCGAGGAGGATTATCATAGCTTTATCAAGCTAAAGCCTTAAAGGCAATAAAATTTCCAGAGC
>JAPONP010000078.1 GCA_026713835.1 Bacteriovoracales bacterium
AGGCGAAATCTTGGCCCTTTTGAGAAAGGGGACGGACAAGGCCAAGGAAGTCACGGAAAAGACCCTAGATGAGGTCAAATCGGCGATGCAATTTCTGACCCTTCGTCATTAAGGGGGGGGTATCCGACCAAATGGTGCCCACGGAGAGAATTGAACTCTCGACCTCTCCCTTACCAAGGGAGTGTTCTACCACTGAACTACGTGGGCCTTTTAGAATGACTTATAGCTATTTGATTTTACTCTATTTGGCTTGACGCATGATGCCTGTATCGTTGAGTACCCGATTTTTGTCGTCGGCAAAAATGCTATGATTTTGCCCCCTATCCATCCAAAGGGGGCATTATTCACTATAAAAATCAAATACTTAGCGTCTCTTTTAAAAAAGGGCCTTTTCTTTGGCCATAAACCCTCATGATCTTTAAAAAATCTCCGAAAAGTTACCCAGTAGGAGTAGGAGAGAACAAATGAAGTCAAGTGTGGTCAAAGGGGCCTTTATCTTATTCATCTCGATATTGATGACGGGTTGCGGTCGAAAAAAGACCCCCTCATACGGTGGCGGTTTTTACGGAGGCGGTTCCGGAAATTACTCCCAACTTGTTGCCGGTATTCCCTGTCGAGGGGCCAATCCTATGGGGCGGCCTTATGGGCCTGGAAAAATTGTGGCCCGTTTAAAAGGTTCGGGGACTTCTCACAATGGCTATCGAAGCGTGTACCCCGATCGACCGGATTTTATGCCCGGACATTGGGACCATGGCGGTGTCACGGGAACCTATGCAGGGGCCGATACCATGGGAAATGTCATCGTCATTCATCAAATGTCTAATGGTATGGCCGCCATTGAACTTCATCTTTGTATGGAAGAGGGCCTGATTATGGAAGGGCGGCAAATTACTCAGGCTAGAATCCGACAGGGAAATAGAATCGTCACCAAGGCCCGTCCAAATTGCCATGTCAATGAAGTGACGGCGGCCAATCTCGACATTCAATTTGGGCCTTACCATTATCTCCAACCTGTTACCGTTCCCTTTGCTTTCACTCGACTTGAAGATACCGTTCCCGGATCCTGTAATAGACAATTTTAAATTGTCTTTATTTTCACTTTTGAAGTGACTCGTAGATTTTTTATTCTATTTCAATTCAATGCATGGGAAGAATTTAGCCAAAGGTTATCGTGATACATTGACATAAATTCGTATTATTCATACGATAAAAAATCCTTTTAAAAAAGGATTATCAAAGGATGATCTCAAGATATTTTGATCCTTTCGATCAATTGGAAAACTCCTCTCTTTTTATTTTAGGGCCTCGTTCAACCGGGAAGAGTTCGATGGCCAAAAAATTTTGTCGGAAACATCGAGATAAAATAGACTATATTAACCTTTCCGGGTCGAGGATTTATCTTCGTCTTAAAAGCGATCCATTCCTCCTTTCATCTCTGGTTGATAAAGATTTGATCGCCATAGATGAAATTCAGCGAATCCCTGAACTCCTTAATGAAGTTCACCGAATGATTGAAGATAAGAACAAGCGGTTTTTACTTATTGGAAATTATAATCAAAAACTCAAGTGGAAAAAAATTGACCTTCTCGATAATCATTCGACTACGGCTGAATTATTCCCATTGACTTGGTTTGAGCTTTCAAAAAATAATCGTTTTGACCTTGATAAATATCTACACTTTGGAGGGCTTCCCGGTGCTTATCTTGAAGAAAATGGTGATGATTATCTCTATAACTACATTGATATCTATCTTCGCGAAGAGATTTATGCCGAGGGGTTGGTGTCAAATCTTCCTCATTTTATCAGGTTTTTGGAATATGCGGCTTGCGACAGTACACAGGCGGTTGATTACAATGGCATCGCAGAAAAATCACTCTTATCCTCTAAAGAGGTCAAAAATTATTACAAAGTTCTTAAAGAAACATTTATGGGATTTGAAGTTTTGCCCTGGGTAGGGCTTCAAAAGAAAAAGACGAATATGCCACCCAAGTTCTATTTTTTTGATTTAGGTATCGTTCGGACTCTTCAGGCAAATCATAGAGCGGAATCTGAAAATAGTTTTCTTGAACCTTCTTTTAATCAATTTATTGCCTGTGAGTTAAGAAGTTATCTTTCGTACAAAAAGATTCCTCTTTTTCTTCAATACTGGAAATCAAAATTACAACGGAATGTGGATTTTATCGTAGGAGATGAAATGGCCATTGTCGTAAAAACAGATGAGGAAATTGATGAAAGTCATCACAGAGAATTATTGGAAATTCAGCAAAAGAACCAGTGGAAATATCTTTTTGTTATTTCAAATGATTTCAAAGAAGTTCAGTTTAAAAATGGTATAGGTCATCTTCATTGGCAAAATTTTTTAGATCTTTTGTGGAAGGATTCTTTTTTTGCCATCAATAAGTAACTGCTCGCACCTCTAGCAAAAACTGTAATAAAGGCAAGGTAACTGTTCTCCACCCGGATAAGATTGGTAGGAGGCAGTCGACTGCCAATCTTGCCGGGGGGTGAGCAGTTACATCAATGATATCAATAAGAAGAAGGATTGATAGGGGTCACGCAACGAAAACCCGTCTGAGAATTTGTAGTGGTGGCCGATTGGATATTGCCGTAGTAACGACCGGCCCCGGTGCCATCCTTATAGGAGCCTCCATAGAGTATGGCCGAGTCGGCGGTTTGAGTACTCGAAACGGTAAAAGTATCTGATCGAAGCTGGGGAACCGTAATGCCCGAAGTCCGTCCTATGGGAAAGGAAATCATTTGAGTCTTGAGAGAAAAGGGAAGGGCCGCAGGGAAATCAAAGAAAGCTGTATCGTTATCCTTTTCCTCAATAATCCAAGAAGCCGTGGACATAAGAATTGTAGGGCCGGTGATCTGCGTAGCCGAGGGAAGAGTCTCATCTAAATAATAGGTGGCCGTAGAGGGGATCACGTTGGCATTGCTCCTGGAGCCACTAAATTTTCCATCTCCGTCAACGCAGCCATCCGAAAAATTACAATTGAACTTCTCATCCGACCATTCTCGAACATTTCCAATTAAGGATTTGATTTGGTAGCGAGAGGCGCATTTCGAGGTAAAATCATTTCCCGTCGCCAAAGAACGAATAGATGAAGAGGCCGTTCCCGGTAAACTGGCGATGGGAGGAGAGAGGAGAACAGAGGCGTCGCTAAAGGTTGAGATCGTGTCCGCATCGGAGCTATTGCATTTAGGTGATGCTTTAAGGTCTGAGCCTTTTTCCATTTCGCTGATTTGAGAATCCGTATAGGTTTCGTTATCCCAAGCGGACATGGCCACTTGTTCAACTCTCGAAGGAAGTCGAAAAGCGTTGCTTGAGAGGGAAATGTCGCTCGAATCGTTTTCGAGAATGATGGGAGTTGTGCTATTGGTTCTGGCCGCGCAAATTTCCTGGGCCTTCTCTTGAGAGATATTGGTAAGTGGAGGTAAATCGGCTAAACGCCCTTTCATTCCGGCACTGCTCGTGATGAGATTACTCACAAATTCTTGAGTGATTTGTGTAGCATTCAAACTGCCCGTGGTCACCCAATTCCCCCCATTATTGATCGAACAAATGCCATTTGATCGATTGTAAAAGGCATTGGTTCGAGTGGTTATTTTAGCACCTAAGGTCGTGGGACTTTGATTACCGTAACAGGGAAGGCCTTCTTGAGGACGATTGGGAACCGTTCCACAATCTGTGTCGGATACGGTAGAACTGGTATAATCGCAACCATATTCAAATCGATCCATCATCAAATCCGAGGCGATATCAAAATGTCCATTGGCCGCATAATTGTTGACGATTCCTTTGTAAGAGCAACGGTTATTATTGGCGCGATCGGGAGTGGCGTGCAAGTGCTGACAAATTTCTTCATTCACTATTCTTCTTGGAACCATGACCATATTATAGGGTGGAAGAACAACGGTCATTTCATTAAAGGATTCTTGTGGAAAAATCAATTGTTCGTTCCTCGCATTGATTGGCAAAACCTGATAAAAGAGGACTCGCCCTTTTTCAGGGTCGTATCCTTGAAGATTTGATATTCCTATAGCATCTGTATAGGTGCGAGTCGTGGATGTACTTATAGTTGCAACGGGGGCAGAGTAATTGTATTCAAAATTTCGAGTACGTCTAAAAATTTTGTAACCGGAAATAACGGTTCTTCCAAGGGGGACAAATCCATTCCATTTCAAATAAATATAGGAACCCTCGGGAGTCCACTGAAGCCCCTTTTCACTTTTATAGCAAATAGCATTAGTGACATCCAAATATCTAAGACCTTCTGTTTGAGGAGGAAGACGATAATTCGTCTGATCTTTCGGAGGCCCCATACCAATGCAATCATTTCCATTACAATCTCTTTGGGACTTGCTAAAAGAACAACCTCGAGGAGCCCATAGATTATTCTCGCTACTACTTTCAAAACACGTCCCACTTGAACTATCGAAAAAGACGAGGCCTGCGGCAGAGGGATCATAGGTGGTTCGATCTGTGTTGGGATTGACGGATGCCGTACAATCCACGGCACTTCCCCCGGAACCGCAATTGGCAGATGAGCTTCGTTCGCCGGACTGATCGCAATTTCTCCTATCGGCCGCCTTCCTCAAAAGAGGGCCGACGCCAAAAACATTTTCCCAATCTCCATGAGAGGCCCCGAAAGGTTCAATCCTCAAGGTGAATTCTATGGAAGATGATTGAGCGGGTCTTCCATTGTCTTGAAGAGCAATTGTAATTCTCGTTTCTCCGGAAACGCCTGGAGTTGTAACGAATCGAAGGGCAAAATTTTTGGAAGAAGCATCGGTTGTGCCATCTCCCAAAGGATTAAAAGTTCCCGCCGTTCTATTGGTATAGAGATTCGTTCTCGTCGTCTTGTTATAGAGATCTGAAGACGCTCCCCAAAAGGCTTCGATATTGGTAGGACTAAGAATAGTTGGGTTCGATGATGTGATATCAAATTGAATTTGCTGATTGTCTTCTGCTGAGTTATCGGCCCCTTCATCAATGGCCAAATCGAAAAGTTGAACCAAGGCCCCCTCATTGACCACCACCGTCGTATCGTTTAACGCCGTTTCATTTCGATAGGTTAGAGTGGGAGGATTATTCACGTCTTTGACGCCAATTCCTACGATGACGGATTCGCTGGCCGTTCCATCGCTGACCTCAATGGTAAAAGAATCAAAACCCACAAAACCATTATTGGGTCTATATGCACAAGAACTTCCCGGACAATCGGTGAGGGTACCGTTGGTAGGAGGAGTGGCCGGAGAATAGCTTAGGCCATTTCCATCCGGGTCTTTGGCCAAAGTTGTCGTATCCACAGTGACTTGATTATTGACTCCCGACCTATTTTCATTCACCTTGAAAACGAAATGGGCCTGATGAGTGGGCGTCGCCCCCGGAGGAACGCCAATGAGTTCCCATCCCACCCCTTGATTGGAAAGGTGGCAGGTGAAATCATCGGTGTCATAAAAGATAAGGCCGCTTACGGTGGGTATTCCGGCAGGAAGAGAGGTTCCGCTACAGTTGTTTCCGGCCCCACAATTATCGCTTTCATCATCGGCATCCGTACTGAAGTTACATTCCTGAACATCTTTTTCTTTCCACTGAGAGGCCACGGATTGATAGCAGGCATCATTTCTTTGATCGTAAAAGACGGCCCCTCCCGCAAGGGCAGCTTCTTGGGGAAATCCTGCGTGGTTGGGGAAAACAGAACTGGTAGAAGAAGAGGTATCGGTCACTCTGGAAAGATTTAAAGGGGATTCATTCCATAGACAATCCACTCCGGGATTATCACTATTTCCCGATCCCAAAAAGCCACAATCTGCATGCCCCTTTCTCGAATACTGACAAAAGGTGGGAGCATCGTTTAAAGGTGTATAGGTAAGGCTTACGAGACCACTGTCATTTCCGTTTTGAGTAGGAGATATCGCCCCTTTGCTGTCCTCCACTGTAAATTTAAATTTCACTTGACCCGTGAAATTGATATTGGGAAAAAACCGAATTTCCACCTCGGAAAACCCATTGTTATTATTGGTCCCTGAAAATCTTGCTTGGGCCACTCCATTTCCCGTATCGCAATAAAAAACCCCATCGGAGCCACTGGTAAAAGGAGCTAAACCACTGCCTCCTCCGGAATCATTGAGATCTCTCATAATGGAATTTCCTGAAAGGCAATCGCTTTGCCGAGAGGGGTCGCTACTATCGGCCACAAAGATAAAATTTCTAAAAGAACTTCCTTCATCGTAGTCCACTATTTTTCCACCGCTCCCATTTCCCGTCTTCGTATTGGCCAAGGTGAATGTTTCGTTATAGATTTCTCCTTCGATCAAAGTCTTGGCCCTGTTGGGAATAAAGGGCGCATCGTTGACATCTTTAATGATAATGGCCACGGAATTGGTCACTTGGCTCTCTCCTAAATCCACGGCCCTTAAAACAAATTCATCGATATTGGATCCCGGATAAGAGACACTTGTTCCGTTAAAGGCCGCGTTGACATTGGAGCGAGGGGTATATTGACAATCATCTCCCGGACAATTTGAAATGGTTCCATAGGTAGTTGTTCCTCCATTTTTAGGTGTAAAGTCGTGGGATATTTTAAAATCCAGTTGTCCTTCCTCAAGATCAAAGGCCTTTTGAATAAGAGATGAGAGATTGGTGGATTGATCCTCGTCAACGGAGATGACTTGATTGAATCGCCCCGTAATATCTTGCCAAGCACTTCCATCAAAATAGTAGCAATGACGGTTACTGTTTCTTAGATAAACCTCTCCTGCAGCTTGATGACCCGTAACGGATGGGACGCCGGAACCCACACAATCATCTCCATCTCCTCCCAAACAATTGGCGTTATCGACGCTTCCAAAATTTTTGGTAAATTGGCAATTCGGTGTAGCGGCTTCGGACCAAAGGTTGGTCGTACTATCCGAATAATAACATCGCTTATTCTCTTGATCGTAGAAGAAAAGGGAGTTCTGTGATAAAGTATTGGTGAAATCGAAATCCGGTGTGATCCCCAAGCTAAAGGTATTGGGATTTCCGGGGGCGATACAATCCCAGTCCTCACCACTGACTCTGTTTTCACAATCGTTTCCGGCCCCAACACGCATGGTGACGGGACAAAAAGTTGGATCATCATTGACCGGGGTCATGGTGACGGTGGCCGTTTGGTAATCCCCGAAGACCCTATTATTATCTTGAAAACGATAGAGGATCGTCCCCAAGTTGGCATTGGGAAAACCACGAAGCCCCACCGTGCAAATGCCGGCTGCACAGGAACATTCCACCATTTCGGCCACATTGACCAAGGTGGCCTGATCCACTTCACAGTCCAGGGCCGAGTCTTGGGAAGGGTGGTTGTGGTAATTGAGAACCACATTGGAGAAAACATCTTCCGTGAGGTTAATCCTACGGGTCAAACCCACGGGAGCGGAGCTTTGGGAGGTACATAAGCGGGTTGAAGGGTTAAATGTTGCTCCGGGGCCACAACCGGATTCTTTGGCTTTGAACGAAGGGAGGCAGCCACCATTTGATAAAATGGAAATCGTGAAAATGATCTTTAAAAACCCTTTGGCGATTTTCAAATGTTTCTCTCCTCACCTTTCTTATTTCTATACCGCTTCCTTGTCGGAGCAAGTCCCTTTCCTCTTTAAAGGAGCCGTGTAAAACGCTACAATATCGGGGATGGGAAGATTTTGTTATTGGCCTATTTTGACTTTTTTAATCAGCTTTGAGGCCCTCGCCTGGAAACTGCTTATCATCCGCTCCGTTTCCGATGCCGGTCGAGTTTTTACCACCCGAACACTTAAAGAATTGGATCGTCTTCCGGGTCAAGAGGGAACTTTCACCGTCGATAATGCCTCTATTGTGGCCGAGACCGTGGAAATTGGTGATTTCTATACGAGGTGGCGCCTCAAAGATCCTTTGGCCAAGGCCCCCTTTGAAAGAGGTCTCACCGTCACTTTTCATCCCTCCCCCAAAGCGGTTTGGCCCCTTCAAAAATCCTTTGGCCCTACCTTGGCGCTTTTAGGGAAAAAACCCGACGATGGTGCTAAGATGAAGGGTTGGCAGCTTCGTTTTCATAGTGGGCTGGGGTTGACCGAGTCCGTCTCCGGGGTTTCCGGTGCCGTTGAAGGGACTAGAAATTTGCTCCAAGGGGAGTTTTCCCGGTTTCAGGAGATCTTTCGAGGGTTTCGCTGGAATATGGGGATGCGCTTGGATATAGAAAGTAACGAAGTTAGGGATCTCATCGCTCGCTCCAATCGTGGGTATCTGATTTTTGGGCTCGGTTTTTATCCCGGGGAGGGACGGTTTCGACTAAACGAACTCTTCCCCGGAAAAACCCTATCCCCCCATGTGGGACTTTCCCTGGGGCTTGGGTACTCTTCCGGACAATGGGGCCCATTTTCCCAAAGCGGTCTTTCCCTTGTTCTTCCCCATATTTGGGCCGGCTTTGATCTTCCCTTGAACCCCCCTTGGAATCTAGGTTTCGAGATCGGTCTGGAATCCGTTATTTCCCACGAAAAACTCCCGGGAGGCCAAAAACAAAAGATTTCCCAAACCAATGGAAAAGTGGGTTTTTCCTTTCGCTATAGCTCGGATGATGGTTAGGGGGTATGGTGCTATGCAAAACCCTCTCTCGGAAGCCCTTTCTCCTTTCAAGCTTTTCGTTGACTTCCCTTCCTCCTTCGGGCCACACTGCACGAAAACATCGGGAACAAAGGGAAAAGGCCCGTGAATAGAAATCTTGCTTTAGAGTTCGTCCGAGTGACCGAAATGGCCGCCATCGCTTCGGCCCGTCTTATGGGACGGGGAGATGAAAAGGCCGCAGACCTGGCCGCTGTGGATGCCATGAGAAGTATGTTGGATAGCATTGACTTCGATGGAACGGTGGTCATCGGCGAAGGGGAAAGGGACGAGGCCCCGATGCTTTATATCGGGGAAAAAGTCGGCACTCAAAAGGGCCCTCCATTGGATATCGCTCTCGATCCTTTGGAGGGGACGACGATTTGTGCCCAAGGACGCCCCAACGCCATTTCCGTGATCGCCGTAGCGGAGAAGGGGCATCTTCTCAATGCTCCCGATACCTATATGGAAAAGATCGCCGTGGGCCCAACCTGTAAGGGCGCGATCGATATACGCCATTCTTCCATGGAAAACCTCAAGCGTATTTCCGATATTAAAAAGAAGCGAATCCAAGACTGCACAGCTGTTGTTCTCGATCGTCCCCGCCATAAGGAACTGATTGAGGAACTTCGATCCATAGGGTGCCGAATCTATCTCATCGGAGACGGTGATGTCTCGGCCGCTATCGCCACTTGCTCTTCCGATTCGGGAATCGATGTTCTCTTTGGTACGGGAGGGGCCCCGGAGGGGGTTATCGCCGCGGCTGCCTTGAGATGTATCGGTGGGGACTTTCAGGGGATCCTACGTTTTAGAAATGAGGAGGAGACCCGACGGGCCAAGGCTATGGGGATTACGGACAAAGATAAAATTTGGGGGATCGAAGAACTCGCTTCCGGCAATGTCGTGTTTGCGGCCACCGGAGTGACCGATGGTTCTTTTCTTCCGGGTGTTCAATTTAAGTCTTGGGGGGCCAAAACCTCTTCTATCGTCATGCGAAGCGAATCGGGAACCATTCGTCATATTCAGGCTAAACACCACTTCGATACAAAGCCTCGTTACTGATATTTTAAAAAGGAAAGATTTGCTATGTCCAATATCAAAAAAACGGAAACTTATTCAGTCCCTGTCGAAAAATTTTATAAGGTGGTTACAAATTACGAATCCTACCCGGATTTTATGGATGGAGTCAGTGGAGTTCGGGTTATTCAGCAAAATGATAACGAGGCCTTGGTGGAATATTCTCTCAATATCGTCAAGGAGTTTACCTACCGTTTAAAGCACTTGGAAAACGCCCCTCACAAACTTTCATGGACATTGGATTCGGGAGATCTCTTGAAGAAAAATGACGGTTCATGGGAATTTGAAGACCTTGGGGATGGAAGAACCCGTGTCACCTATAGCATCAATATCGAATTTAAATTGATGGTTCCCAAGATGGTGATAAATAAGATCGTAAAAAATAATGTTCCGAAACTTTTTGAAAATCTTTATGAAAGGGCCAAAGATCTTTAGGACAGGCTCTTAGCGTGGGAAAAAATGATGGGAACGGAAAAGGAAAAGAAGGAAACTCAAAAGATGGATGATGACCGGGACGGTCGGGATGAGAAAGGGCGCAAGGAATTTAAAGGCCCATCGGATCTTTTCAAAAAATTGGCGTCTTTTGGCATTGAAGCCGCTTTTATGACCGAGGATGCCATTAGAAATCGCGTACAGGATCTCCCCTTACCCAAAGATATCGTAAGCGGTCTGTTGGAACAGGCAAAGAACCAAAAAAATGATTTATTGGCGTCGGTCAAATCGGAATTTGCAAAATATCTTTCCACTCTCAATCCTACCAAAGAAATAGATAAAATTTTGGACAAATACGATATCAAAGTAAATGCTAAGCTCTCTTTTCATAAAAAAAATAGAAAAAAGGGAGAGTGAGGGGTATGTCTCGAGTTCATCTAGAAATTGAAAGTCTTCCCAATGTTTTGACTCTTTTTCGGATTGCTCTCATTCCCGTTATTGTAGCAACTCTTTTTTTGGAAAAGATGAGTTGGCCGATTCTTAGTCTCTGGCATGGAAAACTGGGTTATATCGCCGCCTATACCTTTGCTGCGGCGGCGGTAACGGATTTTATCGATGGTTATATCGCCCGAAAACGCGGTCTTGTCACCACATTTGGTTCTTTTTTAGATCCCATTGCCGATAAATTTTTGGTGGTCAGCTCTCTCATCATGCTGCTCTATCTCGATCGACTCGAAGTTTTTGTGGTGATTGTCCTGATATTAAGAGAATTTTATATCACATCCCTTAGATTATTGGCTTCGGGTGAAGGGCTTCAAATTTCTGCTGTTCCTTTCGGTAAATGGAAGACGGCATTTCAACTGGTTGGTATCCCACTTCTCATGGTCAATGAACGTCATTTGGGAATTTTAATGCCCTTTTGGGGAAGTCTATGTATCTATGCCTCGGTGGTTCTTTCCCTCTGCTCGGCGGTCAGCTACTCCGTAGGAGTCGTCAAAAAGTTTAAATTAAAACTAAAAGAAAGAAAGATCAAAAAGAAAAAACAAGAATCGGTTGAAGGTCAAATCCCCTTAGAGAAAAGCCGATCATAATGCCGGATATTCGACAAAAAGAAAATATGGAAAAAGAAAGAATTTTGGTTACGGTCACAGGGCCCGATAAAACCGGAATTACGGCCAGTCTCATGGATATTGTCGTCAAATCCGAATATGAAATTTTAGACATTGGACAATCCGTTATACACGGCCTTCTTTCTTTAAGTTTCATTATTATCGATAAGGGCCGGGAAAAAAGAAGAGAGGCCCCCCCCATCCTCAAGGATTTATTATTTGCAGCCAAAAAAATGAGAATGAATCTGGATTTTAAAATTGTTTCCACCCGTTTTGTTTATTCAAATTCCGCAAATAAATTCATCCTAAGCTGTGTGAATAAACAATCCATCGCCCCCCTCTTTCTTTTTGATGTATCAAAAATGCTGGCCGATTTTGGTGTGA
Organism: Bacteriovoracales bacterium; assembly: GCA_026713835.1. Classification (GTDB taxonomy): domain Bacteria; phylum Bdellovibrionota; class Bacteriovoracia; order Bacteriovoracales; family Bacteriovoracaceae; genus JAPONP01. The sequence continues at coordinate 11,620 of JAPONP010000078.1, forward strand.
ATATCCTTCGCATTGATAAGATGAATAGCGAAGATCATTTCAAGTCGGTGGATATGGTGACCGTGGCCTCTTCGGATACGGATCTCGTCAAAATGAAATCCGGGTTATTACAAGTCGCTCAGACTCACCAAACGGATATGGCCTTTTTTAAAGAAAACGTTTCCCATCATTCTAAAAGGCTTATTGTCTTCGATATGGATTCGACTTTAATTCAAGCCGAGGTCATAGATGAAATGGCTAAAATTTATGGTGTAGAAAAAGAAGTGTCTCAAATCACCGAAGAGGCCATGAATGGACGACTCGACTTTACAGAATCCCTTTTTAGGAGGGTTTCAATACTCAAGGGTCTTGAACAGGGTAAGATGCAAGATCTTGTGCATCGTCTTCCCATAACTGCAGGAGCAAGAGAGTTTATCGATACGGTTAAAAAACTTGGTTATAAACTGGCCCTGATTTCAGGAGGATTTGATTTTTTTGCAGAATCTCTCAAAGAACAACTCGGCCTGGACTACGCCTTTGCCAATAAATTGGAAACCAAAAACGGACGATTGACCGGAAAACTTTTAGGACCCATTATCTGTGCTGAAAAAAAAGCAACTCTGTTGGAGCAAATCGCCGAAAAGGAAAAGATCAATCTCGATCAAGTCGTGGCCATTGGGGATGGGGCCAATGACCTTCCCATGCTGTCCAAGGCCGGACTCGGTATCGCCTTTAATGCCAAGGAGAGTGTGAAAGAGCGGGCCGATGGGCATATGAGTTTTGGCCCCATGGATACGATTCTCCATTTTTTGGGTATCTACAAATAGGCTCTTAGTGATGGGGATTGATCTTATTTTCCGAAGATCTTGTCTTTGAAGTTTTGGCCGATACGGATTGAGAGGAGCTTTGAAAGAGAGCTTCAAGCTCTTTGGGAATGGAAACGGCCCGATACTTTTTCCCATTACTCGTTCTGATCCAAAAACCTGAAATGAGCTTGGTTTCGGTCATGATATTGATGGGTTTGATGGAGACGATATGATGCACGTTGATGAGGACGGAATGTCCTTCATCGCCGGATTGTCTCTGCGCATCATCCGAGAGGATGGTAAAGGGAAAAAAGGATTCTTTCATGCAAGAAGTTTTAGTGGATTTTTCCTTCTTTTCCAAGGAGATGGGAAGAAAATACCCACAAACCGCATAACTTGCCGAAAATCCGTTCTATTGTCCCCTTGTGATGGGTCCGGGGGAGATAGGTTCTTATTTGGTAACTGCTCACCCCCCGGCAATCTTGGCAGTCGACTGCCTCGTCGCTTCCCTGCGACGTGCAGGAAGCACGCCTCGGTCGCTCCTCGTTGCCTCCTACCAATCTTATCCGGGTGGAGAACAGTTACCTTGCCTTTATTACAGTTTTTGCTAGAGGTGCGAGCAGTTAC
>JAPONP010000079.1 GCA_026713835.1 Bacteriovoracales bacterium
CGTTTCCTTAAAACCCTGTATATTTTACATCTCTTTGGGGGAGACTCTATCCCCCACCGCAACGTATCACAAACACATTCTTAGGAACAAACGAATGGAAAAAATTGTAAAATTTTTATAGATTTACGAATTGACCCTCTATAAGGCCATGGGCCAAATCCAGTTATTAGTAGGGTTCCGGCAAATCTCGTAATTCTGGGCCAAATGGTCCATGTGGACCAAATTTAAACTCATAAATGATTTCATTTTGATCGGGCAAATCCAGGCATTTGGTAATCCCACTACCCACCTTGACGTGAGCGCAGACTTGATTACCCTCCACATAGGATTCTCCCATTTCAGCAGGAACGTTTACACTTGGTGCAACCAATGTGACCACTCCATTTGAGTTCACCTGACCGATGTAGTACGGTCCTTTGTTTCGATTACAAGTTCCTTGCGAATGATCTCTCGTTCCAAAAAAAGTTGTGAGACTTTTTTGAGATCTTAAAAAAGTATAATGGCAACGTGTGTAAACACCTCTAAGCATTTCACCGCTCTCTTTTGCATATTTCGCTCCATTGGAATCGATAAACCCGCTAAGATGCCGCCTTTCATCCTCCGTAAGGCCAAAATGACCTGCGGGACTGTCTATATGATATTTCGTGAGAAATCCTTTTTTACCTCGATAACGAATCTTATCTCCCAAAAGAAGACCTATGATCTTTGCAGCGCCCATAACCGTCGGCGCACCGTTGACATTGCCTTGAAACTTTCGAGGTTTGATCCCCAACGCCTGGGCCAGAAAAATATCGTTGAGTCCCTTGGTGATATAGGCCTCTTTGTCGTGCCTGGCCCCGGCAAGCCCCACGGCAAGAAGATTATCGGGATTAGAAACCTTTTGTTTTCTAATTCCATCTGATCTAACGATATCATATCTTTTAACCCTGACCTTTTTTGTCCCTAAAGACAAAAGAGCCCAATAGGTTTTTAGCCATTTTGCCGCTTTTTTGGCCAAAGGACGATCATTATTTTTGAGAGCGTAATGATAGACGGTCATGACTCCGGAAACCGTCAGAGGACTATAGAGGGGGGAGAGAAATTCGGATCCCATAAAGCCAATATGGATCCCTTTTGGAATGGGCTTTCCTCCTTTGGCCTTGTAAATTTTCTTGTCAAATTGGAGATCAAAATACTCATCAAACCATTCCCTTTGGGCTTCGGGGTTAAGGGCATAATCACCGGCCCGGCAAATGACACCGATATTAAGACTTCCCTGTGAAACAAAGAAGTTTTTGGGATCGTCATTGCCGGGATGTTGATGCTTTCTAAAAAGCCTTTTATTGATATTGGGCCTTCCCTCGAGAAGGTATCCAAGTTCTCGTGGACAGACACAATGCCCCTCTCCCGTTCGACAATTTGGGCCTTCAGGATATGGGCCGGATGTTGCACCTCCTTGAAGAGCAGAAGGGTTCATCGTCAAAATATCTTTTCTTCCGCATGAAGTTCCTCGAAAGTTTTTATATCTTTTCACAACTCCGGTCTTAGTATCTCTCACCCTAAGACTAAATTCCAAATCCGTTGCCACCCCATAAGCGATTTCAAAATGATTGTTCCTTTTTTCTAAAACTCTCACTATAAGCTCTGTATTTTTTTGATTAAAAAACCAAAACTTTCCCATGTCTTGTCTAAAGCCCCTTGCATGAGCCTTACCTATTGCCGGCCCTTTTTGCGGTACTTTCCAATCGACATCAATGGCAAATCTTCGTCCCGTTCTTCCTCCTAAGCAAAGTTGATGCTCTCCCCCCTTACAAGGCCGCCCTATATCCAGTTCAAACGGCGCTTGGGTGGATGACCAGATGGACTTATCCTGACGGCAAGAAGGCCTTTCTCCATGTTTTTTAAGACGAGTCAATTTCCCCGTCTTGTAGTCTCTAATTTCCAATCTTAAAGGGAGGTCGCTCAATGCATCCCAGTAGGGTGCAAATCTTTTTCCTTTTGGAAAATAAAGAATCTTGACGATGGCCTTAATATCGGTTCCATTAGAGAATTTAAAGTAGCCTACATCCGATGATTCCCTTAGAGAGCGACCCAATTGCCAGGAGTCATTCATTAAATAAAAAAACTTGACTCCGAACCGATTATTTCTCAAACAAAGCTCTCTCGAATCCCTTTGGTTGCAGACCTTAGAAGAGGGCATTTGAGATTCAGCCTTTAAATGCGTATGAAAAATAATTGATCCCAATAGGATCGAAAAGGTCACCAAAGATCTCATGCTCCCCCCTCAAAAAATCGGCGTACTATGCCCTTTCGGTAGATATTTAAAATAATTAACTTATCGTAGCATGAAACTCTAAAGAGTAACAAATACCTTGGGGTTAAGTTCGGTATGGATGCCAGATTATCTTGGCACTACGAAAAGGCCGACTCTGCCCTTACCGAGGGCCTATCCGACTGTTTTGCTCATATATTTTTAGCTTGAAAAGCTCCACGATTTAAATGAAAATAAAGAAAAAAAGGAGAACATAACAATGGCCAAAATGATTTTTTCAACGATGCTGACTTTTTCCCTCCTTTCCGGATTAAGTTCTTGCTCTTATTTGCCCAAAGGTGATTGCCAATACGCCAAATCACAAAATAAATGCAAAAAATGCGATAGCAAAAGCAAATGCAAAAAATGTGAGCGCAAAAAAAAGTGCGAAAAATGCCAAAAGAAAAAATGCAATAAAAAAAAGTGCAATAAAAAATAAACCCTCCCCTAACGCTTCCCTAAAAAGGTGTCATAAGGGATGATCGTTCAAGGCCGCTATCATAGAATTGGGAACCAATGGGTGGCGGAAATTCCTCTTTTGAGTATTCTCATTAGTTCCCCACCCGGAAAAGAAAAGGAGTCTTTGATCGGTAGTATCGAAAAATTGGCCCATGACGCTCGAATGGATATCGATCTCATCAAAAATGCCGAGGAAAACAAATTTTTCTTTAAAGTCAAAAATACCGATCAATTTTTACCGATCATCTTGAAACGAACCCGCTTGGCCAAAAAGCTAAGCATTGCCGAAGTGGCCAAAAAGCTCGGACATTCCTCTCGAAACTCCTATGCCCAATACGAATACGGAAAGACAAAACTCACTTTCACCAAGTACCTCCAAATCATGGAGGCCATGGATCCACAAATGAAAATCGTTCTCTCTACTCTTCAATGAGCTTGACGAAGTGTTCCTTGAGATTGGAAATGAGCCACGAAGAAATGGAAAGGGAACGGGTTTTTATGCCGGCCAGCCGAAAGATCTTCTTGGCCACCCGATTGGACTCCTCTCCGTCGTATTTGTCGCATAGATAGATCACCTCCGAAACCTTGCAGCTTGCGATAAGTTTGGCGCACTCATGGCAAGGGAAGAGGGTGACATAAGCTCGACTCCCGGCCAAAAGGCCCGGGGAGTGTAAAATGGCGTTGGCCTCTGCATGAACCACGTAGCCGTATTTTTGGTGTTCTAAGCCGACGGATACATCCTTGCTCCATGGAAGTTGAGACTCATCTATTCCGGCCACAAAACCGTTGTATCCCATGGTGATTTGATGGTTATGCTCATCCACAAAGACGGCTCCTACCTTTGTGGAAGGGTCTTTGCTCTTAAAGCTGGCCATCATGGCCTGTAACATAAAATAGTCGTCCCAATCGAGAGGCAAATCCCCTCTTATGGGGATGCCTTTCTTCTCCCTATCGGTCATCATATCGCTATCACTATCGCTCAATGGAGATGTGGGAGTATCCATGGGGAGGATGGTAGGGGAGATGGCATTTTATTGCAAGTAGGTATAGGAGGTGTGGAGGCATCTTTCATAAAAATCCGAGAGCTTGACTCCTTCCCGTGGAAGAATATGCCTTTCCTGCACCATCTCATCGATGGATTTTTTGAGGAGGGAAGACAATTGCTCGGCGCTATATTGCATTGAGTCTAAAACGGCTTTGGCCGATTGCCCCCTGACGACCTCTTCAATATAAAAATCGTTGGGGTCATCGTCATCGAGATAGACGTGAACCTCATTGAGCCGCCCAAAAAGATTATGCATATCTCCCATCACGTCCTGATAGGCCCCTGTCAAGAAAAAACCGACGTAGTAATCATCTTCGTTCAATTTGTGGAGCTTGATCGTTCGCTTTTCCTCCTCCCTACCCGTGATAAAAAAGTCGATTTTTCCGTCGGAATCGCAAGTGATATCCACGAGAGTGCAGTCTTTACCCGGAGTTTCATCCAAGCGAGAGAGGGGAACGATGGGTATCATCTGCTTGATGGCCCAAACATCGGGGAGAGATTGAAAGATAGAAAAATTGCAGATGTATTGGGATGAACTCTCTCGAATGGCCTTGACAAACTCGTGGGTTTTTCCTTCTTTGATGATATGTTTTTTAATCTCTAGCAAAATCTCTTGAAAAACCTGATCGGCTATTCCTTTTTCCTCAATGGAAATCACCCCAAGGCGAAAAGCACTATCTATTTCACTTTTACCGAAGAGAGAATCGTTATAAGATTCCTGTAAATTGTGAACAGAAATCTCATCTAAAATCTCTTTCATGTTTTGGACGAGATGATGACACTCACCTATAGAATAGGGGTGAGATGCTAGAGGGTTCGGGGCGACCTCTCCAATGACTTTTGTGATGATACAGCTATGGTGGGCCGAAATAAAACGACCGCTTTCCGATACCAACACGGGGTGTGGCACCTCTTCGATATCACATATTTGTTTCACGGTATAAACGATGTCGGAAGCATAGGACCTCAGATTGTAGTTTTTGGAAGACGCCTTCGTCGTACAAGACCCGTCGTAATCCACGCCGAGCCCACCGCCGATATCCAAATACTCCAAGGGAACCCCCATCTTGTATAACTCCGTGTAAAAACGCGTGGCCTCCGTAATGGCATTTTTGATATTTTGGATATTGGTCACTTGACTGCCGAGATGAAAGTGAATCAGTTTGAGAGAATCCCCAAATCCCTCCCCTTCGAGGAGCTTGATGGCCTGAAGGATCTCCGTGGTTGTGAGTCCAAATTTTGAACCCATTCCCGAACACTCGCTCCACTTGCCACTCCCGTTGATCGTAAGCCGTATGCGAAAGCCTATAAGGGGCGAAACCTCCATTTCCTTGGCCAATTGAATGGTCGTCAAAAGCTCACTGTATCTTTCCATCACGACGATCACCTTTCTCTTGAGCTTTCGACCGATCATGGCGAGCTTCAAAAATTCGTAGTCCTTATAGCCGTTGAGGATGGTGAGAGCATAGGGGTCTCGATTCATGGCCAAGACGACCATCAACTCCCCTTTGGAACCGGCCTCTAACCCGATATGAAACTTTTGCCCGGAATCCAAAACCTCTTCCACAACCTCTCTCATTTGATTGACCTTGATGGGATAGACGGTCTGATAACGACCCTTATAGCCGGATTCGGAAATGACATCTAAAAATGTTTCATTGAGTTCCTCGACCTTATCTCTTAAAATATCGTGAAAGCGGATGACCACCGGAAAACCCAGGCCCTCTCCTTTTATATCTTCAATCACTTCCATCATGTCGATGATGGGGCCCGCCGATCCTTTTTCCGGTTCCGGACAAACGCAAAGGTGGCCTTGATCGTTAATATCAAAATAGCCCTCTCCCCACTTGTCTATGAAGTAACGCTTCCGATTGTCGCCAATGATTTGTTTTTTGTCCTTCATCACTCTCCTACCTCCTCCATTTGCCATTTGCAACGACTCATCCACTCAACGCCAAGAGGATTTCTCTTGCGACTTTTGTCGCCGTCACAGAACTCACATCCGATGGATCGAGGGCCGGGGCCAACTCGACGATATCGGCCCCCACAAAGTTTTTTTCATTCAATACTTTTATCAATTGAATAAAAGAATGAAAATCTTCCCCTCCGGGCTCGGGTGTCCCCGTTCCCGGAAAAAGTCCGGGATCAAAATAATCCAAATCGAATGTGAGGTAGAGGGGGCGCTCCGATGGCAAATCTTGAATCCTTTTCAAAAACTCTTTTCGGGATGGAGAGAGGGTCTTTTCCCTTTTCATCCATTCATATTCTCCGGCAGTGCCCGAACGAATCCCATACTGGATGAGTTCATGCTTTGATCCAAAATGCTCCAACATTCTGGCGATGACGCTCGCATGGGAAAAGTAAAATCCACCGTAGCCATCTCTTAAATCCGCATGGGCATCGAGATGAATGACCACAAGATCGGGGTAATGGGCGAGATGGATTTTAAGGGGAATGAGAGAAATGCTATGCTCTCCCCCAAGGGTCACGAGCCTTGACTCTCCCGGATCAAATCCGGCCACTTTTTGGCCGTATCGTTTTTCCATGGCGACGATGGCCGAATCCCCCTCCTCCCCTTCGGGGCCCACATCCCCAAGGTCATAAAAGGGGCCCATCTCCTCTAAATCCTTATGGAGATAGGGGGAATAGCTTTCGATATCATCCGACACCCGCCTGATGGCGAGAGGCCCCTCCTTGGCCCCCTTGCGAAAACAGGCCGTTCCATCAAAACAGACCCCTATCAAATAGAGGCCCGGCCGTTCACAAGATGTTTCGGGCAGAGAATGGACGTAGGTCAAAGGCACCTCCTCGACTTGATCGCTGCATACTGTCAATACAACAAAAGACGGGGATGGGGAAGAGATTTAAACCGAAGCCCTTAAATAACTCTGCGCAAAAGGCTTTCCCACCCTTGACGTTTCCCCTATCCACCCCAAAGTATGCCCGGAACAAAGATTTGATCCCCTACCCCATAACCGTCAAAACGACGTTTCGGAGGCCAACCTATGGAAAAGAAAACCGGGCAAATTTCCGTCCAAACCCAAAACATCTTCCCCATCATCAAAAAGTGGCTCTATAGCGAACACGATATCTTCCTCCGGGAACTCGTTTCCAATGCCTGCGATGCCATCACAAAGAGGCAGGCCCTGTCTCTTGGAAAAAATGTGGAGGTTCCCGAAGGGAAAACCGTCGTCATCATAGACGAAAAGAAAAAAACCATCTGCATTGAGGACAACGGCATCGGCATGACCGAAGAGGAGGTCGAACGCTATATCACAAACCTTGCTTTTAGTGGCGCCGAAGAATTTGTTGAGAAAATGAAGGAAGCCGGGGCCCAGACCCATCAGGATGATATCATCGGCAAATTTGGGCTAGGCCTTTATTCCGCTTTTATGGTAGCCGATAAGGTCGAGGTGCATACCCTCTCCATGAATGAAAACGCTCAAGCGGTCAAGTGGGTTTGCGAAGGGGAAACGGAGTATTCCCTTGAAGGGGGAAGCCGAACCGACGTTGGGACGAGCATCACTTTATGGATCAATGAAGAAAGCGCTGAGTTTCTCCAAAGTTTTAAGACTAGGGAAGTTTTGGGCCGTTATTGCGATTTTATGCCTTACCCCATCGTCATTCGCGACCTGGCCGCCGAAGAGAGGGAGGCTCAAACCGAAGAGAAAAATAAAAAGGACGCTTTAGAAAAGGGGAACGAATACATCCCTCCGGCCAAAACGGATGATATCATCAATCAGACGAAACCTCTTTGGAAAAAAGATCCCACTTCTATCAAAGATGACGAGTATAAGAGCTTTTTTGCCGAGCTTTTTCCCATGGAGCCCCCTCCGCTTTTTTGGATTCATCTCAATGTGGATCATCCCTTCACTCTTCAGGGCATTCTTTACTTTCCCAAACTCAACCCCCATCGTCCGGTGCAGGAAAACAGTATCAAACTTTACTGCAAACAGGTTTTTGTCTCGGACAATATGAAAAACGTTATCCCCGATTTTTTAGGACTCCTCAAAGGCGTTATAGACTCCACGGACATTCCCCTCAACGTTTCGAGATCGTCCCTTCAAGGGGATCCCAATGTGAAAAAAATCTCCAATTATATCGTGAAAAAAGTGGCCGACGCCCTCAAAAAACTTTGCCGAGATGATCGAAAACGCTACGAGGAGATATGGCCCGATATCTCCCTTTTCGTTAAATACGGCTCCTTGGGAGATTCCAAATTTGACGAAGTGATACGCCCCTCTGTCCTCTTTAAAAATAATGAGGGGACATTTTTCACCATGGAAGAATACAAAAAATCCATTCCCGAACCCTTACGGGAGAAGGTGGGGGATAAAATCCTAACCTACCAAGCGGAATCGGGGCATGAGGCCCTCATTTCCCAATTGCAAGAGGAGGGGATCTCTTGTCTTGAAATCGACAATATCATCGACCCCCATTTCACTCAACACGTGGAAATGCACCCCAAAGGCGATTTGAAGCCCAAGTTTTGTCCCATTGACACCGAGGTTGAAAATCTCCTTCAAGGAGAAAAGAACGAGGAGATGGAAAAAAAGATAAAAAGCCTCCTCCTTGAAGTTTTCGACATCAAAGAGGATAAAAAAGAGGACGGGGAAAGCAAGGAGAAAGACAAAGACCGAGACACCGTGGTTTCCTCCGACTCCGATACTTTAGGAGTGGAGGTCAAATCCCTCAAAACTGTCCATGCACCGGCCTATTTTAAGATCGACCACCAAATGAAGCGCTTTCAAGAAATGACGAAGGCCATGGGGCAAACCCCTTTTAATAGACCACTCAAAAAAACCCTGGTGGTCAACCCCAATAACCCCTTGGTGCAAAATGCTCTAAGGCTTTGGGAAGGAGAAAAAAAGGATTTGGCCAAAAAGATTTGCCACCATATCCAAGACCTGGCCCACCTTTCGGGAGAAGGATTTGAAGAAGGGCAAAAGGATGCCTTTGTCAGACGCTCTCAAGATCTGGTTAAAGAGCTGTCAAACCTGGCCCTCTAAGAGCCTATCCCAAAACCGTAGAAGATCACAAGCAGAAGGGCCAAAACGTACATCAGGGGATGAACGTCTCGGATCTTACCGCGCAGGAGTTTCAAGACCACAAAAGAGATCATCCCCAAGCTCATGCCGGCAGCGATGGAATAGGTGAAGGGGATCGCCGCTAGAGTTAAGAAGGCCGGTAACGATTCCTCAAAATTTTTCCATGGAATATCGAGGGTTCCACGCATCATCATGGCCCCTACAAAAACCAACGCCGGTGCCGTCGCCATGGGGGGAACGGCCTGAATAAGAGGAATAAAAAAGAGGGCCATAAGAAACATGAGGGCCACGACCACGGCGGTCAAACCCGTTTTGCCGCCCTCTTCCACACCCGTTGCGGATTCAATATAAGAGGTGAGTGTGCTTGTGCCCACGAAGGCACCGGCGATGGTGCCGATGGAGTCGGCCGTAAAAGCAGCTTTAGATCGGGGCAGATTTCCCTTCTTATCCACAAAATGGGCCAAACGTCCAACTCCTATAAGCGTTCCGGCCGTATCAAAGATATCCACAAAGAGGAGACTCAAAACCGCAACGATCATCTTGCCGGTGAGGAGTTCTCCAAAATCAAAGGCCATTAAAGTTTTTTGAGGCAATCGGGGAAGAGAAAAAATCGATTCAGGTGGGGAGTGAATCCCCCCTATCCAGGAAATGATGGTTATAAGGGCAATGCCGATCAAAATGGCCCCCCGAACCCGGGCCGAAGATAGAGCGGACATCACCAAAAGTCCCAAAAGAGCGAGCAAGAGCTTGGGATTTTGCACATCCCCCAAGGTGACCAGGGTGGCCGGATGGTCGGCTACGAGCCCCATGCTTTTAAATCCTATAATGGCCAAGAAGAGGCCAATCCCACACATGGTGGCCATTTGAACCGAAGAGGGGATCGCTTGCATGAGCCATGTACGAAGACCGCTTACGGAAAGAATGAGAAAGATCACCCCTTCCACCAAGACGGCTGCCAGGGCAACCTGCCAGGAGACTCCAAGGCCTTGGACAATCCCGTAGGTGAAATAGGCATTGAGTCCCATTCCCGGTGCCAGGGCAAAGGGGTAATTGGCCCATAACCCCATGATCAAAGTCCCTACGCATGATGCGAGAGCCGTGGCCATGACCACATCATCTTGCGGCATACCCGTTGCCGAAAGGATTTGGGGATTGACAAATAAAATGTAGGACATGGTGAGGAAGGTAACGAGGCCTGCTCGAATTTCCACACCGACGGTGGTTCCTTTGGCCTTGAGAGCGAAATGGCGATGGAGCATATTCATGGTCTTGACGAAAAAAGCACCGTGGGCCTACTTGGGCCGACGGTGCTTTTTTCCAATTCTTTACAACAACTCTTTAACGATCGTAACTATTGAGTTCCAACAAGGGGATATTACAACCTGCGGGGTGGCAAACCTCATCCCAGAGGATAAGTTCGCCGCTTTGATCGAGGTAATCGTAGAGGGAAGCGGCTGAGGCAAAGTTAAACCACCTGGTTCTCTTTTCCTCAGGGCTATGGTCATCAAGGGTCATATTAGCTGTAAGAAGGGATCCTACAAATCCCTTGAGCCAATTGATCTTGACGGCACTGGGGCGATAACCCCTTCCCGCATAGTAATCGATCACTCCTTCCATATCTCCGATACCGCTTTGAGCGGAGGCGATGACGTTTAGAACCCAGTTATTACAGTTTTGGTACTCGGCCACAAAGGGATTGGCGATATTGCTATACCGAGAAGTCGTGAGCCTGTAAGAGGCCTCGTCATCTTCCAGTATGGCCGCTATCTCCTCCTGTAAATCTTCTGAGGGAACGCCGATCACGATATCGTAGTAGAAAGGATCATCGTTAAAAAACGGGGCCAGACCTTGTACGAAAAGATCCGATCCCTCTCCCTGACACACGTTGAGCAAGTGCTTAAACCTCCATCTCCCATCTTCGGAGTGGCGCCAAGCAATTCCCGTATGAGTGTATTTTTGCTCTTCGGGATCTCGAAAATTGTGGTCGGAAAGATCTCCACCGGCCCTCGACACGAGAGCGACTCTGGAGACATTGCCGTTAAGGTATTCAAAGAGCCTGAAGGCCATTTCGTTGACGTTGTCCCGATGCTTTGTGAGATCGTAAGGGGCCTCGCCACTACTCTTTTGGTCACCACAATTGGGAGCCGAACTAAGTGTCGCCGATGCCACAGAGGATGCGAGAAGGAGAGCGAAGAGAACAACGGAGAAAAGACCTTTAAAGTTTTTGGTTTCCTTAGCAAAAGCTAACATGACATACCTACCTTATACCTTATTCAGGTTAAAAACTTCTTAAAGTTCGTCTGCGTAGAGTTCTTTTCCAAGATCGTTAAGAAAAACTCCCAAAGTGACGGCAGGGGCCGCGGCCAAAACCAAGGCGTGACCGATAACTTGGGCAGATGCTCCGGCAACGATTTGAACGGATTGAACGGCTACTTCAAGACCCTGCTCAACCGCTTCGACGACTTCATCGATGACCATAGCAGAGGCTTCGAGAGCAGCTGCGGAAACTTCCACGGTAAATTCGATGACATCTCCGGCGATTTCAGAGGCAAGCTCTACGGCTTCAACGGCCACTCTAAAAGTCATAATGGCCACATCTTCTACAAATTCGATGGAAGCCAAGACAACTTCGGAGGCAAGTTCTGCACTGGCCTCAACGGCCCGTACAACGGTTTCGGAAGCGGCGTAAGCACTCATGACACTTCCATTAAAGATCATCGCAGAACCGGCAAGAGACATTTCAAGACCGGCCATGGAAGCTCCACTTGAGATGGAGGAAAGAGAGGACTGGGTGCGGGCAAGAGATGACGTTGGGTTTGCAGCGATCACGAGAGAGGCAACGGCGGCACAGATAACATTTCTTCTAAAAAAGGAAAACATAAAAGACTCCTTATGGAATATGATGCCCATAGCGGCATCGTTGATATTGCCGACGTTATCTCACTTCAAAAAGCATAAGACAAAAAAAAACAATATTTTGAAATTTTTACATGGTAAGAATTTATTGTTTAGCGAGGTCTTGGATAGCGACGAGAGGGAGGTCTTTGTCGTGAGCCATCGTCTTTTGGAGGCCATGGTCGATACCTGGAATTATCTCTTGGACTTCTTCCCAAGATCGAATCCACCACTTGCTTTTTATCCTCAATCATTTTGCGTTTTCGCTCAATTATTCTCCATTTGGAATACGGAATTTTACCCTCTTCATAAAGCCTTTGAAGATCACCTACATCCTTAACATCCAATCCCACTTCGGCCAACTCCTCCACCTCCTCTTTGAGGTTTTTAAAGATACATTCCTCATAACGAGGATTATCTTCTTCAAAAGCACATTCATTGAGGCCGTCTTCATCATTTACGAGTTGATGGAACATCTTCGTCACATACATGGCCACTTCACGCTTTTCCAGATCGTCGAGAATTTTCTCCTTGAGATAGAGAAACCTCTTATAAAAGAGAACCTGAAATTCTTTATAAAGCTCGGGGTCGATCTCCCGGGATTTTTCCTTGGATTTCTCCTCGGAAGAAAAGAGGTTAAAGGAGTCAAGGAAAGAAATCAACTCGGTTTTCTCCTTCCAACGAATGATGTAGTGATTGGCCAGACAGAACTTGAAAACTTGATCGCTCATCAAAGCTTGTTCGGCCACTTTATGGATAAGGGAGGGAGAAATCTCTTTTTCTTCACTGAGGGCTTCCATCACGAATTGATCGAGTTCCTTTGTTTTGGCCAAAGGAGAACGGGATAGGGAGGACACCCGACTCATTTTGGGCTTAAGTCCACCATTTTCTTCTTCGGCAAAAATCGATGTATTCTCTTCTGAATCCTCCTCGGCTTTGACGGATCTTGCCTTTTGGCCCAAAGGACGGGCCCCGATTGTTCTTCTCGCTCCAGGCCTCGTCGTCAGCGATCTCGGCGTCGATGATCTCGTCATGGGTCTCGTTCTTCCTCGGTTTCGACCCGTATCCACGGTGAATCCCAAAAGGGCAGAGGCTTCATCGAAATACTTCCCCTCAACCAGGTTCTCATAGGTTCCAAGATCCTCCAACTCCGCATTGACACAGGCCCATTTAGAACCCCAAAACTTATGGAAAAGAGAGGAAGAGGTGTCTAAGGCAAAATCCGCAATATCATCTCCCGCAAACAC
>JAPONP010000080.1 GCA_026713835.1 Bacteriovoracales bacterium
ATTTTTTTGAATTAGTATTCTCTTTCTTTCTTAGGGGCAGCCCGAGTTCAAGGTTGATAACATTTTCTATAGAACGATATTTCGGGGAGAGATTTAGCATTTTTTTAAGTCGGCCACTATCGGTCATAATATTTTTAAAATCTAGCTCTTCAACATCCGTTTTTAGAAATTCTTTGACATCAAATCCTGCTATCGATCCAATTTGTTCCATAAACTTCATGGGAGGCAAATCTGTCCATTCAAAGAGGTCATCAATATCACATTTAAGTTCGTCTGCGAGCCTTTGTAGTTTATTAAAATCTATGATCTTTTTTTCTAATTTTCTCAACTATGCCCTCTTTTCTATTGCTGAACGCCTGCACAGAGAGGCTTTTTAAAAGTCCTGTCCACAGCCATCTTGGAGATCGGCAATAGCTTAAAATAACTTTATGGCATTGTTAAAAAAATTATCTAAAAACTCAAAAAGGTCGTCGAAAAAGGGAAGTAACAGAGGTTATGAATACAGTATTAAAGACAAAATGTCACTTAAAAGAGTCGGACTTAAAGTCTCTTACGATCTTGAAAATAGGTTCCACGAAAAACGCCCCGTTGAGTGGCTTTCATGGGAAACAAATATAGCGAGATCGGCCCTTCGAGAAATTATGGCCGGGCGTTCAAATCCAAAATTTTTGACTCTTTTGGCTATTTCCGAAGCATTTGAGTATGATTGCCTTTCAGAGTTTTTAGAGGAAGCTCTAAGATAAAAGTTTTTTTGTCAGATTATGCCCTCCTTCCAGCTCATAAGAAAATTTATGTTTTCGTCTTTTTGAATTTTTTCAAATTCTAACAAAATAGTATCATCTCTATGATAAAAATCTCTAATTCGTTATATTTATTTTCCTCGATGAACTTTACAAGTTTAGTCAAGCGGATTGAAAGAGGGTGACCATATCAATGTCATCATAAACCACAGCGAAGCCATACTACTAAAAACTTCAATAAACTGTAAAATGGGAAATCGTCACGATGCCTCGATGGAATACTATTCAATAATATATCATTAGGCAGCTTTTTTTTGCTTTGACCTTCTCCTCCTCACCCTCTCAAATTCGGGGTAAAGTTTTGCAATTTTTTTATAGGCCCACTCCAATCTTTCTTGATAGCTGGACACACTGATGCCCAGTTTGGCGGCACTTTCCAGTTTGCTAGGCTTCTCCTGTTCTCCATGAAAAAATTCACACTTGACGGCTTCAATTTGTGCCGGAGTAAGCTTTGCCCAAATGAGGGAAAACCTCTTGGCCCAAAAGGGCCCACGTTCATCAATAATTTTTTTAATAATCCTCTTTTTGCTCTCAAATCTGCGCTTGGTATAGCGAGGCCATATCGGGAGAATATCTTTTCTCAAATCTCGCTTCTGAGCCATACAGGTAGCGGCTTTAACTAAATCCTCGTCGTACTGCTCAAAGATACCTCGACGATGGAGATCGTTAAAAACGACCTCATCGAGATCATCGGGAGCGGCTGAAAAGAGTTCATGGGCCAAAGATCGTCCGTAACCAAGAGAAGATAGGGCCGCAATCATATCTTCATCTATAAACATATTTTCCCTTGCTCTATCACCCTCTTCTTCTCCTTCATGCCCCTCGGATGTAATATTTTCAATCTTGTCAAAGAAATTTGGGACGCTTTCACCCCTATCATCATAAAGAGTGGGATTGTGGTTATTTTCGTTATGTGAGTGGGCAAAAATAGTTTCGCCAAGGCTTATCTCATCGCTGCCAAAATCCTCAATAGTGTCTGCATTGAAATGATCTGCCGTTAATCCCTGGATTCGATCTAGCCCGCTATCCGGCGTTCCCTTAACAATCCCTTTAAAGAGGACTTCTAAGCCGGACGGCTCTCTGGCCTCGTAGCGCAGTAGTTCCCAATTGATAAGGCATTGCTCTACTTCGGTGCAGCCGTTAAAGCCGCTCTCGGGGTTTTGTTCCCTATACCTTTCTACTGCCGGGGACTTGGCATCAATATAGGCCCCTTCTTTCTTCTTCGGCTGATCCTCTTCTTTCTTTTCTAGGCCCTTTCCCAAAAATCGGCATACTTCCAGACATTCGCAACTATTCCTTCTGATTGCATTATCCTTCCCCTTCTTTCGGCAGGGGGCCCCTTTTGATTTTCGCACACTCATTTGGAGTAATTTCGGAAAGTCTTGGGTCAAAAATGAATTTTTTTATCCAGTAATTTTAAATAGATAGGAGAAAAATAACCCTATAAAGGTTTCTATACATAGGAGAGAGAGTGTTTTGGATGGTTATTGAGGATTTTTTGATCTTGGATTTTTAACTCTATCCCACAATACAACACAAAGGACTACAATGCAAGCCTTTTTTGTTGTTCGGTCAAAAAAAATTCAACTTTAGCAAAAATGCTTTTTAAGGCTGCAAAGGATTTAAAAAGCATTTTTTTCATCCCATGGCCAGGGGTTCTCCTTGGTAACACTCCCCAGAACCTTTTTTAAACCATGGCAAAATTCGTCTCAATTTTTGCCCAAACTTCAATACTGGGAGGTGTATTGAAAAAAACCTAGCTTTCGTTCGTTGGAAATGTGGCCGTTCGGCCGCGCAAGTAGCGAGGGAGAACTATGCCCTTAGTTCGATTTTCACATCTTTTTTTTCATACTTCGAGAAAACAAGTTCAACCAAAGGGGTTTCAAGTGAAAACTCTGCTCACCAACTGCGCCTATGTCACAAGACTTGGGAAAATTCTAAAAAACGGGAGATTTTATGAAGAAAGATAAACCTTGGTTAGATGAGAGAGGGGAAATGCGCCCCGATACTGAGATTACAGAACTTGGAAAATACTGGTCGCAAGACACTTGGAGGCGTTACCTTAATGCCGACTCTTACCGAAAGAAAAAGCAGGGTGAGAAGTTGCTCCATGAAAGTGAGTACGTTCCGCAGGGGCTTCTCGATATTCCTCGCTCAATCCTCACTAAAAAACTTCGAGTTGCTTTAAATCTGCTAACGCCAGAGCAGCGATTAGTTGTCGAGGGCGTTCTCCAAGATAAACCCACCCATCTTGATGCTATCACAGAGCCTTGGAGGGTAGAGCGCACAAAAAGCAGGGCCCTGTTTGATCTCAAAAAGAAGTTGTGTCGCCTGGTTGACGTAGATCACGCAAGGATGAATGTTTTGGCGTTCACTTGGCTCATCAAGAGAATAAAAAACGACAAGGCGAGAAGGCCCTCTTCTTGTCTCAACAAACAGAAGGAGAGAAGTCATGCGTAAGTTTATAAGCTGTCCTCGCTGTAAGAGAAAATCTTGTGATGTCTTGAGGGACTACGGCTACTGCACCAAGTGTGAGTACAACAGCATTCAGCACGGAATGCCTCCGATCTCTCGAATACACCAAGTGACCAATAGAAATGGACAAAAAGTCACCATAAACCTGGAAAGAATTAGAGAGATTCAAGATAGATTAAATTCAAACAAAAAACAAAAGGAGTCTCCATGAGTAGATTTATCGAATGTGTGAATTGTTCTTGGGTAGGTTCCGAGGAGCTTATCTTCAAACGTCATTGCATCAATTGCGAACCGATTGCTCCCAAAAGAGTTTCTAGGGAAAGAACGAAATCGGCTGTCAAAATTGATGTGGCCCAAATCAAAATGGTTCAAGAAAAATTGCAGAAACAAAAGGAGTCGGCATCATGGATAAAATAGCGGTTCATTACTTGCAGTGGGTAAATGGAAAGACGGGTAAAAGGCACTCCGCAGGGGTCGCCTTTTATTCGGAAAAGTACGATGAGTTTCGTTTAAAAATTGACTTTTTCCCCGAAAGTCAATTC
>JAPONP010000081.1 GCA_026713835.1 Bacteriovoracales bacterium
CCGGGTCGTCCGAAGAGGTCTTTGGAGGGCCCAGAGTGACATCCCTTTTATCTCCGACCTTCATCCCCTCCATGGCCTGGCCGCCTTCCGGAATCCCAAAGGTGTGGGGCCCTATTTCGACGAGGTATTCCTCGCCTTTCAAACTCTCGATGGGGTTTTCGTTTTCGTCGATTCCCCGGTAGTTGATGACGGCAAATTGCCCCTCACTGAGCGTTGCGTTTTTATCTTCGATGGTCTTCATCTGCCCATGGGGTTCCAGGTGTCTTTTGATCTCGTTTTGAAATTCCTCCTCGGAAATGCTAACGGGCCTTTGGGTAAAGCTCAGGTGGGAAAAGTCCTTGACCTCAAAAGGGGGAAGGTATTGGACGTGGGCCTCAAAGGCCTTGATAAGGCCCTCTTCATATTTGAGGTCTTTAAGCTCCGGGCTTCCAAGAGGGCGAAGGTTTTCCTTTTGAAGGGCCTGGGCCAGTTCCGTCGAGACCATGGAGTGAACGGCCTTTTCCTCGGCAGCCGGCCCATAAAGATTTTTGATCAAAGAAAGAGGCACTTTCCCCTTGCGAAATCCTTTCATCTGGGCCGTCTTTTGCTTTTCCTTCAAAGCCTTTTCCACGGCGGGGGAGGTGTCGAGCCCCTCGAAATGGAATTGAAATTTTTTCGTATAGTCGTTGGTGTTTTCAACGGTGTAGGGCATCTTCACTCGCCTCCTCCTCTTCATTTGTTTGTGATATGTGACGCAGGTTGTGTACCACGGGGATTCTCGATGGGCAACGCCTAATCCGCTTTATCCATAGTCAACATGGGCCAGGTAGAGCCCCCGGGCAGGGGCCGATGGGCCCAAGCGCCCCTCCATAGGCCCTCGGAGGAAATCGGCGAGATCGTCCTTTGAGCGCCGGCCTCGTCCGATCTCGAAAAGGGCCCCCATCATAAGCCTCACCATCTGCTTGAGAAATCCGCTCCCCCTCACCTCAAAGGAGTAGAGTTCCGGCGGGAAGATCATGTCCACCCTTTCGCCGGGTTTCAGTTTGACGATCCTCGCCTTGCTGATCCTCCTTCTCGTGGATCGAACTTTTGTTCCCGTGCAGTAAAAATTTATAAAATCCCGCTCTCCCACAAAGAGCCCGGCGGCTTCGTTCATCCGATCGATCTCCAGGGGAAGGGGATTTAGGGTGACGAGGGTTTTGGCGAAGGGGTTTCTCCTGCTTGCAGGAGAGAAGAGATACCAGTATTCTTTTTCCACCGCATGGGCGATGGGGTGAAAGTCCGGGTCGCTCCACTCGGCACAAAAGACTTCGATATCTTGGGGCAGGAGGGAGTTCAAGGCGGCCCGAAAGGATGTGGGGGAAAGTCTGACGGGCATGGACACCTTGACCACTTGGCCCAAGGCATGGACTCCCGCATCGGTTCTTCCGGAGCCCAGGGTTCGGATGTCTTTGGAGCAGGCGATCTCCCGCACGGCCTTTTCCAATTCCCCTTGAATGGTGGGCACCGATCCCTTTTGGGTTTGGAACCCCGAGTAAGGTGTGCCATTATAGCGGAGGGTGAGTTTGTAGTGAAACTCCATATTTCCTTTTGCCGACGAGTATTTGCTATGCATTAGAGGGTTGACAATACCAAAAATCAATCCCAAATTTTTTTAGGTATGTCATCAAGTTTTTGGAGGAAAGATGCTTGAAGTCAAAGAGGTTTCAAAGACATTTGCCGACTTTGAGGCCGTCAAGGGCATTAGCTTTCAAGCGAATCGAGGAGAAGTTCTCGGTTTTTTAGGCCCCAACGGGGCGGGAAAGTCCACGACCATGAAGGTGATTACGGGCTTTTTAGATCCCAGCGGGGGAGAGGCTTTGATCTGCGGAAAGTCCATCACAACCGAAAGAAAAGAGGCCCAAAGATTCATTGGCTATGCCCCCGAAAACGCTCCCCTCTACGACGAAATGTACGTTCGGGAGTTTTTGACCTTTATCGCCAGGATGCGGGAGATCGAATCCGAGCGCATCCCCGATCGATTAAAAGAAGTCCTCACCATGTGTTCTTTAAATGAAGTGGCCTTTCAAAAAATTGAAACCCTTTCCAAGGGCTACAAAAGAAGGGTTTCCTTGGCCCAGGCCCTCATTCACGACCCCAAGGTTTTGATCCTCGATGAGCCGACGGATGGTCTCGACCCCAATCAAAAACACGATATGAGGGAGTTGATTAGAAAACTCGCCAAGGAAAAATGCATTTTGATTTCCACCCATATTTTGGAAGAGGTGGAAGAGATTTGCGATCGGTGCATTATCATCGGCGAGGGGAAAAAACTTTTTGAAGGGGCCCCCCATGATCTCAAATCAAAATCCAATAAGGGGAAAATCCAAGATGTCTTTCGGGCCATCACCTTAAAGACGAACGTTTCGGGAGTTTCCCTATGATAAGGATAAGCCCTGCGGTCAAACACCTCTTTGTCAAAGAATTTACGAGCTATTTTAAAACTCCCTTGGGCCACGTCTTTCTCGTGATCTTTTTATTTGGGATCGGTTATCTCACCTTTGAACCGGGACGGGGGAGCTTTTTTTATATCAGGGAGGCCTCTCTGGGCCCCTTTTTCAGGCATATCCCCTGGATGTTTCTCTTTTTGATTCCGGCCGTGAGCATGAAACTTTGGGCCGAGGAAAGAAAGACGGGAACCGTTGAACTCCTCTTGACCATGCCCGTAAGTGTTGCGGAGGCCGTGATCGCCAAGTTTTTGGCCTCATGGGCCTTTATCGGAGTGGCCCTTCTCGGCACCTTTCCCATGGTCGTCACCGTGATCTATCTTGGAAGTCCCGATCTCGGCGTGGCCTTCTTGGGCTATGTGGCCTCTTTTCTCATGGCCGGAACCCTGCTTGCGGTGGGAGGGTTTTTTTCGGCCTTGACGAAAAATCAAGTGGTGAGTTTTATCTTAACCGTCGTGGCCGCTCTTTTTCTCCTCATGGCCGGCTCCCCTCCCATTTTGGAGTTTGTGTCCACCGTCTTCCCCAAGTACTTTGTGGACTTATTGGAATCCCTAAGCGTTCTGGGCCATTTCGATTCCATCGAAAGAGGGGTCTTTGCCTTGAGCAATCTGTGGTTTTTTTCCGTGATGATCGTTTTTTGGCTCTACGGAAGCATCGTCCTTTTAAATGAGAACAAGGCCGACTAAACTTATGGGTGAGCAAGATGAGTAAACGGACGCAAAATTATCTTAAGGTCTTTTTGGCCCTCTTTTCCATGGTTCTGATGATCTATATTGGGGGGGCCTTACTGAAAAGGGCCAAAGTCGATTTCACCCAAGAAGGTCTCTACACCCTATCTCCCGGAACAAAATCCATCCTTTCCAAAATCGACTCCCCCTTAAAGCTCAAGCTCTATTACTCCAAAACTGCGGCCAACAAGGGGACGGAGGCCTTGAGGGCGTTTAATAATTATTATATTTATGTCCAAGAGCTTCTTAGACAATACGTCTCCCATTCGAGAAATAATCTCTCTCTCGATCTCATCGACCCGAGACCGGATACCCCGGAGGAAGAGGAGGCCGGCGTTTACGGACTCAAAAAGTTTAATATCACCGAGACGGAAAGTTATTTTTTTGGATTGGTGGCCGAAAACGAATCGGGAACAGAAAAGGTCATCGAGTTTTTTGATCCCTCCGCAAAAGATCGGCTGGAGTACGAGCTGACCAAGCTCATCTACACCGTGTTGAACCCCAGGAAAAAAAGCATCGGGATTCTTTCATCCCTAGGTGTCGTCGCCGAAGACGTCAATCCCTATATGGCCCAGATTATGAGGATGCAGGGAAAACCCGTCAGTGAATCCTGGATGGTCGTCAAGATGCTAAAAGAACTTTACGATGTGAAAAAAATCGATCTCAAAGGGGATAGCATTGCGGGAATCGACGCTCTCGTGGTCATCCATCCCAGGGGCCTTCCCCAAGAGACCCTTTTTGCCATCGACCAGTATCTTATTAAGGGCGGACGCCTTTTGGTCTTTGTGGACCCCAACGCCCTTTCGGACAGAAGCTCTCAAATGGCGGCCATGTACGGCGGGGGCGGTCCTTCCTTCTCCCCGGACGCCTCCTTTAAAAAGCTCATGGATAAGTGGGGGATCGAGATGAAGATCGGCACCTACGCCGGGGATAAATACCTCTCGGGTGTGGGTCGATTCGGGCAGGGTCAAATGCCATCGCGTCTCTTGGCCCTTTTGAATTGCGATGCCCGTTGTACGTCCCCCTATCGGGATGCCGTGACCGCAGGCATAGACCGCTCTCTTTTCATCCTCCCCGGAGTTTTGACCAAAAGGGAAATGAAAGGCTTAACCCACACCCCCATTTTGTCCACCACGGAAAAGGGCAATGGCTACACGGCTGCTTCCCACGAAATCAACAATCCCGCTCGTCTTTTTGAGAAATTTTCCGAGGGCACGTCCCCGGTTGTCATCGCCTATAGGGTCGTAGGGGAATTTGAGACGGCCTTCCCCGCCGGAGTCGTTCCCGACCCTAAAGATAAGAAGAAGAAAAAGAAGGGGAAAACGCCAATCATTAAAAAATCTCAAAAGGAATCGGCCGTCATCGTCTTTTCCGATGTGGATTTTATAAGCGATCAATTCGCCTTTAAAAATACCTTTTTTGGGCCGGCCCTGGCCAACGGCAATAGCACCCTCTTTCTCAATGGGGTGGAGGCCCTGACGGGAGATGTGGATCTCATGTCCGTAAGGTCAAAGGGAAAGATCAATCGATCCTTCGATGTCATCAATCGTATCGAACTCGAAGCGGAGAAGAAAACGGCTGATAAGGTCAAGGAGATCAATGCCAGCATTACCCGTTTCCAAGGAGAACTCAATCGCCTTGGAAGCCAGGCCAACGAGGGCAATATCGCTCTTTTGCAAAATGAAGGACTTAGAAAGAAAAAGGAATTGGCCAAGAAAGTGGCCGCTCTCAAAAGAGAGCTTCGCATGGTCAAAAGGGTAGGACGGGAAAAAATAGAGAGGATTGGAAAGTTTTTTCAATATCTCAATACCCTCTTCGTACCCCTTCTTCTCATTGGATTTGGTTTTTATTACAGTCGAAAAAGGAGTCGAATAACCCAAATGAAAACCGTCGAAAGAGATGAGGTGCGTTCATGAAACTCAAAACATTATCGATTTTAACCGGTTTTTTGTTTGCGATTTCCATCGTCGTTTTTTTGAATGAAAACAGGAGAGGGACGGATCTTCTTTCGGGAAGTGACTATATCAAGGGGCTCGATATCGGAAAAGTCCAAAAGATAGCGCTTCACTTCAAGGAGGGCAAAAAGATCACTCTTGCCAGAAGTGATAGTCGGTTTATTCTCGAAGACCATAAATCTTATCCTGCGGCCTCAAACAAAATCAACGACCTGATCTTTCAAATCGCAAGCCTTCGGGTTCGGGAAAAAGTGGGCTCCAATGTGGGCGAAGACGATTTGAAAAAATATGAACTCGATCAAAAATCAAAACAGTATCTCGTCGAAATCTTTGATAACGACGGGAAAAAGACCGTGGCCTTCAGGGTTGGCAAAGATTACAAGGGCAAGGGGAACTACCTCTACAAAGAGGGCGGCAAGGATGTCTATCTTTCGGAAAATCCCTTTAGGCTCAATTCTTCCCCCAAGGATTTTATCAACACCATCCTCTTTGATATCGGTAAGGAAAAAATTGAAAAAATTGAGCTTGAGTCCCAAGCCAAAATTGAATTGGCCAAAGAGGGCGATGCTTTTGTCGTCAAGACCCCTTCCAAAAAGAAATTTAAAAAGGAAAAGATTGACGAATATGTGGGAAGTTTTTCTTCCGTAGGATTTGAAGACTACTATTCCTATAGTGACCCCAAGGTCAGGGGGCTCAATTTTAATAAGCAGATAAGGGTTCTATTGAAAAACAAATTGATCTACCGAATGGGTTTGGCCAAAGACAAAAAAAACCATTTCATCAAATTAAACGCTTCCATCGATGAGTCCTCTCAAAAAATCGTCATCCATAAAGACGATGGTCAAGATAAGCTCAAAAACATTGAGGATGTGGTCAAGGCTCAAGGGAAGGCCCAACGAATCAATCTCGAAAGAGGAGGCTGGATCTATCAAATCGACGAGGCCACCTACAAAAAACTTGTCGTAGGAACAAGTTTTTTCATGTAAATCATTACGAATTTTACGGTAACTGCTCACACCCCGGCAATCTTGGCAGTCGACTGCCTCGTCGCTTCCTTGCGACGTGCAGGAAGCACGCCTCGGTCGCTCCTCGTTGCCTCCTACCAATCTTATCCGGGTGGAGAACAGTTACCTTGCCTTTATTACAGTTTTTGCTAGA
>JAPONP010000082.1 GCA_026713835.1 Bacteriovoracales bacterium
CTTCCCCTCAACCAGGTTCTCATAGGTTCCAAGATCCTCCAACTCCGCATTGACACAGGCCCATTTAGAACCCCAAAACTTATGGAAAAGAGAGGAAGAGGTGTCTAAGGCAAAATCCGCAATATCATCTCCCGCAAACACGGCAAGGAGTCCTCCCGGTGCGACTGTCTTGAGCCCCAGCCGATAAACCCTCTTGGCCGGATTCATGGTTTCTTCGATTCGCCTTTTTAAAGCGTTCGCCTCTACGGAATCGTTGAGCCTCTTTCTAAATTGCTTGAGCTGTTCAGGTTTGGCGTTAGATAGGGCGTCCCCTGCATTCTCCAAACCGTGCCAGCCGGTTTTCCTTCCTATCCCACGAAGAGGGGCCCCGACGATATTTCCCAAAAAATTCAAAATATCATAGCCTAGGACATAGCTTAGCTCCGAGTTGATTTGGCGCATTCTCACCTTCCTGAGGGCCCTATCGGAAACATCGTAGCTAAGATCGGGGGTGGACATGAGGACGGGTTCGCTCTTATTGACCAACGTATGGACGGTTTTGCCCAAGGCTTTCTCAAGAGAATCGTAAAAACGGGTCAGTTCCGAAAGCTCTTCTTTGGTGTAAACCGTCTTAAAGGCGTGGCTTCCCTCTTGGTTATTGAGGAAAAAGCTGATTTCTCTTCTCAAAATGCCAAGCCTCTCTCTTAAGAGGGCCTGTTCAATGATTCGATCGGCTAATTTTCCTCTTGGGCCCAAAAGTCCTCCCCGAAGCTCTTTGATCGGTCGTTCAAACTCTTCGAGAAAGGAGATGGCACTCCTTTTGTTCTGGAAGGCTTTGTTCATCGTCTTTTTCACTCCCCCCTCGTACCAGATGATGGTGATCACATGATCGTCTCGATCCGTACCGTAGGGAAGATCATCGATATAAAAACCGTCTCGTTTCATGTGGTGGCGAATCCTCGCTGCTTGAAAAGTTCGACTGGAAATCTCATCGACCATATCGTTGACGTCTTTATGAATGGAGGTGTATTTTTCAAGCCACTGCTGCGGCAACTCAATATATTGATTCCATCGCCTCTCGTACTCTGTAAGTTCTTGCTTGCTCAATGCTCGATGGGCAAAGCGGTTGTGATGATCCATAATCTTTTTCTTCTCGGCAGGATTAAGCTCTCGGCCTAGCCTCTTTTTTTCAAGTTCGAGGGCTTCTTTCAAAGAGCTTTGGGCCCTTTCGTTAAGCTCATTTGCGTGTTTTTTCATAAAACGGGGGGAAAATTCCAAGGCCACCTCGACGGTTGGGACGGACTCCACGCCCGCCTTGTTCCTCCCTCCTGCGCTAACAGCCGACCGGGCCCCCCGCCTGTCTCCACCGGATTGAAGAAGCGACTTCGCCGATCGTCTTTGCCCCAACGTTTGCTTGCCGACGCCGATATCGACCGATTGAGACCTCGCTCCGGAGCGAGCGGAAGACGACCCTCGAGCGGATCTCGGCTTGGTGATCCCTCTCATTTTATCGATCTTCAACACTCCATCGGTTTGCCAATAAACCGGATAAACCCCGCTTTTAAAGATGGCCCCGATGGCATTGACCGTCTTTTGACGAAGGAGGCGCAATCGTCTCGGCGGGATGGCACTGACCTTCTTCCAAAATAAATCCATCTGATCGGGGAATCGGCCCGCACTCCAAAAGTATTCCCTAAATAAAGCACGTCTTTGCTCAAGGTTTTTCTCAAAATTCATCTCGATGACTTTGCTCTTGGGTCTTTCGTCATAGGAATAGGCTTCTTTTCGGCGAAGCCGATCGGAAACCCGCTCTGCCTTTTTGATCTCGTCTATCTCATCGGTCAATGTCAATCGACGGGCCAACATTCCGGCCCGATCCAGGCATTTTTTGTCTGCGCTACCCCCCGCTCCGGTTTCGGCCGTTGCGAAAGAAACCATTATGGGGGATAAAAGGGACAAGAGAATGGACAGTTTTAAACTCACAAATATCTCCTCTGCCCTAACCTTACGGACGGCCCACAAAAAGGGCGGAAGAAGGCTAAGCCATGAAGACCTTGATATAATCCCCAACGCAGAAATTGTCTATGACCGTGAAAAAATTTTATGGTTAGGGAAAAAGGAAGAACTCCCTCCCGCTTATGGGCCCCTTCCCTCCATCGACTGCCAAAACGGCATGGTCACGCCGGAAATCGTGGATTGCCACACCCATCTCATCTTTGGGGGCTATCGCTCGGAAGAACACTCCATGAGGCTCGGTGGGGCCGATTACGAAGAAATCGCCAAAAAGGGGGGAGGGATTTTGGCCACGATGAAGGCCACCGGGGAGCTTTCGTCCGACGAACTCTTTGCCCTCGGGATGAAGCGATGTGAACGGCTCCATTCCTACGGTGTGGGAACCATCGAGATCAAATCCGGTTATGGACTGAGCCGGGATAAGGAGTACGAAATCTCCCACGTCATCCACCGCTTAAAAACGGCTTTGGCCCCCGGGATTCAAATTCATAACACCTTTATGGCCGCCCATGCGGTTCCTCCGGGATTTAGCTCATCTCGAAAGTACCTCCGCGAAGTCGTCCTTCCCCTTTTGGAGGAGATGGCCAAAGAGGGCATCCTCGATTCCGTGGATATCTTCCACGAACGGGGATATTTTGACGAAGAGGACGTAAAGCTCCTCTTTTCCAAGGCCAAAGAACTCGGAATACCTAGACGATCCCATGCGGATGAATTTGGGGATAACGGCGGGGCCTCACTGGCCTCTTCGTACGGGGCCTTGAGTGCGGATCATCTTCTCCAAAGCGGCCCGGACGGTATGGAGGCCTTGGCCCGTAGCGAGACCGTGGCCACCCTCCTCCCCGGAACCGGCTTCTTTTTGGGAAAGAAACCGGCCCACGCCAGGGAATTTCTCGACCGAGGCGTCTGCGTGGCCATCGGAAGCGACTATAACCCGGGCTCCTGCCACTTCGACAACGTCCTTCAAATAGCGTCCATGGCGGCTCCCCTCTACGGGATGAATCTCGCGGAGCTTTGGGCCTCCATCACCCTCAATGGGGCCCGGGCCCTAGGGCTTAAAAACCAAGGGGCCATAGAAATCGGCCTCGCTCCCCGTTTTAGTTTTTTTCGCACTCAAAATATCCACGATATCAGCTATTTTTGGGGAAGAAATCTCGCCTTTGAGGTTGGCCTTGGAGCGGGTGGGTGAAGGCCTTAATCGATTGGTCCAAGACCCATTTCGATCACCTTCCCTGGAGAAAAAAACGCTCTCTTTACCGAACCCTCGTTTCGGAAATCATGCTTCAACAAACCACGGTTTCTACCGTCCTCAATCATTTTGAAAAGTTCATCCAACGCTATCCCGATCTCAAGACATTGGCGAAGGCTTCGCAGGAAGAAATCTGTGTGGCGTGGAAAGGTCTTGGCTACTACAGGCGGGCCCGAAACCTTTTAAAGGCCGCTCAATTTATGGTCGAACACACGGGGGGACAAATCCCCGGGGCCTATGAAGAGCTTATCCAAATCCCGGGCATCGGTGATTATACCGCCTCGGCCCTGACGGCCATGGGAAGAGACGAGAGGGCCCTTTGTGTGGACGCCAATATCGAAAGGGTCACTTGCCGCCTCTATGGGATCAAAGTGGAAAAAGGCCCAAGGCTTTCCAAAGAAATCAAAAAAAGATTTGAAGATCAAAGAATCTACCGAGACTTTCACCTCTATTCGCCGCGGGATTTTAATGAGGCCCTGATGGATTTGGGGCGGGTGATCTGCCAGGCCAAAAGGGTCGATTGCACCCTTTGTCCCCTCACTTTGCAGTGTGCGAGTTCTCAAAATGACCCCTTGGCCCTCCCCACCGTTTCCAAAAAAGAAGTGGAATCTTTTGAATTGGATCTCGTTCGCTGCTTGATTCGGAAAGGCAATCGGATTTTGGTTTATAAAAAGGAGGAACATCATTGGCTTTTCGGACAATACGAGTTGCCCACTTTTATCCTAAGATCCCAAGACGTGTCTCTCACACAATAC
Source organism: Bacteriovoracales bacterium (assembly GCA_026713835.1). Lineage (GTDB taxonomy): Bacteria > Bdellovibrionota > Bacteriovoracia > Bacteriovoracales > Bacteriovoracaceae > JAPONP01. The sequence continues at coordinate 3,994 of JAPONP010000082.1, forward strand.
CCTCCTTGGAAAGGAGGGGCCGTTAAGGCCGGTCTCAAACTCAAATCTCAAATCACCAAATACAAGATCATAAACCATGTGATCGAAATATCGGGGGAAAAGGCCAGGCGCCTTTACCGAGGTCATGGGAAATTGCTTTACAAGGAATGTTCTCAGGACGAAAATCTTTCCGGCATCACGTTTAAAATCCTAAAGAATTGGAAAAAAAACCGAGCAGGGGAGTAGGCCGGATTCTGTTCCCTCTTCCCCAAGGGAAAAGGATGGCATCATTCATCTAGGGATTTCGTTACCCAAATCCTCCAGCACTCTACCCGCATACTCCCCAAGGCGAGGGTCAAACGTATGCCTATTTGAGCTTGCACCCCGTAGAGTTTGGCCGTTTCAACCGGACTCAACCGGCTCGTCTCTGTTCCACTAGTCCTCACTTCGCAGTGGACGGGCGTTACCCGCTACGGTGCCCCATGGTGTCCGGACCTTCCTCCGATCTCGGAGACCGGCGATGCCCCTCCCTACTCGGTTGTGAGCAATATGCCCCGAAAAGGCTCTATTGACAAATAATTCATTGCGACCCTAGCATAAATGAGCCGATGCACGGGGGAGGGCCGTAACGATCAATGAAGTCACTCATAGAATTTTTTATCAATCGCTCTCTTCTCGTCAACCTCATCAGCGTCATCGTTTTGGTCGTGGGCATTTTATCGGCCTTCACCTTAAAAAAAGATACCTTTCCGGAAGTCGATTTTGACGTTATCACCGTCAGCACAATCTATCCTGGAACCGTTCCCGAAGACGTGGAAAAACTCGTCACCATAGAGCTAGAAAGAAAGGTCAAAGAAGTCGATGGAATCGAAGAACTCAATGCCATGAGTCTTGAGGGGCGAAGCATCCTTTTTCTTAAAATTGACCCGGACTACGAGGCCCAAGAGGTTTTGGCCGATATCAAAGATGCCGTAGATAGCGTGAACGACCTTCCCGAAGCGGCCAAAAGTCCCGTCGTCACCATGAGAAAAAACACTCAACGAAGTATTTTGCGTATTGCCCTTATGGGAAAAAATGAGATCGAAAGAAGAAAGGTCGCCAAAGATTTGAGAGATCAAATTGAACTCATCTCCGGCGTGGCCAAAGTTGACCTTTCGGGATACCGGAAAGAGGAAATCGTGGTGGAGATCTTTCCCAAAAAACTGAATCACTATCAGGTTACAGTCGATGAAGTGGCCCAAGCCATCAAGGGGCGAAATATGAATCTTTCGGGAGGAAAGCTCGAAACGGAGAGCGCAGAATTTCTTATCAGGACGAAAGGCGAATTTGAAAATATCGACGATATCAAAAATGTCGTCGTTCGATCCAATAAC
>JAPONP010000083.1 GCA_026713835.1 Bacteriovoracales bacterium
AAAAGATTTGGAGTTGAGTTTAAATTTTCCCTAAAGCCTCTACTCACCAAATCCATGCTCTTTGCCAAAGAACAACTCAATCTTCATCACGTCTTCTGTCTCTATCCAGGAGACCGACGCTTCCCCCTCTCCGACAACATCACCGCCTACGGCTTAAACCATCTCCAAACCCTCTCGCTCTAATCCAAGACACCCATTGACCATTTTTCTGTCTAACAGAAAAATAGTCGTATGCGCAAGCGAAACCTTTTACCCTTTATCGATCAGTTGGCCCTCACCCGACGAAAAATGGCTTTTATCTCCGGCCCTCGTCAAGTCGGCAAAACCACGTTGGCCAAAATGTTGAAGGGCAAAGCAAAAGGCCTTTATGGCAATTGGGATGAGTTAGAATTTAGAAGGGCCTGGACAAAATCTCCCAAGGCCCTTGCCGGTGCGCTTCCCCGAACCCCTATTCAGTTCTTCCCAACGCCTTCTCAATCTCTGGCACAAGGAGAGAATAGAAAAGCTCGTGAGGGAAGACCTGCGAGATTTGAGCCGTCTTCCCGAGTTAAGCCGCATTGAAATGCTGATCTCTCTCCTCCCCGAAAGGGCCGCAAGGCCTCTCGGCTTCAATTCCCTTCGGGAAGACTTGGAAACGAGTTACGGCACGGTCAAGCGCTGGATCGATTACCTACGAGAACTCTATTACCATTTTGAACTCAAACCTTGGTCTCGCTATATTTCACGCTCCCTCAAAAAAGAGAGCAAACTCTATCTTTGGGATTGGTCTGAAATCAAAGATCCCGGAAGAAAATTTGAAAATATCTGTGCCTGTCATCTGCTCAAGGCTTGCCACTACTGGACGGATACGGGGGAGGGGGCCTTTGAACTCTTCTATTTGAGAACCAAAGAAAAAAAAGAGATCGATTTTCTCATCACCCGAGACGGCAGACCCTGGTTGCCCATCGAATGCAAAAAGAGTGAGACTGCGGCTTCACCCAACTTCCCTTCCTTTGCCAGAGCCCTGGCCCTTCCCATTTTAGTTCAATTGGTCGATCGGCCTCGCTACTTAAAGAAGAAAAATATCGAGGGAAGAACCCTGTGGGTTTGGAGTGCGGCACAGTTTTTCCGCCACACTCCTTAGACCCAAAGATTTGAGGATGGTGCCCCCTCGCGGATTTGAACCACGGACACAGGGATTTTCAGTCCCTTGCTCTACCAACTGAGCTAAGAGGGCACAAGGCTATTTGCGCTCTTGGGATTCTAACCCATGATGAAGGAAAATTACAGCCATCGCCCCCCATTTAATCGAAACTCAGCGTATTTCCCATCTCTCGGCAACGGGTCTGATAGGCCTCAAACCATTCGAGTTCCCGGGAAGAGAGTAGGGAGCGATCCAAAAGAGCTTCGTCGAACTCGATCCATGTCAGGGGTTCAAAATAGAGATGCCCCTCTCTTTTGGGATGGGGACGGGCGACGACGATATTTTCGTGGCGAACGCCTCCAAACCCCGGGATGTAAATGCCGGGCTCCACGGAAAAGACCTGGCCGGCCTTGAGCTTGAGATGGGCCGAATTGGAGGAGACGTTGATGCCGCCCTCATGGACGTAAATGCCCACCCCATGCCCCGTTCCATGAGCGTAGTCGTATCCTTTTTCCTTGATGGGGGTTCGGGCGATGGCATCGAGCTTGGCCCCATCGGTGCCTTCCGGCACGACAGCATTTTGCAAGGCCAACATCCCCTTGAGGGCCGTGGTAAAGATGTCCACCATTTGGGGGGCCGGATCGGCCTTGTGGTGGGCTAAAATAGTTCGAGTCGTATCCGTGGCAAAGCCGGACTCAAAATAGCCTCCACTGTCCAAAAGCACCACATCATCGCCTCTCACCTTGAGGTTCGCTTCGGGAGAGTTGAAATGGATAATGGACGAATGGGCACCTACACCTGAGATCGTACGAAAACTTTGATCCTTGGCCCCCTCACGTTTGTAACATTCGGCGGTCTTTTCGTAGATATCCAATTCCGAAATTTCTTTCCCACGGGCCATGGAGGCCCGAACCCATCTCAACACCTCCGTAATGGCCCTATTGCTTTTCGCAAAGGACTCTCGAATGAGGGCGATTTCCTTATCGTCTTTCACGGACATATAGGGGATAAGCCCTCCCTCTCGATGGAAGAGTCGATCCTCTCCCCAAATGCGAGCGAGGATGGAGTGATCTCGAGCGTTGATGGAGGCCTCATCGTAGAAGAGGGTTTTCCAATTGGATTTTTCCTCCAAGGCCCTCAAGGCTTGGGGCAGATCGGCCTCATCCGTTCGGTGGATGGTGATGGTAGGGCCCACGTCCTCAAAGGAAATAGAGGGATCGACGAAAAGGTGAAGGTGGTCGAAGGTCACGACGGCCCTGGCCAAAAACGAACATAGATGGGGCAGATGGTAACCCCGCAAATTTGAAATCCAAGCGATCTCATCGAGAGCGCATAGATAGAGGGCCTCATCCTTTTGAAAATCTTGGAACACCCTTGCGATCTTTTCAAAGGCCGGGGAAATATCGACTTTCCCCTCCAGATTTTCCACCACGGGAAGCGGAGGACTTGGGGGAAAGGGTAGGATTTGTTCCATCTCATCATCCAAAGGAACGATCTTTTGGCATTTTTTTTCGATTTGTCGGGCCAGTTTCAAAGGAGTGCGCACGGCTTCGTAGCCCACCACCGCTTGAGGAGGAATGGCGTCTAAGACGGCCTTCTCGAGGGCCGAACCCTTGACCTTGACCACCTCTATTTGATCGTAATTTACCTCCTTATCGGCCTGTTCGTGATAGCGTCCATCCACAAATAATTTGACCTTTTCAGCCGGACTAAAAAGCATTTCAGCCGTGGAGCCGGAAAAATGGGTGAAGATCGAGCGACGCCGTAGCCCGGCGGGGACATATTCGTTGAGGTAGGGATCCGTAGAGGAAACATAGAAATAATCCACTCCCTTCGACCTCATCAAAGTCTTGAGCTTTTCGATACAACCCCGATAGTCTGAACCGTCATCTTTTTTGTCTTGAGTGGGTGCCATTGTTCCCTTTCCATCATCCGCTTGTTATAGTAGGCACGGATTTATCTAGGCTCGACCATCATAGCAAACGAGACCATCATGGGCAACGGAAAGCAAGATTTGTATTACGGGGATTATCTCAAAGTGCCCTCTTTGCTGGGCCTTCAAGAACCAAAAAGCGCCGAGATGGGCGACGAGGCCCATGATGAAACCCTATTTATCATCGTCCACCAGGTCTATGAATTGTGGTTCAAGCAGATCATCCACGAACTCAAATCCATCACGGCTATTTTTTCCAAAGATTTCGTCAAGGAAGAATCCCTCTCCATCGTCTTGTGCCGTCTGCAACGAATCAATAAAATCCAGGGCCTCCTCGTGAATCAATTGGAAATCATCGAGACCATGACCCCGATGGATTTTTTAGAGTTTCGGGATCTTTTGATCCCGGCCAGCGGCTTTCAAAGTGCGCAGTTTCGAGAAATCGAAACGGTGATGGGTTTATTTTCCCGTTCCCACTCCTCCCAAAAGGCAGGGAAAGACTTGGGAAGCCACCTTTTTAGCCGTCTTTCTCCAAAAGATCGCAAGCACTTAGAAGATGTTGGCAAGGCCCCCTCAATGCTAGAACTTCTCGATAAGTGGCTCGAAAGAACCCCCTTTTTAATAGAAAAGGGATTTAATTTTTGGAAAGACTATCGCCCGGTGGTTCAAGAAATGCTAGACGATGACCGCAAAACCATTGAAAACAATGCCATGCTTGATGAAAAAGAGAAGGCCATTCAAGTCAAAAACATTGAGGCGACGGCCAAGACTTTTGAGTCCCTTTTCGACAGTCGTCTCTATGAAAAGCAACTCGAAGAGGGCACGCGTTCCCTCTCTCAAAAGGCCATGCTCGGGGCCCTCTTTATCCTCCTCTATAGAGAGAATCCATTGCTTTCCGTACCCTCTATGATAATCGCCTCCGTGATGGATTTTGATGAAGGGTTGACGGCTTGGCGCTATCGCCATGCCCTGATGGTTCATCGTATGCTCGGGACAAAAATTGGAACGGGAGGAAGCAGCGGGCATCACTATCTCAAGGCCAGTGCCGATCGGAGTCGAATCTTTTCAGACCTTTTCGATCTTGCGAGCTTTATCATCCCCAAATCAAAGCTACCCCCCCTTCCCGAAGAATTAAAGGCAAGACTCCACTTTGCCTTTTGACAGGAGAGAGGGCACCATAGTAATGAGAAAAAAGAATGGAGAAAAATGCGGGAGTGCTGGAATTGGTAGACAGGCATGGTTGAGGGCCATGTGTCCGCAAGGGCGTGAGGGTTCAAGTCCCTCCTTCCGCACCAAAAAATATGTCCCAAGTCTCGATCATTATTCCATGCTACAATTGCGAAAAATTTATTGGGCAAACCATCGAATCGGTCCTGGCCCAAACATATACGAATTGGGAACTCATTTTAGTCGATGATAAGTCCGACGACAAAACGCTAGATATTTTAAACAAATTTAAAGCCAAAGGGCCCGAAAGAATTAAGGTTCTTCCCTTGGAAGAAAACTCAAAAGGGCCTGCTAGGCCTAGAAATATCGGCCTCAAAAGGGCCGCCTCCCCCTATGTGGCCTTTTTGGATAGTGATGATGCGTGGCATCCGCAAAAACTTGAATGGCAACTGGAGTTCATGCAAAGAGAAAATATCCCCTTTTCTTGCACTCAAAGAATCTGCTTCGATGATAAAATAGACTTCGATGGGTTTCGACTTGAACCCGGGCCCCTAAAAACCAAAGAGGTTTTCTACGGACAACTTTTGAAAAAAAATATCATCTCCTGTTCGAGTGTTATCGTGGAAAAACGCCATATCCAAAACCTTGGCTTCAAAGAAGAACCTTCTTTTGTGGCCGTAGAGGACTATGCTCTCTGGCTCAACATCCTCAAAAAAGATGTGAAATGCTTTAAAATCATGGCCCCACTTCTTTTCTATAGGCTTTCAAAAAATAGTATCTCATCAGAAAAAATCACCATGGCCCTCAAAACGCGAAATGTCCTTCATGCCCAGATGCAAGAAACTTCAAAACCTAAATGGCTTGGAAATTATTACTGGATCAACAATCTCGCTCATTCCGCTATCAATGCTCTTTTTAAAAAAGCCTATAAAAAGCCGCTTTGATGATTTCTTATAAAAAAAACTTCCTGTTGAATATCTCAAATACCGTGGTCTCACAGTTTTTCGTCGGGGTTTTGTATATTTTCATTATCCCCATTGCCATACACAACCTAGGAGAAGAATTTTTTGGACTTGTCTTAATCCTTTCATTCCTCATGCCTTCCGATCTTTTAGGGCAGTTCAACCCGGGCATTCATCGAATTATTTCTAAAAGAGTTTCCTCCGGGGAAGAAAACGATTTAAGAAGTTATCTCAAAAATATGTTAAAAATCTGTCTCCTGTTAGGGCTCGCTCTCTCATTTATTCTTCTTTTAATCAAAAATTATATCCCAACCTGGACAAATATATCGGGAACCGATCTTAAAAATCAAATGAGTTCAAGCATTGCCGTCATAGCATTTTGTGCCCCCTTCGGCTTTATCTCGTTTGTACCGATGGGATATCTCGATGGCATCTTCAAAACACATTTTGTAAGAGTCATAGAAAATTTAAATCAAACATTTAAAATTTTAAGTTATTTAGCTTTAAGCCTTTCTCCCTCTCTTCTGACACATTTTGCCTATGCGCTTTTGGGAATAAGTTCTTTGAGCTGCTTCACCCTCTTTTTTTTAGCCTATAAAAACAATATGCGCATCTCAAAATACGGTGGAAATATCAAGGAAATCTTAATCAAAGAAAAATCTCTCTTTTCTACTTTCTTTCTTCTCAATATAACGGGCTTTTCCTTCCGAAACCTTAATCAACTTCTCGTTAGTGTTCTCTTGGGCCCGATCTTTTTAACCTATTATGAATTGGCCACGAAATTTTCCTTTTTTTTCAAGGTAGTGGTTTCAAAATGCGTTGAACCCGTCCTCCCCTTAAGCAGTAAATACAAAAATCAAAAAAAGAAGTTAAAGGATGCCTTAACAAGGATTCTTCAATTTACGACCGTGGCCTCTATTTTCTTCTTTTCTATAATCCTCGTATCGAAATCCCTTATTATAAAACTTTGGTTAGGGGAAAAATTTCTTCATCTTGAAAATCTTATGCTCATAAGTTCACTTATTTTACTCATCCATCCCTATGCCTCCATTTTTAATTTTATTCTCCTTGGACAGCTAGAAAAGACTAAACTAGTTGTCAAAATCAGTCTCTTTTCAACTCTTATCTCAATAATAACCACTCTTTCGACCTATAAAAATATA
>JAPONP010000084.1 GCA_026713835.1 Bacteriovoracales bacterium
CTATGCGGCCTCTTTGCCGGGCTTTACGGATATCCCCCCCCAGGCCCCGGAAGCCGACTGCCAGGGCTCCCTTAGGGTTCTCTACGAGATTCAAGAAAACTTTAAGAGGATCACGGGTCTTGAGGGCGTGGCCACCCAGCCCGTGGCCGGGGCCCAGGGGGAACTCATGGGTCTTAAAATGTTCCAGGCCTATCACCGGGATCGCGGGGAAAAAAGGGATGTGCTTCTCATTCCGAGGTCGGCCCACGGCACGAATCCGGCCACGGCGACCACCGCAGGTTTTGAGTCCATCGTTTGGGTGGAGGCCATGGACGACGGTCTGGCCGATTTCGACCAATTGCAATCTCTCGTGGAGCAATACGGAGACCGGGTCTGTGGGATCATGATGACCAACCCCAATACCAGTGGGGTCTTTGAGGAACGCTTCCATGATATCTCGGCCCTGATCCACGAAGCCGGGGGACTCGTCTATATGGACGGGGCCAATATGAACGCCTTGGCCTCTTGGGTGAACCTGGCCAAGCTGGGGGTGGATGCGGTTCATAACAACCTCCATAAGACCTGGGCCATTCCCCATGGGGGCGGGGGCCCGGGAGACGCCATCGTGGCCGTCAGCAAGGCCTTGACGGATTACCTTCCGGGAGTCCAGGTCGTGGGCCGAGACGGAGTTTACCGCACCGTCCGCCCCCCTCGATCCATCGGCTCCTTTCACCGCCACTACGGCAATTTTGCCCATAAGGTGAGGGCCTTGACCTATCTCAAACGACTGGGCAGCGAGGGGATTCGCCTCATGAGTGGGACGGCCACCCTCTGTTCCCGCTATCTTTGCCAAAAACTCAAGGAGAGCTACCTCACCCTTCCCAAAGACGATAACCGTCCCGTCATGCACGAGTTCATCCTCACCTTGAGTCGAGAGGAGTTTTCGGCCATCGAAAAGGTGGGTATCCCCAAGGCCCAAATCATTGCCCGAGTGGGCAAACTCTTTTTGGATTACGGTCTTCACGCTCCCACGGTGGCCTTCCCCGAGCCCTTAGGGCTTATGGTGGAACCCACGGAGTCCTTTACCAAAGGAGAGTTGGATCGCTTTGTCCATGTGTCCAAGTCCATCAAAAAGCTCATCACCGAACATCCCGAAGTCCTCCAAACCGTCCCCCATTTTACCCCCATCGATCGGGTGGATGAAACCTGGGCCAATAGAAACCTTTGCTTTTCAGGGCCCTTGGATAAGCTCCCGGACATCCTCGAAAACCGCCTGGGGCCCCATGAACTTTCCTCCATGACGGTGGAGGAAATCACGGAGAGAATCATCTTGGCCCACGGTGAAAGCGTCCATTCCCGGGAACGGATTTTGTAAGAAACGAAAATGGAATGATAAAAATCCCAAGGCCTCTTTCAGTCAAACCCGTCACCATGGCCGACGGTGCCGAGATCGTCTTGCGCCAACACGGCAACCCCCAAGGGCCCAGGCTCATTTTTTGTCACGGCAGCGGATTGACCAGCGATCTCTACTATCCCTTCTGGTCGTTATTGGCCTCGGACTTTGACCTCATGATTTATGACCTCAGAAATCACGGTCAAAATAAAGTGACGGAACAAAAAAATCACAATATCCCCACATTTATGAGCGATTTTAAATGCATCTTGGAATTTATCGATCAATACTACGGCGATAAACCCAAAATGGGCGTCTTTCATTCCATTTCGTCTCTGGTCTCTTTGATGACTCCGGATACGGGTCTTGCGGCCCAGGTGTTATTCGATCCCCCCCTCTGTCGCCCGGGATTCAACCAATTGGAATTCGACGCTGCCGCCGAACGGGCATCGGCCATGACGAGACGAAGGGGGGAGCGATTTAAGACCCGGGAGGAATTTTCCGAGCTTTTGAGTTATCTCCCTCCCTTCTCTCGGGTCGTTTCGGGGGTGTTGGAACTCATGGCCCAGACGACCTTGCGGCCCACAAAAGACGAAGACTACACATTGTGTTGCCCCAAAGAGTATGAGGCCCAAATACTCGATTATGCGAGAAGTTTTGCCCCCCTGGTGGACTGGGATCATCTGGCCTGCCCCACCAAAGTCGTCGGGGGTGATCCGACTCTACCCAATCCCTATCTCCCCTCTTTTGATTTTCGCCATATATGCACCGTGGACTACGACTTCTTACCCGAGTCAACCCACCTCTTGCAATTGGAGTATCCTCTGGAATGTGCGACTATAGTGCGAGAATTTTTGACCGCCAACGATCTTCTCTGAGGAGTCGTCAATGCCCTTAATAAAAGACAGACCCTGGTGGCGCCCCCTTAAAAAAGTGGGGCCCGTGACCGTGGCCTATGTGGATCTGTCTCGGGATAGGACAAAAGAGGCCTGGGCCTGGCTCGACCGAAGTGAAAGGGCCCGCTATCACCGCTATCTCAAGGCCCATTCCAAACGGGAGTTTTCCCTCTGTCGCGGGGCCCTGAGGGCCATCCTCTGCGAGCAATTGGGTTGCCCCAACCGTGAACTCCACTTTGAAACCAATGAGCATGGCAAGCCTTTTGCCCTGCTCAAAAAGGCCCAGGCCCCCATCGACTTTAACGTCAGTCACAGCGGTTCCCACGGTCTCATCGCCTGGTCCTCCCGGGGGCGAGTGGGAGTGGACGTGGAGGAACGGGATGCTCACCGCAACTTAGACGGTGGATTGCAAACGGTGTTTGCCCCACGAGAGCAGGCCGAACTGGCCCGGGCCCAAGGGGAACACAAGCGCCGGCTCTTCTTCGACCTATGGGCCATGAAGGAGGCATTGGTCAAGGCCTTAGGTGTAGGGTTGGCCCAAGACATCTCCCAATTTGAACTCCCAAAGAGCATCGTCCGGGGCGACCTTGTGACCGACGTCTTTCGCTTTCCTCGCCAAAAGATTCAATGGAGGTTACAAAAATTGGGCAATGCTCGGTACGCTGCGGCCTTGGCCTTTGATGAAAACCAATAGCGGCGACCGTGTTCAAAGGGATGGCCGATTAAGGACATCGCGTTATTCCTTTTTTCCCTTGCTCTTGTACCGAAGTGTCCACTTTGCTAGAGTGCCCACTTTATCATTTTAATTCACTAAATAAAGGAGTCCCTAATGGCCACCGCAGAAGAACGTATCAAAAAACTCATCCATGAACATCTCGATTTGGGCAGAGAACCCAATCTCGATGCCAAACTCACCGATGCCGGAGTGTCCTCGGTACAAGCCGTGGCCTTTGGTAAAGAGGTGGCCAAAGAATTCAATCTCAGTATGTCTCCCGGAGACTGCGCCAATTTGCAGACTTTGCGGGATTTTGTCACTTATATTGACTCAAAAAGCTAAAACGGCTTAGAGCCTATCCTAAAACCACCTTCGTGATGAAAGCGAGCGAGATTGTGCCCGGCAAGGATGAAAGCAAAAAATGTCTGAAGGCGTGCTTGTGGCACGTTGAGGGCATTTTTTGCTTAAAGACGAAGCCCGGCACAATTGCA
>JAPONP010000085.1 GCA_026713835.1 Bacteriovoracales bacterium
ACAAGGTTGGCGGTGACTAGGCGATCTGCCTAGGACGACGAAAGGAAGTGGGGGGTATCGCATCGATATGACGCAATCTTATGGAAATTTGGGATTTACTTGAAAAGAGGAGATCATCAAACCCAAAAAAATGGTAGGAAGGGAATTTACCGAAGAGGCCCGGTTTCGGGAAAACCTCAAGGGGGTGGTGTTTAAGCGGTTTATCAAGGCAGGGATAGGCCAACTCAAGAATATGCACCCGTTGGAGCAAAAAAAGTTTCTTCAAACCATCATTCCCAAAATGGTCGTTCATCCCACCGGCGCAGGATACGGTCTTCAACTCTTTTACGATCTCGATATCAACCCAAAGGATTTGTCCGAGCCGCCAAAAAAACGGCCCGGCATCCCTCCCCATCTCTATTCCTTTGAAAATGTCATTTCACTCTTCCAAAATCCCAAAGAAAATGCCTCGGGGCGCATTCCTGAGGCACAAAAAAAGGCCCAAAACGACCTCTCCAAACCGGGTGGCAGCGTGGAGGACAGTTTTTGGCCTTTGTCTGGGGATGGTGGACCCGAGCGGGATCGAACCGCCGACCTCTACACTGCCAGTGTAGCGCTCTCCCAGCTGAGCTACGGGCCCTAGAAAACGTCAATATACCAATAAAATTAAATGTTTACAAGAAAGGACAACTGCGACGCAGCAATGACTTCTTCCATGAATCTGCTCCGATCTGTTCCGGTTTGTTCCGGTCTGTTCCGGTCTGTTCCGGTCAAAAGGCCAAAATCTCCTATTTAGGCCCTTCTGAAAGCAACCGAAGGGAAGGGCCTTTGGCCCCAACAACAAGCTTTTCCACACAATCCACAGCCTGCTTGTTGAGAACATTGGGAGTATCCGTATAGGTTTCCTCCACAATGCGTCTCGTTTTCCAACCTCCTGCCGCTTGGGCCGCATCCAACCCTAATTCTTGCCTCACGATGTTTGCCATCGCCTTTCTCAAGATATGGGTTGAAGTGAATTTTGGGTAAAGCCCAACCTTCTTCAAAGCCTTGTTGTAGTGGTATTGAACTGATCGGTAAGAAATCGGTTGGCCGTCTATCTCAAAAACAAAATCCAACCTCTCTCCATTCGACTCTCTCAAGAATTTGCACTGAGTACTTGATCTTTCTTTAAAACGACGTTGGAAAATCTCAAGCATCCTTTGATTAAAGCAAACGATCCTCGATTCCTTATTTTTTGGAGTCTCTTTTAATCGTGTAAACAGTTTTGTTTTTTTAGACCAAACCGCCACGTCAGCTACTTGAAGTACAGCATCTTGAAAATTCACGCTCTCCCATTGAAGCCCGGCCGGTTCTTGAACCCTTCCTGCCATGAAAAAGTGAATCTCTGCAAAATCTCTCCAAAAAAGATTGTCGAAAGCATTAAAAAAAGACCGTACTTCCTCCACGGACATCTTCTTTAAGTTGCGCTTCGGCACTCTTTTGATGATCCCCATGGTGAAATGTCTTTTGAGAATGGGAATCTCAAGCGTCCTGTCATAATTTTCTTTATACCAATTAAGAACACACTTGAGACGTTTAAGGTCGTCATTAAAAGTATGCCGCTTACCATTCCCTGAAATCTTTGCCTCATGGACTTTCTTTTCCATAAAGCCATCTAAAAACTCTGAGTGAAGCTCCTGCATCCTTAAAGGTATCAATTCTTTGAAAAAAAGTTTCTCATGCCTCAAAATGTTTTCAACCGTTTGAGGTTCAAGGGTCGGGAAATGATACTTTTTGTAACACTCCCAAGCATCTCCAAAGGTAAGGTGCGAATCAACCCCGTTCGCTCGCCCCTGAATCCTTTTGGACGGCTTCGACCGGGACGTTGCCAAATCAGTTTGGGCCAAAAGAGGGTGAAAGTTTCGCCTCCACTCATCGGCTTTGGAAATTTTCTCGAACGTCTCGCAGTATTCCTTACCGTCAAAGTATTTTCTGGCGACAAACCTTCCCGTTACCGTGTCTCTACGAATACCCCTATAGTTCTTCAAGGGTACAAATCTTTTTTGTTTGCTCATTTGTAATCTCCTTCCAGCACCCATTCCAGGATGCGTTCGGGAACAAAATAAACAAACTTGCCCTTCTTGATTTTCGGTATCTTCTCATCTGAAACCAAGTTATAGATATGCCCACAAGAGCAACCCAAAAACTCGGCCACATCTTTCACACGCCATATTTTTTTGTCATGGATACCGGGAGCATCCATGGGCCTTGCCGAGGGTTCCGTCGGGTTCACCCCTGTCGTTTCTTCTGCAAGGTTGGACGGAGCGTAGTCTGAGGCTATGGTTTTGTCAATCGCATCATTTCCTTTTCTCTCCATAGGCGACCCCCTAAACACTCTTTAGCCCCACCAAATGGGCCGCTACCTCTTCATAGCTCTTTTCCTGCCCCTCTTTGGTGGTGAATGTCTTAACGGCATTTCTCCCCCTCACAAAGACCTCGTTGCCCTTCTTGAGGTGCTTGGCGCATATTTGTGCCTGCTCCCCCCAAAGGACGATCCGTTTCCATGAGGGCGGTTTGTCCTTGCCGTTATCGATGGCCACGGAAAAATCACAGACGTACCCCCCGTCTTGGGTTCGCCTAAGTTCAGGATTCCTCCCAAGCCTTCCAAAAATAATGTCGTACTTCTTCTTCTCTTCCATTTTTTTCTCCCTTAGTTGAATTTTAATCTCTCGGCCAAAAAGTCATCGAGTTCAAGGTTGGTTTGGTTCTTTTGGTTGTGCCGTTCAAGTTCCAGCAAAACCCGATCCATGGACGTGAGACTCCCCTCCCAAACTTTCTCCAAGTCCTTGGGGGCGAGTTTTGCCAGGGCGTAATCTACGATGTGCTTGAGGGTAATTCGATGCCCATGGGGAAGCTCTTTTAGCTCTGCCATAAGTTTGAAGACCCTCTCTCGTCCTTCGGGATCGCTCCTGTAGTCCAGAACAAACTTTCTCTGCTCTTTATTTTCTTTTCTTTCTTCCATTCTTCCTTCCTCCTGTTCTTGTTTTTTTCTTCACCCTCGCCGAGTCGGATAACCCCCTGATAGGGATGTTTTGGGTAGCGATTGACTATCTCCGTACAACTGGTTGGATGGGGATAGTCAATCGCGCTCACCCGTAAACTCCCAAGATCACGGGGCAATCCCAACGACGGCGAGGGGTTGGTCTCAATAGCTCCGATTTAACTCTTATTTTCATTCCTTGCCTTTCTCTCCAAAAAGATCATTGAACTCAAGAGTTTTTCCCCGAAGCCAATAGGTCGCCTTGAGATAGTCACAACCGCTTGGGGAAAGATCGGGTGCCAAACAAAGGGCGATCCGTGAGGCAATCTCCTCGTGGAGTCCCTTTAAAATCTTGCCGTAGGCATCGTAAACGCTTCGCTTTTGGGTCACATAAAGCACATGGTGAAACTCCGGATCATTGGCGTACTTGATAAATTTTTGCCGCACCCTCGCCCCGGACTTTTGATGCAACTCTACCTCTACCGCCAAAAGGTAATCGTCTCCGTAACGGGTGGCATAGATCACCCCGTCGGGAACCATGGGGGATTTCACATAGTCGAGAGCGCTGCCGGAACTAAAAAGGGGATGCTCCAAAAGTGACTTCATCACCGCCGT
>JAPONP010000086.1 GCA_026713835.1 Bacteriovoracales bacterium
AATATTTTCTGAATGCAAGGAATGAATCCACAAAAAGAGGCTTGACCCATATTCGAGGTGGATTTTTTACAAAAGGTACTTCTAAGTTTTATATCTCATTACCTGTAAATAAAAAAGGGAATGAGAGGAAAGACGTATACTTAACGCTCTCTTGTTATGGCTACATGATTTTGTTGTGTGAGTTGGTGCTAAAACTATATACTGATTATGGAGCTTTGATTGATCCCGATCAATATTATTCTCTTGAAGGGATTGGGCTTAATAACTTAAAAATAGAGGACATCGAAGAGGAAATAATTGGAATAAGGGGATGGACAGATATAGAAAGTGCATCAAAAGAAACACGTTTAAATACATTAAAACTTAATGTTCCAACTTCTCAAATTAATGACCTTTTCCAAAAATACCTTGGGGGAAATAAGCCTTAGCTTAACCCATATCTTGAACTTACTGAGCGTCTCGTTTATATGTTAAGTAAAAAATAATTTCAATATAGGTTTTTATCCATTTCTGATAAAAATCGAGACTATTAAATTCAAAATTTTTTATGAAAAATTTTTAAAATTAAAAAATATGAAAAATCTATAGTGATCCCGGTTTAAATTTCCAGTGCCTGGCCTAAGGAAATCCACCTGAAAACCAAAACGGGATCACTATATCTTATAATTAAGTAAAAGCTTCTTGATATCCCTCTATTAAGAGGGAGAATTTCTTACCACCGATCCATATTGATTGCCAGCCGGGGGAGTTCTTAGAATCGATATAACCTCCAAGTTTTGCAATAAAGTGATATGCTTCCTTGTAGCTTATATGAGACTTTGAAACATTTAACTTTTTGGCCATAAAACTCACCTCTAGTGAGGAAAATATTTCATGATCTCTTATGGATTTATCTTTCTTCTTTGTCTTCTCTCTCATCTTTAAAAAAGTTTGGGCCAGTACGAAAGTCATTGCAATGAAGGGACGGAAATACTCTGTTCTTGTGAATTGCCTTTTCTCAAGTGAAAGACCTGTTTTTGCGCACTTGTTAAGTTCTTCAATCAACCATCTTTTCTTATATAAATTTATAATAAAATATGTATCCTCTTCTGAGTGTGATTGGAGATTGCTCAAAATCCTCCAACTCACTCTCTCTTCTTTTAAATATGGGCCATTAATCTCATCAACGAAAACTACTGAAAGATCAACAGGATCTTTCCTCGGATGCCTCCCCGGAGCAAAAATAGGTGTGTTTATCAATACACTTCTTTGAAGAATTGCTTCTCTTTCTTTTTGATTTGAATAAACGAGAACTTTGTATGGCCTACCATGGAGAACTGCATCTTTCTTGAGATCACTTATCTTCTTCGTTTTAATCTCGTAAGCGTTCTGGTATTCTACTGAGCGATTATATTTTGACCTAATAATAAATTTAATCTTCAAATCCTTTAGCTCATGCAAAAAATCAAAAAAATCTGCTTCTCTGTCTCCAACGACGATGCATCTGCTGAGAACCTCTTCTGATTTCTTTAGGATTTGTAGTTTTTCAATTGTGTTTCGTATAGATAAAATCCATACATCAATTTCTGTTCTTATAGGTAAGGCCTCACTATCTTTTTTCTTATCATCAAGGATTAAGATATCTGTTATTCCTAAAATTTCATTATTCTTTAAGTCATAGGCCAGAGTGTAATGAACTCGAATTCCTTGGGTCATGAAGTTCTTTTCCCCTGCAGGGCATCCGAGTTTACGAAGTCCCGGCATAGTTCTAGATTTAGCAGGGTTGATATAAGTAGAATCAGAAATTAAAATTATTGTTCCCTTTGTTTTTTTTATCCTCTCGATGGTGTTAAAATAGTGAGTTTCAAGAATGGATTGATCATTTATTTTTTTATTTTGGAAAAAACGATAAACACCTTTAATTGATTTTTTTTCACCATTTAGAGCTACAGGAATAGATGAATCAGGTTGCTTTATTATTGATAAGGCAATATTGATAACTCTTTTAGATAACCTCTTGTCCCCAAGTGTTAAATTAAGAAATTCATTTTGAACAAATCTCTGGGAATATTGAAAACACATACACAAGAATGTTATTTTTTTTCTTTATTTAAGTCATTGGGCCGAGCGTCCACGGCCGCGCACAAAAGATATGGGTTAAGCTAAGGGTTATTGCCCATAATTAGAAAACCGCACGAAGATGGGACAGAATAACATCTTCTCTAGTTATCTGGCGAATAATATATCTATTCTTCGGGTTTCGGTCGGGATTCCAGATTTCGGTTCGGGTTTCAGTCGGGATTCCAGATTTCGGTTCGGGTTTCGGTCGGGATTCTCCCTTTCTAGGCAATCCTCCTATACGGGGAACCTTTACAGGGCCATGGGCCAAATCTTGGCCATCGCAGGCAAAAAACGCCCAAAATGGGCGAATACGAAACACAACGCTCACGTTCACAGGTTGGTAAAAAGTCTTTTCATTACAGTATCTTAGAGTGATTCAAGGCGATCAAAAGCGCAGCGAAGTGAGGTGCGCCACTGGAAGTTTACCGAACGGTGCCCACAAGATGGGGAAAGCGAACCTTCGGGTGGTGATAATTCCTGAGTACCATCTAAATAAAAACCATAGAATAAAAGTGCCGCAACAATTTTCGCTCATCGCTACTCAAGGCCACGGCACTGAACTTATTTGTCCGATAAAAAATCGGCACGGGAAAGTGGCCTGGACAAACCTAAAGCACGGAAATGAAATCCTTGAACTCCATTTAACTGGCTGTCATTTGTACTCACGAGGCGGAAACCCACGTTGCTGTTCCTCCAATTCGGATCGTCGTTGTTGCGATTCGCCGAGCGCAAGTTCTGGGCGTTGTTGTTCCAACTACCGCCACGAACAACGCGATACACCCCGGAAAACGGCCACTTACCCAAAGACTGTTCCCCTTAAATTCTTTGTATTTCCATGAGACACATGAACGATTACACTTCTCATAGAATTTATTAAATCACTTTCATCAATTTCACCTTTCAAATATCTTTTTTCTAATTTTCTGACCTTCTTTCTAAAGCGAATGAGATTGCCCCTCTGCAGGCGAATCAATCCCCTAAAAATCCGATACCCCAAAAAGGGGAGCCCTTCACTAACGGGAGCTATTTTTACCACCTTCTCTTTAAGTCTCAGTTTTAATTTCGTAGAAATGAAGAGTCTTATTTTTTCCAAATAGCTTCTCAACTTTGTCTTATCATTTGAAAATAAGATAAAGTCGTCCATATATCGAATATATCCCTTGCACCTCAATCGATGCTTAATAAAAAAATCTAGCTCACCAAGATAGATGTTGGCCAAATGCTGACTTGTCAGATTTTCAATGGGAAGCCCCTTTCCCGGTTCGGTATAAGGTGGTTTATGAGAAATAATTTTATCAAAGAGATCGATCAGTCTTTTATCTTTAAAAATTTTTCTTATCAAGCTCTTGAGAGCTTTGTGATCTATGCTTTCAAAATACTTTTGAATATCGCATTTAAGATAAAAATCATACTTTTTTACCAATCTCTGCGATCTTTTGAGGGCTGCATGAGGTCCCTTTCCCAATCGACACGCATGGGTCTCATCTATCAATCTTCTTTCAAAAATGGGATGAAGCACATTGGTAACGGCCAGATGAACAACCCTATCGTAAATATCGGCGCAACAAATTCTTCTCTCTTTTGGTTCATAAATTTTAAAAACCGTGTATTTTTGAGGGCAGTAAGTTCCATCGGTAAGCTCTCTTTTCATTCTTAAAATCTCGTTCTCAAGATTAAAGTAGAATAATGCCACCGCCTCCTTGGATTTTTTCCCTCGGAATGCCTTTTTAGCTGCGAGGTAGAGATTGTGGGTATTGACGATTTCATCAAATAAATTCCCATACCTTTTCATCGCTTTTCCCGCTCTCGAATCCACCCACCGACCATCATCCCTGCTTCGTTAATCTGCTTCATTGCAAAATGATAGGACTTTGCAGGCATCAGTTTGATCTCATGGGAAATGCGAAGAAGGATCCTCATCTTCTCAAGATGGAGATTGACTTTTTTTAGCCTCGCTATCTTTTCCCTTGAGTATTTTGACTCAACCAAAAGATCGACTATATCCAGGGCCATGTTTTGAAGACGAATAGCAACGGTAAATCTCGATTTTTTGGGGAACTTATCAAGTGTGGGAAAAAGCCATTTCAAAAACTCAAGCCATTTGACAAAAAGAGGCAACTCTGCCCCCCCCCTGGATGGTTGCGTCATCGCCCCTATTGTTTTGGGTGTTCATCGGATTTCTCTGGTGTTTTAAAATACAAGGTCAATTTCAAAATTTCATCTCCATACCTTTCCGCTTTGGCCTTTCCAATTCCATCGATTTTCATAAGATCATATTTAGATTGAGGGCGTTTTTGGCACAACTCTGCGAGTTGTTTGTTGTTCAAAATGACATACGGTGGAACTCCATCTTTTTTGCTTTTCTCATTTCTCCACTGCCTGAGAGTATTAAATAAGGGCATGGAATCATCATCTAAAATTTTTCTCCATTCCTCATCGCCCTTGCTTTTCTCCCGGATTTTTTCACTCGACGCTAGGGTCTGGACGGAAGATGATTGCTTGTATTTGAGAACGAGAGTGAGATAGGGGGTTCCGTTGCGTTCAAAAAGATAATCATTAACGCCAATAATCTCTTTATCTTTGGCAAAACTATTAAATTCTTCATCGTCGAAAACCCCGACCCCGGAATTAAACGGCAACGTAAAAACTTTGACTTGCATTAGGATCACCTCCCATAATAACGCACTTTTTCGAGCAAGTGTGCTTCGCAACACTGCTCGAAAAGGAACCCAAAAAAGGGTAACAGGGTAAAAGGACTAAAGAATTACCTTGTCCTCACGAGGCGGAAACCCACGTCGCCGTACCTCCAATTCGGATCGTCGCAGCTGCGATACGCCGAGCGCAAGAACCGGGCGCGGTTGCTCCAACTACCGCCACGAACAACGCGATACACCCCGGACCTTTTTACAGGATCAACATCTCCCGGCAGTCTCTTATCGTAACCATCTTGCACCCACTCCCACACATTGCCGTGGACATCGTAGAGCCCGTAAGGGTTGGGGGCAAGCGATCCCACCGCATGGGTTCTTCCACCGGAATTGCCATCATACCACCCATACTTTTCAAGCTCTCCCTCGTCATTTCCAAAAGAATACACCGTCTGCGTCCCCCCTCTCGCCGCAAACTCCCATTCCGCTTCCGTGGGAAGGCGATAGCGAACACTCCCCTTTTCTCTCTCGTTGAGCTTTTCGATAAATCGCCGAACACTATTCCAAGAAACTTTCTCTACGGGATGATTTGGGCAAAGCCCCTCACCATTGACTTGTGTATAATCATCGCAATCCTCGGATGTACTAAAGCGTGAGGGGTTATCTCCCATCACATCAAACCACTGGGATTGAGTTACCTCCTTGGACATGATCTCAAAAGGTTTTGAAATCCTAACCCGTACCCGGTTTTCGTTACTATGTCGCCCCCTTTCCGAATCGGGGCTTCCCATAGAAAAAGACCCCGCCTCTATTTTTATCCAAGGAAGCGATAGGGTTGACGCTCTTAAATAAGACCTTAAAAGGTTAAACACAAAGCTATTTTTGGAATCCGAAAAGATATAGCGATGAAGTTTTTGATCCGAGATGATAGTGTCCACAAGATGGTCTATCCTTTCGTTCACCTCTTTGACGACGGAAGCTTGGGACGTCTCACTATCCAGATCGTTCAACCTCTCCGTAAGTCTCTCAAGTTCTCCTGCCTTAGCGTTGTCCTTCCCAAATTCACCTATAAAACGCTCTATTCTTGCGATTTGTTTCCTCATCTCTTCCCGATCCCTGAGTTGGTTCTTGGCCTTCAATTCATCGGAACGGGCATAGATTTCGAGTTTTTTCTTTGTGGAAGAAGAGGCATCGAGTACCCCATAATAAAGTCTCAATCCTCGCTTAATGGACTCCTTAAACTCGGAAACCGAAATGCTCTTTTCTTCTTTGCCCGAAGGCACTTTGCAGTCGTCTTTCGATTTTAAAACCGTATAGCGTTCACAGGGACGGATAACGATTTTTTGATCCTTTTTATAAAAGAGAATCACCTCCCCTTCAGGGCCGATAAGACCTGCGTCCCAGGCGACATGACGTTGTAAAGAAGTCGAACACCCCCAAGTGATTAAAAAAATGGCCACATAAAAACCGATCAAATTGCTTTTTCTCACTTTAAACCCTCCTTCCCGTAAATCTTTTTCCCCCCTATCTTATCACTAAAGGAAAAGGGATTAGGGGGGGGGCGTTAAAAGGCAACTTTTTCCCATTGTCCAAAAAAGCGTACGGCCACGCTTTGCGGGCCGTAGCTTTTTCAAAACCAAAGGGTAACAGGGTAAAAGGACTAAAGAATTACCTTGTCCTCACGAGGCGGAAACCCACGTGGCTGTACCTCCAAGCCGGATCGTCGCGGTTGCGAAGCGCCGAGCGCAAG
>JAPONP010000087.1 GCA_026713835.1 Bacteriovoracales bacterium
GACAAAATCCCCCTTTTTTTCAAAAAAATAAAAAAAAATTAGCGGTGTCGTGATTTTGAGGCAAACAGTGATGACTCAAATGGTTGAAATCACCGTGTTGACTCAACCCTTGACATTGCAATTTCAATGGTGTGTACACTTATGGAGAATCGTTAAAGGAGATCGGTCTAATGAAAACCACCACACTCATCACCTTCCTGGCCCTTGGAATTTTTGCCACCGCCGCCACGGCTCAAGTCAGCCCTGTGGAAACCTCCAATCCCTACTACGATAAAACAAGCGACACCAAGGATATTCTCAAGCACTGTTCGAAGTATAGGATCTTTGAAGATGGGGACTTTCAAGCGTACTGCTATCACTACCCCGGCAATAAGACAGGGAGTTGGTACACAATAGACCTCAACAATTACATCGGTAATGACTTGAGCAGCACTAAGCTAGTTTGGTCTAGCTATGGCTTCACCGACAGATACACCTACGACTCTAGTGGGAATCTGCCCAAGGGCTTGGACACTCCCACTAATCATTGTGAGACTCTTAGCATTGCTATTTATCCAAGTAGTATAGAGCTTCAGGCCTCTTGCCACTCAGAGAATACCGCCGGCACCGCAACCGTAAGTACGAGTAAATCTATCGGCCTTAGAACCAACCTCAAAATGCCCGACGACTCCTATAGTGATTCAGGGAATTTAGTTCCCCAAAATCTCACTCAGTAAGTATCCCTGACCCTAGATAGGGAGAATATAAAAAGACCCCCTCACCGTTTTGCTATTTTTGATGTGCAAAAGCAGCGAGAGCAGCATCCGATCCGGCCCCCGTCGCAATGACGACAAACTGTCGCCCTGAGCGTGTACGGTAGGTCATCGGATTTGCGTTTGTTTTGAATGGAGTCGCGCCACGCCAAACTTCAGCTCCCGTCGCCTTATTAAAGGCATATAGATACGGTTCGCCACCTCCGAGAAACACTAGGCCTCCCTTGGTCACCATCGGGCCGGAGTTACCGTGTGTACCCAAGCGTTTCGGCAACTTGGCACCACGCAAAAGTAAGCTTTTGCGCAGATCGGGACTACCCTCGCCGAAGGGAACTTTCCACGCGATCTCACCCTTATTGAGATCAATCGCAACCAGGTGTGCGTATGGTGGCTTAATAAGAGGAATTGGGCCAAGCTTGCTCTTTGGGGCCTTCACGGCACCTGTCTTTCCGGCTTCTTGAAACATGACAAGCGTTGCGCCATAAGGACAATTATTACTATATTTAACGTCAACCTCGGTATCATTACCTGAATTCAGGCACACTTGATTCGTGTCGGCGTCTTCTGATGTTCGCACATAGAGGAAACCCGTTTCGGGGTCAAATGCAGCACCTCCCCAGTTCGCTCCGCCGCTCGATCCCGGACGTTGGAGCGTCCCCCGGAGACTGGGGGGCGTAAATAACGGACCTAGACGGAACCGCTTCATCTCCTCCACCGCAAGCGCATGAATTTCCGGTGTCAAGTCGTTTGCGTCTTTTAGCGATACACCTTGTTTACTAAATGGCAGAGGTTTTGTCGGGAATGGCTGCGTCGAATACAATACCTCTCCGGGTACATCCGTTCTCGTGTCCACTGCACGCTCCTCGATTGGCCACACCGGCTTACCTGTCACCCGGTCAAACACATAAGTGAAGCCGTGCTTTGAAACCTGTGCGACTGCATCGATTTTACGCCCGTCCACCGTAATCGTTACAAGATTTGGTGCCGCCGCTAAGTCGTAGTCCCAGACTCCATGATGTACAGCTTGAAAGTGCCACTGCCGCTTGCCGGTGCGGGCATTGAGACACACCAGGGAATCGGCAAAGAGGTTCGCCCCTACCCGACGCCCTCCCCAGTAGTCACTACTCGGGGTACTCGTTGGCACATACAAAAGTCCGCGCTCAGTATCGAGAGACATCAGCCCCCATACATTGGCATGACCGGTGTAACGCCATGATTCGTCCTTCCAGGTATCGGCACCAAAGTCATCCCTCGATTGCGGGATGGTGAAGAAGACCCAGCGGCGTTTGCCTGTGCGTACATCGTATGCCTGTACCGTTCCGGGCGGGTCAAATTTTTTCTGTATGCGGTCAGGTATGCGGCTCCCCACGATCACCAAGTTCTCGAACACCACAGGCGGCGAGGTCTGATCGAACTCGTATCGTGTCAGAGGACGACCATGGCCTTTAGTCAATAGTACGCTCCCTTCCCTGCCAAAACCTTTGTCTAGCTTTCCTGTCGTTGCATCAATTGCATAAAGTCGATCACGACTATTAAGGAAGATGCGTGCTTCGTCCCCATGGCTCCAGTAGGCGATGCCCCGGTGCTTGAAGCCTCTCGGGCTCACGCCTTTGGGCCCGCCCTTGTAGGCTTTGGGATTAAATATCCATAACTCGGTGCCTGTCTCGGCATCAAGCGCAACCACACGTGCATACATGGTCGAAAAATAGAGGACGTTTTGGATCATGATGGGCGTCGCCTGGAATGGACCGGGGCGAGTATCATATTTCTTAAGGTACTGCTCATTGGGCTTCCATTGCCAAACAAGTTTCAATTCATCCACATTGGCAACCGTGATATCGCCGGACTCCGAATACTTGTTATGCGTCTGTTTGGAGCCGACATACGGCCACTCGATTATAGCATCCGATCCCCTAGCGTTCGCCTCTATGCTTTTCCTATCTTCTTTTCCTTTGATAATGGTCGTACAGCCAAAGAAGCTAAAAGAGATAAAAAATAATAAGGAGGTGGTAAAAAAAGCACTCATAGAAGGCATTATATTTAACACACTTTATATACTCATTCAAACAGATTGATCCCTATTTCTTGACCGAACGGCCCGCGAGACAAAGGGCCGTCATTTTAATTCTATTCGTCCAAGAAAAAAAATGGTGATCCGTCGTATGCCGAGTATGGATATTGGTGATTCTTCCCCGTCGGCACTTTTCTTGTAATTTTTTAAAAGCTTTATTGACATAATCCGTCTGAGAAACAAAACCCATGACCGTGAACTGTTTTGAACCAGCCGAAATTTTTCTATGGTTAAGACCTTTAGAAGATCGTTCCACATCACTGACATGGTACGAGTGAATGGCACTCGTGCAACCGCTAAAAAAAAGAAGAAATACAATATGAAGTAAAACAATCCTCATCGACGCCTCTTCTTATTACGGCGCTTTCCCGATACGCAATAACCTTCTGCACTCACTCGCACTTTACCGGCAATAAAGGGAAAGTATGTAATGGATTCATGCTTGGTTAAAACTCCTTTAACCCTGCCCCGAGGGCATTTATGGGCCAATTTTTCGGTCAGATCATTGATGTAGTCGTTGTTAAAGTTTAAAAGAAAAAAGATAGATCGTTCCGTCTTCACTCTCACCTTTTTCACCCTCTTCTTGGGGATCGAAGAGACCGAAACACTGACCAAATTTGCACATCCCAGAAAAGATCCAAAGATGAAAAAATAGAGTATGGGCCTTAACATAAAAACTCCTTTACTTCTCCAAACAGTACCCAATAATTTTGATGATTTCTCCACTGACAACCGGGTACTTGGCCGTTTCCCGAACAGAGGTTAAACCGCTTATATCCCCCGAAGGGCACTCCTTTTTTAGGGAACCAAAAATCTTATCCGTATAAGCTACGGAAAAAACCGGATTGCCCGTCCGAGGGCCCATCTGAAAGGCAGAAATCAAATCCTTGATATTTTCAAAAGCTTCTTGATCCTTGTGGAAGATCCCCTTTCCTATATCGGTGGCCTCATCCAAGTTAAAACCGATTCCACTCACAAGAATTTCAAACCGCCGTCCCTTGAGTACGGTCTTGGAATCGACTTCTCCTACTTGAACATGGTGCATAATGGCGCACCCACTTAGTAGGAAGAAAAGAAAAAGGAAGTTTATTTTACCGATCAGAACCGATCCCCCCTAAAATGATCTTAATGAGAGGCCGTCTTCAAAGTCAAGCCAAAACGTAACTGCTCACCCCCCGGCAATCTTGGCAGTCGACTGCCTCCTACCAATCTTATCCGGGTGGAGAACAGTTACCTTGCCTTTATTACAGTTTTTGCTAGAGGTGCGAGCAGTTACGCCAAAACAATCATTCGTTGGGGTGAAAGCAACGGAAAAAGTGATCGCTACCCCCGTTGGTTTCCTCGGGGAAAGCCTTGGAGCATTGTTCACTGGCCTTCCAACAGCGAGGGTGAAAATGGCAACCGGCGGGAGGGGAAATGGGGCTTGGGACATCCCCCTTTAAAATGATTCTTTGAGATTTGTGAAAGGGGTTGGGGACGGGGATGGCAGAGGTCAAAGCCTTGGTATAGGGATGCCGGGGAGTCCTGTAGAGTTGATGGGCCTTGGCCGATTCGACGATATGACCTAGATACATGACGGAGATTCGATGAGAGATGAACTCAACGACTTTGAGATCATGGGCAATGAAAAGATAGGTCAAATCGAGTTCTTTTTGTAAATCCATCAAGAGATTGATCACTTGGGCCTGAACGGAAACGTCGAGAGCCGAGACGGGCTCATCGCATACGATAAATTCAGGGCCTACGGCCAAGGCCCTCGCGATACAAATTCTTTGCCGTTGTCCTCCCGAAAACTCATGGGGGTATTTAAAAATCGAATCCTTGGAAAGTTGAACGTGGTCGAGAAGCTCGGCCACTCGCTTTTTCTTTTCTGCCCTCGAATTGGCCAGCCCATGGATGTCGATGGGTTCTCCCAAAATATCCCCAACGGTCATCCTCGGATTGAGAGAGGCATAGGGGTCTTGAAAGATGATTTGAACTTTTTTTCTAAGATGGCGAAGTTTTGTCCTATCCATCTTGAGGATGTTCTCGCCGTAAAAAAGAACCTCTCCCGAAGTGGGCTCGATAAGTCTCAAAAGAGAGCGTCCGAGGGTGGATTTGCCACAACCGGACTCTCCCACAAGCCCTAAACATTCCCCCTTATGGATTTTAAAACTGACATCACCCACGGCTTCGATATGACCGATCTCACGGCCTAGGAGCCCTCCCCGAATGGGAAACCTCTTCGTAAGATGCCTGACCTCTAAAAGAGGTGTGCTCATGGGTGGGTCCTCTCCCCTTGGTTTTCGACGGGGTGGAAACATCGTATGATATGATTTTTCTCTAATTTTTCAGAAGGAGGGGATTCAGAGCCCCTGCATTTTTGTGAAACATTAAAGCATCGGTTTTGGAACGAACATCCCGGAGGAAGATCAAAAAGCGACGGCACCATCCCTTCGATGGTGGGAAGTCGCCCCTCCTTTTTATCCACGGTGGAATCAAAAGAGGGAATGGATTCCAAAAGCCCCTTGGTATAGGGATGAGAGGGAGAGGAAAAGAGTGTGTGAACATCGGCAAATTCCACGATCTGCCCGCAATACATGACCGCCACTTCGTGACAGGTTTCCGCAACGACCCCGAGATCGTGGGTGATCAAAATGATACTCATTCCCAAATCATCTTGGAGCTTGTTCATAAGCTCTAGGATTTGGGCCTGAATGGTCACGTCCAAAGCCGTGGTGGGTTCATCGGCAATCAAAATATCGGGCCCACAGGCCAAGGCCATGGCGATCATCACCCGTTGCCTCATCCCTCCCGACAGTTGGTGGGGGTATTCGCTCACCCTTTTTTCCGGCGAGGGGATTCCCACAAGATGGAGCATTTCGATGGCCTTATCCGTCCTGTCTGCTTTGGAAAGAAGGTCTTTTTGATGAAGGTGCAAGACCTCTTCGATTTGATTGCCCACGGTAAAGACCGGGTTTAAGGATGTCATGGGCTCTTGAAAGATCATGGAAATTTTGTTCCCTCGAATCCCTCTCATTTCACTTTCTTTTAAGTCCAAGATATTTTGCCCTCGAAGAAGGATTTGGCCCTCTTCGATTTTTCCCGGAGGAGAGGGGATCAACCTCATGATGGATAAGGCCGTGACGGATTTGCCCGAACCCGATTCTCCCACGATACCCAAAGTCTTTCCTTTCCAAACATCGAAGGAAACAGAGTTGACAGCAGTGGCCACTCCACCTTCTCCGTGAAACCGAGTCACCAAATCTTTGACTTCGAGAACTTTTTCCAAACCCTGCTCACTCATCATCTTTATCCATTTCCATTCAACCCTTTCCCCTAAGTTTCGGATCGAGGGCATCCCTTAAAGCGTCCCCTAAGATATTCAAGGCCCATACGAGGACGAACATGGCCGCCACGGCTCCGGCCAGCTGCCACCACACCCCTCGGGCCAATTCGAGTTTAGCATCATCGATCATCTTTCCCCAACTGGGAATCTCTTGGACTCCAAGACCCAGGTAAGAAAGAATCACCTCGGCCTTGATGGCCATCTGAAACTGGAGGGAAAAGTTGATGATGACCACATGAAAGACGTTGGGGATGATATGTTTGACCAGTTTGCGCCCATGCCCCCCCCGATGGCCTGGGCCGCTTGGACGTACTCCCGCTCCCGATGCCTGATGACTTCGGCCCGCACGATTCGACAGAGCCCCACCCAACTGGTGAGCCCCAAGGCGAGATAAACCGACAAAATACCCTTGCCCAAAACGAAGGCGATGGAGATGATGAGCATGATATAGGGAATCGAGGTAAAGACCGTGTAGAGCCAGACCACAAAATCGTCCACCCAACCCCTAAAATACCCGGCCATGGAGCCCAGAAAGACTCCGATAAGGCCCGCCAAGACCGCCGAGACGAAACCGACGCTCACGGCGGTCTGAGTTCCCTTGATGACTTTTTTGAAGATAGAGCGGCCAAAGATATCCGTGCCCAAGATAAAATCTTTGGAAGGGGCCCCATAGCTTGGGCCCACTTCCGCATTCCAATCCGAAGCGATCGCTCCACCCCAGGAGAGAAGGGCCATCAAAAGATAAAACCCCACGATGGTCAAGGCCACCATGGCCAATTTATCTTTGGACAGGCGGAAAAAGGCTTCGGCCCAGAGGGATTTTGGGGCCGCCAAAAGTCGGCTTTTATTTTCCACGGCGTTCATTTTATATCCATACCCCTATCCCCCCTCTAGCCCAGTCGAACTCTCGGATCCACTACGGTGTAGAGGATATCCATGACGAGGTTAAAAAACGTATAAATCACGGCGATGAGAACGGCCATGGCCTTAATGGTTGGGAAATCGTTATTGTTGAGGGCCTCTAAAATAAGGCTTCCCAGTCCCGGAATACCAAAAAAACTTTCCAAAAGAAGGGAACCCAAAAACAAAAAGGGGATTTGATTCATGACGTGGGTGATGATGGGGATCATGGCATTTTTTAAAACGTGCTTGAAAAGAACCGCTCTTTCCGTCATCCCTTTGGACCTGGCCGTCCTCACATAGTCCTGATAGATCTCATCGAGCATGAGAGTGCGAAAAAATCGGACATCGGGCCCCAGGCTCACGGCCACCCAGATCATACCCGGAAGAATGACGTAGGGGATGAAATAGGGAAACCCAAATTCGTAGCCCGATATTTCAAAAAGGCCCCATTTGTAACCAAAAAAGTATTGCCCGAAGAGGATATAGGCCAAACTTGGAAAACTCATCAAGGCCACCGTGATAAAGACGACCACCCTGTCGATGGGTTTCCCTCGATGGAAGGAGACGAAAAGGGAGATGGCGATGCTAAGAAAAAGGCCGATAATAAAGGCTGGAAGAGTGAGGGTTAGGGAGGGGATGGCCCCCTGTTTGACCATATCCAAGATATTTTGCTTGCTGGCCCAGGAACGACCAAAATCAAAGGTAAAGGATGATTTCAAAACGTCCCAGTATTGGACAAACCAGGGACGGTCTAGGCCAAGTTCTGTGCGCAAGGCCTCCATTTGAGAGACCGAAGCGTGTTTACCCAAGAGGAGATAGGTGGGGTCTCCGGCCACGAGATGAAAGAGGACGAAGATGAGAAATGTCACCCCTACCAGAATGGGGATGATATAGAGGGTTCGTCGTAAAATGTAGATCCAAATGTTCAAGGCTTCTTATACCCGACTTCGCACCCCATTCCCATTCTCTTATTTCTTTTTCGAGAATGTGGGCTAAAAATGAGCCTGTAGTTGTTTTTTCTTCTCCAGATCGATGCTCAGGTATTGTTCGGTTCCCTGTTCAAACTCCATTTTTTTGAAGTTCTTTAACCATCCTTGGGTCATGATAAAGGATTGCCTGTGGACTCCATAAATCCAGGGAAGCCTATCGGCGGCTATCTTATACATCTTCTCGTAGAGCTTGGTTCTCTCCGGAGAATCGTGAAGAGTGCGTATGCTTTCAAAAAGTTGGTTAAATTCCGGGTCATTGTAATTGGATCCATTGGAACCGGGGGCCTTATTGGGGCCGTAGAGGAGTTGTAAAAAATTGTGGGCATCGGGGTAGTCCGCCCCCCAAGCCAGGGAATGGATCATGGTTTGTGCGGTTTGAATCTTTTTTTGCAGTTCGGGCCATGGGTTTGTGATCACTTGAACTTTGATTCCAATGAGATCCATGCGCTTTTTGAAAAATTCTCCAATTTGACGGCTGACCGTAGAGGCGGAAGTGTCGAAGGTGATGACAGGAAGACCTTTTCCTCCTGGATATCCCGCTTCAGCCAAGAGCTTTTTGGCCCTCTTCACATCGGGGCCTACCCACTGGTTTTTAAAACCGGAAATAAAACCTGCAATGCCCGGTGGGATGATGGATTGGGCCACCAGGGCCGTAGAGGAATAAAAAAGATTATTGGAGATATGGGGGTCATTGGCGAGCGACATGGCCCGTCTCAACTTGAGGTTGGAAAAAAGTTTGTTCTTGTGTTGAAAAGCCGTGTAGGTCACATCCAGAGCGGGGGTGATATGGAGCTTGATCCCCTTCTTTTTCATCTTAGGTGAAAGGTTCCTAGAAGGAGTCACGACCGTATCGAAATTATCCTTTGGAATTTCAAGAAGATCGAGTTTTCCGGCCTGGAAGGAAAGCCATCTCGGCTGACTTTCCACATTGATGTGGATCACGAGTTTGTCCACGAGAGGAAGCTGCTTTCCCGCATCGGCCAATAGCCCTTCCTTTCTATCCTCGGGAGTTCCCTCGGAAGGATAGAGCTTTTTTCTAAAGGTTGGGTTTTTGTGGAGAACGATCCTATTGGTACGCTTAAATTCCTTCAAGGTAAAAGGGCCCGTCCCCACCGGAT
The DNA here is from genome assembly GCA_026713835.1 of Bacteriovoracales bacterium. GTDB lineage: Bacteria > Bdellovibrionota > Bacteriovoracia > Bacteriovoracales > Bacteriovoracaceae > JAPONP01. The sequence continues at coordinate 9,162 of JAPONP010000087.1, forward strand.
GGTTGATGAACTCTTCACCGTAATGTTTGACGGCTTCGTGAGGCACGACAAAGAAAAAGGTCATGGCAAAGGCGTAGAGAAATTGGGGAAACGGCTCCGTCAACTTGAATTGAACCGTGTAGCGATCCAACGCTTTGAGCCCTTCGATGGGGGATTCCATCGTCGCCTTGCCTTTGGCCACTTTCTCTCTAAAATCGTTCCCTCCCGCAATTTTTCCATCGATGACCCACCAACCGAGGGCCTTGGGATTGGCGATCGTCCTCTTAAAACTATAGACCACATCCTGGGCGACCATCTCTCGGCCCTTGCCCCCGGGAAAACATTTGTCGTCGTGAAAGAGAACCCCCGGGCGCAATTTAAAGGTATAGGTTTTGCCTCCGTCTTGAACTTGGGGCATGGCCAGGGCCAGATTGGGTTCGAGGACAAAGGGTCTTTTGAGGTAGTGATAGGAGAGCAACCCTTCATAGACCCTCCCCACCGCATTGACGGAGTACCTATCGTTTGTATAGATGGGATCCATTCCTTTGATTTTGGCACTGACGGGAAGGTGAAGAACTTTTTCCCCCGCCTTGTCCTTTTTGGCGCAACTCACCAAGAAAAAAATCGCCCCCGACAGGAGGAATGAGGACGCAAGGGTAAAAAACGGGATCGACTTTTTCATCTTCTCTTTCATGGGAAATACTATATAGCTTGAAATGGGAAGAAATGACCAGAAAAATCGGAAAACCGAAAAAAAAAAGATGAGAAAGGGCCCTGGCTTGAAGCGGTCACCCCGGCTCGTCCCCCTCCTTCTCGCAACGCTTCACGAAGAAAACCACGGAAGGGCCGCCCCTCCCCTTCTTTCGAGATATATCGATGGAAACCTTTTCAAAATAGCGACCGTTGAACTCCCCCAACGTGGCCCCAAAGGTTGCGGGGGTTGCCTGAGAAGAGGAGGGGTACCTCAAGATCACATTGCGTTCCGTCAATAAGAGGTGAAAGGGTGTCCGCCCCCTCTTACAAATGAGCTCTTGCCCCGGCCTTTTCCATCGGCATTTTTGGCCGCCTTTGATCCGCCCCTGCCGGGCCCCTTGCACCATCTCGATAAACGAAGAGATTTGGCGAAGGGCCCGATCCACCCTTTGGCGTTCCTTGAGTCTTAGACGGAACTTTTTGGGAATCCGAAATTCAAAGCCTTGCTTTTGGGTCTTCGCCCTTCCATAGGGTACCTCGATCGTGATGGGCCCTTGAAAGGGAAGGGTGACGGCCAAGAGCCACCTATCCTCTTTGAGGAGGGATTCGTAGGAGAAGGGATACTTTCTTCTTTCCAAAAAAAGCCCCCCTCGTCCTTCCCCCGTTAAGCAGAGGGCCCCCAAATGTCTGGCCAAGACCTCCTCTTCCTTTCCCTTATGGGCCAAATGCTTACGGTTATGGGCACAGGAGCTTAGGAAGGCTAAAGCCATAGGGACGATGAAGACAGAAAGGGGAAAAGCTCTTTTGAGATGACTAGGGCGCGGACTTAGATGCCGGGTAACGACTCGCAGCCTTGGTCTCGATTTCGTCGATGAATTGATTGATCTCATCTTTTTCCTCTCGATCCTTCGTCAAGGCCAAAGCCTTTCGATAAAGACTTTTGGCCAAATCGTACCGATTCATCGCTTGATAAACAAGGGCCAAGTGCTTGGTGATGGTGCTATCGTTTCCCACGAGTTTATAGGCCCTCTCGAGTTCTTTAAGGGCCAACTCCCATTTCCCAACCTTGTAATAGTACCAACCCAAAGAATCCCTTATATACCCGTCCTCAGGGGCCAAGCGGATCGCTTTGGAGATATAGCGAAAGGCCTTATCCATATCGTCTTCCCTTTCGAGATGGGAATACCCTACGAAGTTCAAAAGATTGGCGTTCTCGGGATGGGTTTTCAAAACCTCTTCGGCCAAATTCATCGAACGTCGGTAATCCTCCAGGGCCATGGTGGAAAGGATTTGAGTGATCTGAAGTGAACCTTCAACATAGAATTCACTCTCCTTGGGTATACGGGAAAAAAAATCGATGGATCTTTCATATTTTTCGACGACCTGATAGATTGCGGCCAGATAATAGAGGAGTTTATCGGACTCCGGAACCTCCCGAATGACTTCCTCTAAAATGGCGATGGACTTATCGTAATTTCCCCTTTCGCTATAGAGGACTCCGAGCTTTGCCTTGAGGTTGAGGTTGGTGGGGTCGAGATAGACCAATCTTTGGGTGTACTCGATGGCATCCGCATAGTCTCCATGATTTTTTAAAGGTCTTGCGAAAAGGAGTTTAACCAACCTGGAAAGGATCGGGTGATTCGTAGGCCAATGTTCGAGAAAGTCCTTATAGACTTTGACGGCCTTATCTCTTTTTTTCTGATTTTCCAAAATGAGGCCTAAGGCCACGGCCGATTGGTAAAACGTCGGCTCTAGGGTTAACGATTTTGCAAAGGATTTCTTGGCCGCTTCAATATCGTTGAATTGAAGATAAGCCTTTCCTCTGTAGTAGGAAAAAATCCCCTTATCGGAATAAAATTTTTCACATTTTTTAATGGTATCGAAAGCCTTGGGTTCTTTTTTCTTTTTTGTTCCAAGTTCGAGATCGGAAAGAAGCAAGCAGGCCTCGATACTTTTTGGGTTTTCCTTCAAAATGTTTCGATAAATCGCTTCAGCCTTGGCCTTTTGCGCCGGTTTCGTAGAATAAAGACCGGCCAATAAAAGCCCAAATCTTTCCCGATAAGGGCCGCTTTTGGGGTAGTGTTTTTCCAAAAGAAAGCGGGCCTTCGAGACCCTTCCCGACTGAAGAAGGGAGGTCGCATACTTGAGGGCCAGGTAGGGATCGCTCGGAGAGAGCCTGGCGACGTATTCATAAATCAAGGCAGCCGATTCGTAGTCTTGGGCCAAGGAAGCCTGGGACGCTTTTAAAAACAAGGCCTTTTGGATAAATCCCGTGGCGTTCTTTCCTCTCTTTTTGGCCATGGTGACCATCTTTTCAAGCTCCTCTTTGACCTTGCTCCGGTAGATTTCACGGGATGGAGACGGAGATGAGGAAGAAGAACTTTTTTCACTTGCGGTGACGGATGGGGAAGAAGGGCCCCTCAAATGGCCACAGGAAAGGAGGGATAAGCTGAATGTCAGTGCCAAAATGAGAGATTTTATCCCCATAGATATCCATTCCCCAAACGGTGATCGAACGGGGCCGAACCCACGCCCCCATTTTCAACCCATCGGGTTTTGGAACTGTGAAGATTAGAAAAAATACATGGAAGGGAGAAAAAACGGGCCTTTACCCAGATGAAGATTCCTATCCTGTTGAAATCACAAGGGTTTTATAAGTCACTTTTTTTGACCAACCGGGTTGACAGAGAGCTTTCCCGTCTGGTATTTCATACGGATTATCAATCTTAGCCTACCTAGGGGAGATCAATGAAAGACGTGAGAATTATCAAGCGATACCAAAACCGAAAACTTTATGACACTTTTCAAAGTTGCTATGTCACCTTGGAAGAGATTGCTCAAATCATTAGAGAAGGGCATGAAATTCAGGTGATCGACAACAAGACCAAAAATGACATCACCTACATCACCCAAATTCAGCTCCTCTTTGACCAAGAAAGAAAATCCGTCAATGCCGGAGATACTGAACTCTTAAAAGAGGTGATTCGGGCCCCGGAAGGAACCTTTACCGGTTATATCCGATCCCTTAGAGGAATGGAGAGACCCAAAGTGGAAGAGTCCACCCTGGGAACTCCGGCAGAAGGTTTGGTCGGCCCTTACGTTCAAAGTGGTGGTACGAACACCGGTGTTGAAACGACAACATCGACCATTAACTAAAAACGCCAACCGTCTTTCTATCCATTCCAATAATGAAGAAGACCGTTGGGCCTATCGCCTTTTCCTTTGTGATGGCCTCTCTCTCCTGGGCCAAACCCGGTCTTATCACGGGTCTTGAGGAAGAGGCGAAAAAGCAACCACCCCGATCTCGGTTTCATCCCGCCTCTTCTCGAATCCCAAACCGCATACGCACCCACTCCTTTGCCCTGGGGCTCGGCCAGTCTTTCCTCTACGGAGATTTGGGAAAAAAGGGAAAAGATGCCATCACCCCGGACTTCTATTATCACTATTCTGCGAGCCATTCCTTTGATCTTTTGATCAACGGGCATTACTCCTCCCACAGAGGGGCCAAAGACAAAGCCGTCATCAAAGGCCTTGCCTTTGGAATCAGGGGGATGCTTTGGCAATTTGACTCCTTTTCACCCTACGCCTTGGGAGGGCTGGGCTTTTACGCTCCTCTCCTCAAGCTCTCCGACGCCTCGGATTCCGAGGAGAAAGTCGTCGTGGGACTTCATGGGGGGATAGGGGCCGAACTTCAACTCAACGACTCTCTCGCCTTTGGGGCCCTCGTGCATTACCATAACCCCTTCGATCCGGAAGAGTCCCAAGGAGAAGGAGATCGCCCTAAGGCCAAGGGCTCCTATAGCAAAATGATGGTGACCGCTCGCTTTATCTTTTGAGATATTTTTGAAAAGCTTGGTAAAGAGGTTGTATCTAGTCACCGGCAAAGGAGGGGTCGGCAAAACCCTATCCTCTCTCGCTTGCGCCCGGTGTTTGATTCAATCCGGCCAAAAGGTTTTGTTCGTCGATTTTGACGGGCAAAAGCAAGAGCATCTTTGCCAAAGACTTTCTATCCCCTACGAACGTTTGGATCTTTTTGAAAGTCTGGAACGATATATCGGCTTTAAACTCCATTCCAAACTTTTGGGGTCTTGGATTTCCGGCAATAAGTTTTTTCGATCGATCATAGACGTTATTCCGGGAATGAGCTATCTCATCTATCTCGGACATATCCTCTACCTTCTTAGAGAAGACGAAAATTTGACCATCGTTTTGGACTCTCCGTCCTCAGGTCATGCTTTGGTGATGCTCGAATCCATCAAAAATTATCTCAAGATCTTTCGCTCGGGACATTTTTTTAATGATATCAAAGAGATGGAACATTTTATGGAAAGCGATGCAGGTCTTCGCATCCTCATCTCCAATATCCCAACCCAACTCTCCCTTTCCGAGGGAAGGGAACTCAAAGATCGCTTGAATGTCATGGGCTTCCACGACATCGAAATGTTTTTAAACTTTTCTCTTTCCAAAACAGTTCCCCAACACTTGCGAGACAAGATTCCTCCCTATCTTCGGGAACGGATATCCCTCGAAGAGGGTTTGGAAAAGGAATATGGAAGCCAGGAATGGGAAGTCAAAATTCCCTATTGGCCCCTGTCCGGTGACGATGAAAAAATCGAACACACCGCCCCTTTTTTTAAAACACTTATCGAATGGAAAGAGAAAAGATGAAAAAACTGGAGATCTTTTGTGGAACCGGGGGAGTGGGCAAAAGTACGTTGGCCGCCTCCAGGGCCCTCTTTTTAGCGAGGCAAAGGCGGGTTTTGCTCATTACGGTGGACCCCTCCAAAAGGCTTAAGGAAATTTTATCCATAGATGAGGATCAAAAAGGAAGCCCTAAGGCCGTTTCTTTTTCCCCGGGAGATGAGGACATCCAACTTCACGTCTTGCTCATGTGCCCTGAGGCCACGTTGCAAAGAGTTTTCATGGAAAAACTCTCATCATCCCAAATCACCAATAATATCCTAAAAATTTTGGCCGGACCCTTTGGAGGTCTTCATGAAATTCTTGCCCTTTTGGAATTGCAACATCATCTAGGCTCCCATTCCTACGACACCATCGTCCTCGATACCCCACCGGGCCATCACTTCGTGGATTTTCTGAGCGGTGGGGAGCGAGTCCATCGATTTTTCAACCAAAACTTCCAAGAGGTGTTCCAATACTTAGATGCAACGCTCGGGACAAAATCAAAGGCCTCGAGTGCAGGCTTCATTCGCCTGGCCCTTCAATCCGGCATCAAAAAACTTCTCGTCTATCTCGAACGCATGACGGGAAGATTTTTTGTAGAGGATTTCGTCGATGCCATAAGGACGATTTATTCCCTAAAAGACCTTTTTCTCAAAGCTGCAGGCCTTCCCTCCCAAATCATGACCGAGAACTTGGCCGATTGGTTTTTGGTCACATCCGTAGAACACGACAAGCTCACGGACGCCCGGCACCTTCAACAGGAACTCGGGGCCTTCAATAAGACCCCCCCGAGGCTCCTCATCAATAGATGCACGTCGCAATACATTAAGGGCTGGCATCCCCATGAAACCGACCTCATAGCACTAAAAAATTCTCTCATTTCTAGGGAGAAAATCATCTTGGGTCGTGCCAAAGAGCTTTTTCCAAACTATAGTCAATTTGAAGATATCAATTCCCAAAGCCCTCGGAAGCATTTGGAAAAACTTTTAGAAGCCTGGGAAAACCAATGCGCTGTCGAGGAAGGGAAGATGGCCCCACTATGAATATAAAGTCGAGCATGATGATGAAAGGGAGTAAGGCCAATATCCTTGAGGCCATTGGAGAGACGCCCATCGTGAGGCTTTCGCCCTCATTTACGGGAGTCGAATCGGATATCTATGTCAAACTCGAATACCTCAATCCCGGAGGCTCCACCAAGGATAGAATCGGCGTTTATATGATCGACCAAGCGGTCAAAAACTCCAAGTTACCTCCGGGAGGAACGATTATCGAGGGGACTTCGGGCAATACGGGTGTTGGAATCGCCATGTATGCGGCCCTTCACGGATATAAATGTATTTTTGTCATTAACGATAAGCAATCCAAGGAAAAAATCGACAACCTCAAGGCCTATGGGGCCAAAGTTGTGATTTGCCCAACGGACGTGGCCCCCGAAGACCCTCGATCCTACTACAGCGTCTCCAAAAAATTGGCCCAAACCATTCCCCATTCCTATTATGTGAATCAATACGATAACCTTTGGAATAGGGAAACCCATTACAAATTCACGGCCCCTGAAATTCATCGTCAGACCGACGGAGAATTTGATATCTTTATGGCGGCTGTCGGAACCGGGGGAACCATCTCCGGTTGTGCCACCTATTTTAAAGAGCATTGCCCCCATATCAAAATCGTAGGCGTCGATTGTGTGGGCTCCATCGTGGCCCATTATTGGAAGACCGGCGAGATGACAGAGGCCCATAGTTACGTTTTGGAAGGAATCGGAGAGGACTTTATTCCCAAAAACTATGACTTTGAAAAAATAGATGACTTTGAAGTCGTTGGAGACAAAGAGAGCTTTCTTATAACCAGAAGACTTCTTAGTGAGCAGGCCATCTACTGCGGAGGAAGTGCGGGTGCGGGCGTTTTGGCGGCCATCCATCACGCACGAAAACTCAAATCCCCCAAAAAAATTCTGGTTTTACTCCACGATAGCGGGGATCGCTACCGCTCCAAAATCTTTAATGACGACTGGATGTCGGAAAACAATTACTTTGAAGGAAAACTCCAATGCTCTCTTGGGGAAATCATCCAAAAGATCGGAAAAGAAAAACTTGTGGCCATAGTGGAAACTTCCCACAATATCTCCCACGTTTTGGATTTGATGGAAAAAACCGGACTTGGCGCCATCCCCGTAAGCGATGGAAAAGATATTTTGGGGGTTATCAAAAGTGAAAGGCTTACATCCCCCCTCTTTGAACAGACCCTAAATCTTGAAGATAACGTTTCCACCATCTACTCCCAAGACTTTGTTCAACTCGACGTTTCCGATCCCGTGGAAAAGGCCTTGGAGGCCTTTAAAAAACAAAAGGTCGTCATCGTTTGTTCCAATGGTCGCCCCATAGACATTTTATCGGAAAAGGATGTTTTAAAACTTATGAGGAGCTTGGGATGAGAGAAAAAAGCAAAATCAAATCGTTAGAGTTGGCCACCAAGGTAATTCATATCGGTGGAGAGCCGGACAAGGAGACCGGGGCCGTGACGGCCCCCATCTATCAAACCTCGACCTATGTTCAAAAGAGTCCCGGAAAGACCAAAGGCTACGAATACACCCGTACCCACAACCCAACGAGAACGAGGCTCGAAGACTGTCTGGCCTCCATTGAAAAGGGCCGTTACGCCTTGGCCACTTCCAGCGGTCTTTCGGCCAATATGCTCATCATGCAGGTTCTTCCTCCGGGGCAAACGGTGATTTGTGGTGACGACGTTTATGGAGGAACCTACCGTATGTTCACCAAGGTCTTCCATCAAACCCACAATTTTATCTTTACGGACACGACGGATTTAAAAAATGTGCAATATCTTATCAAAAAGCACCGTCCCGCTTTGCTCTGGCTCGAAAGCCCAACCAATCCCTTGCTCAAAATTTCCGATATCGAAAAACTTTCGGGTTTTGCCAAAAAACATAACTGCTTGACGGTGGTGGATAACACCTTTATGAGCCCCTATTTTCAAAATCCTCTCAAACTCGGGGCCGATATCGTCGTTCACTCCCTTACAAAATACATCAACGGCCATAGCGATGTGGTGGCGGGAGGCCTTATCCTCAATTCTAAGAAACTCTACGATAAGCTGTGGTTTCTTCAAAACTCGACGGGACCGACCCAATCACCTTTCGACAGTTGGCTCATCCTCCGAGGCCTTAAAACCCTGGCCGTCCGAATGAAAAAACACGAAGAAAATGCCCTGGAAATCGCCCACTTTTTAAACAAACACTCCAAGGTGGAAAACGTTATCTATCCGGGGCTTTCGTCCCATCCCCAACACGCCCTGGCCAAACGCCAGACCAGCGGTCACGGCGGTATGCTGACCTTTTATCTCAAAGGCGGGCTTCGGGCCTCCCGCACCTTCCTTTCCTCTCTCGACATCTTCTCTTTGGCCGAAAGTTTGGGAGGGGTGGAAAGCCTCATCGAGCATCCGGCCATCATGACCCATGCCTCCGTCCCCAAAAAGATTCGGGAAAAACTCGGTATTCAGGATAACCTCATTCGGGTGAGTGTCGGTATAGAGGATAGCAAAGACCTCATTAAGGATCTGAAAAACGGCCTGGCGAAAATCTAATCACGACCTGCCTATTTGGATGAGTTGTCCGATCGAATCTCAGTCCTTGCACATTGGCCTTATCGCCCTTTAAGAGTGGTGCATCTTCAAAAATCATCCCAACCTATTAAAATCATTATCAATCCTAAAAACATCGCAAGAAAGTTGACTAAAAAATCAAGATAATTGACTTTTTAGTCAAACTTTGATATATTGATTAAAAGTGGGGTCTATTGAAACCGAAAGATTTAAAAATCAAAAAAATTAAGACGACGAGAATAAATGATTATCAAATCAACACACTCGAAATTGATCTTAGGCATATTAATTATGGCCTTGCAAAAAATAAAGGGTATCGCAAAAAAAAGCGTTCAAACTTTACCGTTAATGATATTGCAGAATTTTTTTACTCCTTAGACGGTATCGAATGGTTTTTTCTATAGAACGAGGTGAACCCTCAACAAGTGGAATTATAACATTATTCCAAATGAAAAAGGAGGTGAAATGAGTTATCCGGATAAAAATCGAATATTAAAAGTTTTAGACGATATCCAAAAGAGAAAGTTAAAACCAACTGTAGTTATTGAAAAAAATGCTTCTCCTATAGATAAAATGAAATTTAACATTTGCCAGAAGATTATCAAATTCAAGCGAATAAAAAATTATTCTAATAAAGATATTTCAGAAATAATCGGTGTCGGCCCTGCCGTTATCAGCAGGGTGCTACATTGTCAAATTGATCGATTTAAAATTGACTCCTTATTGATCTATTATCTTTGTCTTGTGACAAGTTCCCAAGATAAGAAACTAATAAAGAAATTTGATCGAGAGTTAGAAGGGTTTTTGGCCGATGATGCTGCCTGATTAGTACAAGCATTAAGGAAAATGGGGTTAGTGACAAATCTAGGATGGCTATAGATTCAAATTCCTAGCGCAACTCCAACATTGAAAAAGGGGCATTTCAAAAAAGGATGAGTTGTTACCTTGACTTTGTTGTTGTCAGGATCAAGCCTTCTTTAAGACAATCCGTTCTAGTCGATCAAGTCTAGAGGTAATATCATTTGGCGTCGATCCAAAAATATAATCTCTCAAGGCTTCGCGAATCAGAGTTTGATAGCCTTTATCTGCACTGGCCATCTCCCTAAAAGCATTAACGACCTGTTGATCAAGAAAAATAGTGATCCTCTCTTTTCCATATTTGGGATCAAATTCATCATTGGCCAGCACGTTTTTTTTACTTAATTTGATATTTTTTTTAAGAGTGGTATTCATTCCAAACCTCCATAAATTTTTCTTTGTTATCGGATATAAAGTTAGTAATCAGTTTTAAATCTTTGGCTGAATATCCTCTCGAAAAAAAGCATTCCAAAGATGTTAAATCAATCTTTGCTTGAGCATCGGGAGATATTGCGTGAACATGAGGAGGAGCGTGATCCCTAACATGAATAACTAATTTGATATTTCTAAAAATAAATACTGTTGGCATATATGTATATCATACATCATATATATGTATTTGTCAGTATATTATCTACATTTCCGCAAGTTTTGAGGAGTTGGAGGTATTACCGGGAATCGGCCACAAGAGTGCCTTCCGTCGTCATATCCCAGGCCTGTTTGGGCCAGTGGTCAGACCACCGGCCCGGATACAAATGTCATCAATTTGCATTTTTAGAGCAGGCCCTTAAATGGGGGCAAGGTTTATTTTTATCTTAATTTCAACTCAAAAAAGAGTTGAAATTATTATTATTTTAAACTTTTGCGAATCGGCTTTTTTGAGGTATTCTAGGCAAAGATAATTTAACTTTTATTATTAAATCAATC